>NC_015276.1:2435384-2739807 GCF_000192865.1 Marinomonas mediterranea MMB-1
GGGAGCAGATGCTTCACAGGCTTTTTTGATGCGAAATCGAAAGAAATGGGCGCCTGGGGCAGACACTCCCCACAATGGAGACTATGACTAACAAAGCGGTGTCAGAAAGTCATTTTTAGATGACAAAGAGTAGTACGGAGCAAAACTCTCCCTTGGTGAATACTAAGGGAGAGACGCCTGAAAACAGAGTTAAACCTCCGCTACCACAAGATAAAAATAAGTAACGTGGGAGATCAAAATGTTAATACTAAGAATGACTAAAAAAATGAGCTTTGGCAAAGCTACGGCAAGAGTTCACGCTTGCCGACCGACTACTTCTCAATTGGGAGCACTGTTATGAGTCAGCGATTTGGTTTAAAAGGTAATGTTGCTCTGATGGCTTCAAACTGTGCAGGCATGCTCGACTTAGTTGCTTTGCCACTCTGGATAGGTGTGTTAGTAGCGGCTTATCATTACGATTCACAACAAGCTGGCGCCCTAGTCACACTTTTCCTGATAGGCGCCGTTTGCGCTAGCCTATCAATCGCGCCTCGCTTCAAACAATTAAATCATAGATTGGTCACATCAATCGGCTATTTGGCTGCTGGAGGCTGTTTTTTTATTGCGTCGCAAACAGATAGTTTTATATACCTAGCAATACTTCACGTGATCGCAGGTGCCTGCGCTAGTTCTGCACTTAGTATGACCCATGGCACTATTGCACGGGGAGAAAATCCACATCGACTGTATGCGATGACAGGATTCGCCTCAGGCGTGTTGGGTATTGCTTTTATGGCGGTTGCGCCAACCATTATCGATCAATACGGTGGACACACACTGTTCATAATTTTTGGTGGAATACTGACGTTAGCCGCTCTGATCTGTGCGTTTGCCTTCCCTCGCATCAAGTTTGATCAACAAGATCTTAATATAACCCAAAAAGCACCACGTCGAAAAATACCCGCTAATGTTTGGTATGGCATGATTGGAATCAGCGTTATGGTAGTGACCCAAGCCATGACCTTCAGCTTTATGGAGCGAGTCGCTCGTGAAAGAGGTTTTAATGCTCAGGAAATCACCGTAATTCTCGTTGGTCTGTCGCTGTTTAACCTTTTCGCTACCGTCATGGCAGGTATTTCGGAAAAACGTATTTCTACCCGTTTAGTGCTTTTTCTTGGTCCGATTATACAAGTGATTTTAGCCAATATTATTATGAACTCGTCGTCGCTGCCTTTATTTGGTGCCGCTTCTATCGTGTTTGTTTCGTTAATCATGTTCACTCACATATTCGTGTTTGGTTTGTTAGCAAAATTAGACACCTCTGGACGTGCATTAGCCGCCACACCTGCGGTCTTGATGATTGGCGCTGCAGTCGGTCCTGTTCTTGGTGGAACGATTGTAAAAATAGCTGGGTATCATGGTATCGGTATTGCCGCCGTTGTTTTTGGTTGTATTTCCGTTTTTTGTTTCATGCGCATTTTTCAAAGTGCTCCTTTAGTCATTAAACCGGAGCAAACAGTATGAAGTCACTCGTTAAAAAACACGTTTTCTATCCTATCGCGTTGCTACTTTTGTTTGTTTTTTCTATCAACAAGAGTCTCGCTGCGACAGCAGATGCAATGGAACGCGCAGCGGTTCAATCAAATTTAGGCAGTACATCTGTTTTGTTGGGTGCCGCCTATGCAGGCGTTCCACTTTTTACAGTAGGCGAAAGAGGTTTGATTCTACGTTCTAGCGACAACGGTAAAACTTGGCAACAAGTCCCCTCTCCTGTGAGCGTTACCTTAACGGATATCTCTTTCAGTGATGAGAACAATGGTTACGCAATCGGACACAGTGGCATTATTTTAGCGACTAAGAACGGCGGAGAAAGCTGGGAAATCAAATTAAACGGGGTGAAGTTAGCTAAACAATTGCTTATCGAGGCAGAAAGTGACGGCGATGAACATGCCATTCGAGAAATGCAACGCTTAGTAGATGACGGTCCTGATAAGCCTTTTTTTGATCTTTTACAGTTAGGCCCAAAACATGTCGTTGCAGTCGGTGCCTACGGACTTGCGATTGAAACCAAAGATGGCGGAGAAACCTGGCAATCTTGGATGGGACGAATCGAAAACTTTTTCGGTTACCACCTATATGCCATCAAAAAACAAGGTGATCATATCTTGATCGCGGGTGAACAAGGCTTCATTGCGCTATCAATGGACAATGGACAGACCTTTTCCACCATAGAATCGCCGTATGAAGGTAGCTTCTTCACTGCAGAATTGCTCCCAAATAACGATTTGATTGTTGCAGGCCTACGAGGAAATGCTTTTGTTTCTCATAATAACGGCGCCTCTTGGAATACGATTATGAATCCTATACCTGCTTCTATCACCGGATCAACTGTAAGTAAAGATGGACAGGTATTTATGTCAAATCAGGCAGGCATGATTTTGTCATTATCGAATGACAAGCTGTTCCCTATCACTCACAAGCCTTATCCTCCACTAACTCATCTCATTGAGACCTCCAAGGGCAACATTCTTGCTCTTAGTATTAGTGGTTCCATTCCTGTACACATAGGAAACTCAAAATGAAGTATGAAACCTCCGTTTCCGACACCAAAAACGCGCAGTTTGACCCAAACTCCGGGCAATTAATTGAGAGAATATTGTTCAATAATCGAATGATTGTCTTGATGATCTTTACTGTTTTATCTGTCATTTTAGGTTGGCAATCCAGTAAGTTGACCATTAATGCTAGCTTTGAAAAAACACTTCCTACAGAACAAAGCTATATTAAAAATTACCTCGAATATGAGACAGAATTAACAGGGTTGGGGAATGCACTTCGAATTGCCGTCGCCAACCCAAACGGCACTCTCTATGACGCGCAATATCTCGAACTCTTACGTCAGTTAAGCGATGAAATTTTTCTAATGCCTGGCGTGGATCGCGTCCAAATGAAATCGCTTTGGACTCCTTCAACTCGTTGGATCGGTGTCACTGAAGAAGGTTTAGAAGGCGGGCCTGTTATACCAGAAGGTTATGATGGTTCGCCAGAAAGCCTACAACAACTTAAAGCGAATATTGCCCGCTCAGGACAAATAGGCCAACTCATCGCCGCAGACGAAAAGTCGACTGTGATTTATATGCCGCTGTTGAGTCAAGATTCAGAGGGTAGTGCTCTTGATTATGCGAACTATTCTGAAAAACTGGAGGAGCTACGTTCTAAATATCAAGAAAAAGGACTGGAAATTCACATAACGGGTTTCACAAAAGTGATGGGGGACCTCATTGAGGGCGTTCAAACGGTTATCTGGTTCTTCATTGCCGCGGTTATCATCGCAACGTTAATGGTCTTTTGGTATACACGCTGTGTTCGCTCAACCGGTTTAGTGGTGTTTGCTTCTTTATTGGCCGTGGTATGGCAGTTAGGACTATTGCCAACGCTCGGTTATGACCTTGATCCCTACTCCATCCTAGTGCCCTTTTTAGTATTTGCGATCGGTATGAGCCATGGGGCGCAAAAAATGAATGGCATCATGCAGGATGTAGGCCGAGGTTTTGACAAACTTGTCGCGGCTCGATTTACCTTTAGACGGCTGTTTCTAGCGGGTCTTACCGCCTTACTTGCTGATGCGGTAGGCTTTGCCGTGCTATTAGTGATTGATATCAAAGTCATTCAAGAATTAGCCATAGCCGCTTCTATTGGTGTGGCTGTACTGATCTTCACCAATTTAATTCTACTTCCGATCCTGCTTTCGTTCGTAGGTGTCAGTGCTTCGGCGGCACAACGCAGTGTTGTTAACGATATAACGTCTGACGAAACCAAAACAGCGCCCGTGTTGTGGCGTCTATTGGATAAATTTACTCAACGAAAATGGGCTACGTTCGCTTTGATCGGTGGGTTAGCGCTAGCAGGAGGCGGTTATTATCAAAGTACGTTTTTAAAAATTGGTGATTTGGATCAGGGTGCACCAGAGCTGCGTAAAGACAGCCGATATAACCAAGATGTCGCCTTCATGAATACGCATTATGGAGCGTCCAGTGACGTGTTGGCCATAATGGTTAAAACGCCGGACGGTCAATGCTCTCAGTACCAAACACTCAATAAAATTGATGCGTTAGAATGGCAGTTACGCCAATTACCGGGCGTGGAATCCACTAATTCCCTCACTTTGTTGTCTCGTAGAGTGTTATCTGGATTAAACGAAGGTAACCCAAAATGGTATGAATTTTTAGAAAACCAAAGAATGTTAAATTACATCACTGCTGGTGCGCCCCGTGGGCTGTACAACAACAGTTGTAATTTACTGACTATTTATACCTATCTTGAAGATCACAAGGCCGACACGTTAAGCAGGATTGTTTCCCACGTCGAAGAATTCGCGGCTCAAAACAATACCGAGGACGTTCAGTTTCTTTTAGCGGCAGGCAGTGCAGGTATTCAAGCCGCAACCAATATAACGGTAAAAGAAGCGTGGTACGACATGCTCTTCCTTGTTTACGGCGCGGTGATCATTCTTTCATTTGTTACGTTTCGCTCATGGCGAGCGGTCGTGGTGGCGGTGCTTCCGTTAATGCTGACCTCCGTGTTGGCAGAAGCCTTGATGGTGCAGCTGGATATGGGCGTAAAAGTCGCTACGCTACCCGTTATCGCTCTTGGAGTTGGTATCGGTATTGATTACGCCCTGTATATTTTGTCGATTACTTTGATGGAATTACGTCGCGGTTCGAGCCTATCAAAAGCCTACCTAAGAGCACTCAACTTCACTGGAAAAGTGGTCATGCTCACAGGGATAACGCTATCGATTGGGGTTATTACTTGGGTACTTAGCCCGATTAAATTCCAAGCGGATATGGGCTTATTGCTGGCCTTTATGTTCCTATGGAACATGTTAGGAGCACTTATTTTATTACCTGCGTTAGCGCACTTTTTATTAAAGCCTAATTACGCAAATGCAAACCAGCAGGAAATAAGTGATAACCGCGTTCAAAGCGTTGCGTCAGTACAAACATCTAAAACAACGCCGATAGCCAACTCGTCATCAGAAAAAACATTACCTGATACAACTGGCCCAACGGCATCGACCTCGGTATGAGTAAGAGCGCGTCCCAATGTCATTTTCTATGTCACATAGATGAGATAGAGAATGACAGTTCAAAAGGTTTCATAGAAAACGAAAATGGCCAGGATGCTATTTTTATCGTAAAGAAAAATGACAAACTTTACGGTTGGAAAAATGCGTGTCCGCATGTGCAAGGAGCGCCAATGGCGTGGCGTAAGGATCAGTATCTGAATACTCAGAAAACGCACCTTACCTGCTTTGCTCACGGCGCATTGTTTGAACCGACAACTGGACTTTGTATTCAAGGACCTTGTCTTGGTAAGACATTAGAAAAAGTTGAACTCTTCGTTAGTTCTGAAGGCGTTATTTCAATATTAGAGCTTAAAAATAAGAATAAGGAGTCATGATATGGCAGCAGTAAATAAAGTTTTGGTTATTGGTGGTGGTTTCTCTGGAATGGCCGCAGCAATTAGAATGTCTCGTAATGGATTTGATGTCGACCTAGTCGAGATCGACCCAGATTGGTGTGAGCTAGGCGCAGGTATTACCATTAACGGCGTATCCATGCGTGCATTAGAGATCCTCGGCCTATATGACGAAGTCGTTAAACAAGGCTGTGTAACCGATACCATTGGTATGTATTTAAGTGACGGCCAGCTACTAACAAACTTACCGACACCAAGTCCGGCCGGTTCAAATGTGGGCGGTTGCGGCGGTATTTTTAGACCGACTCTGGCCCGCATTATGTCCAACGCGACACTTGAAGCAGGCGTTAATGTACGTTTGGGTTGTACTTATAACAACATTACTCAAACAGAAGACGGAGCCGAAGTTTCATTCACTGACGGGACAACCAGTCAATACGATCTCGTTGTTGGTGCGGATGGAGTTCATTCAAAATTACGCCAAGAATTTTTCCCTGAAGTGTCAGATCCTGAATACGTTGGTCAAGGTGTATGGCGTGCCATTATGCCTCGTCCAGAAGAGATTGATCGTGTTCACATGTGGTTAGGTCAACATCTAAAACTAGGTGTAAACCCCGTCTCTGATTCGCTCATGTATATGTTCATTACTGAAGATCGTCCAAAGAAAGAACACATTGATAAATCCACTTGGCCAAAAGTATTTGCTGATTTAATGTCGGAATTTACCGATCCCATTGTCCAGTCTTTGATTCCCCGTGCCTACGACGAACGTGCGAGCATTGATTATCGCCCGCTTGCTAATCTGTTAGTTAAAATGCCGTGGAACCGTGGCCGCCTTGTACTAATCGGTGATACGGTTGCTGCTACTACGCCTCATCTTGCTTCGGGTGCAGGTATTGGTATTGAAAGTGCCATCGTTTTAGCAGATGAGTTAGCCGGAAATGAGGATCTAGACAACGCGTTTGCAAGATTTCACGAACGTCGTTGGGAACGCTGCAGAATGGTTGTTGAAAACTCGGCTCGCCTCTGTGACATCGAGATTCATGGTGGTGACAAAGAAGAACATTCCGCCATTATGCGTGAATCTTTAATCGCTCTGTCTCAGCCTATTTAATGAACCTTCTTTTTTTAACCTGCTGTACTATAGGAGTAAAGCCGTATGACTCTTCCGACAACTCATCGTGTTATAACGGGTCATGATGAAGAGGGTAATGCCATTATTGTCGAAAATGGCCCAATACCCACTACGATGGATTTCGACGCCATTCCAGGGACAAAATTTCATGAGATATGGAACACCACGGAAACACCAAGTCTCATTAATCTTGATGATCAAGACCCAACATTAGGGCCAGTTGTTTTATCGCCGCCAAAGAATGGGACACGTATTCGTTTTGTCGATATCCCGCCAGATACGGAAGAGTTTTTAACTCAGGGTAAAGACAAAATGGAGGGGGTCTTTTCGAGCATTGGTAGTAGTGAGTTTTCAACGGTAAAAGAAAATTCACCTCATCCTCTAATGCACAGGACAGAATCCGTCGATTACGGCATCGTCTTAGAAGGAGAGCTGACCCTTATTGTGGACGATGGAGAGGCACTGCTAAAACCTGGCAGTGTGGTCATACAACGAGGAACAAATCATGCTTGGGCGAATAAATCCAACAAGATGTGCCGAATTGTCTTTATCTTGGTTGATGCTTGTTATGACGCGGAATTAGACAAGGCTTTAACCGCTAACAATTAGCCAATAATCAAAGTTCAAAAAGCCATTCCAGCGGAATGGCTTTTTTGTTATTAAACAGGATAAGTCTTTGCAGTGACATTCCCGAAAACAACGGATTCTCAGGAAAATAGAATAGATGGCGAGCGTCCAAATTGAAACGTCCTGCATTGAGAATAGCAACATAAAACCATCGTTACTCTCAATACAGGACGTTTAATTGGTTACGATTTCGAACGACGAAATAAAATGGTCAGTACGAATAATATCGTTTTGAAATTAAGCAACTTAAGAGCAGCTCTGGCCTCTTCAGGTTTAAGACGCGCTTTCATCGGCATCGATCCAAATATCTTTCCTGTTATGACCAAATCGTCGCCATCTTGCTCCAGCGCTCGGATGGTCATCAGTTCCTTCCCCTGGCCGTCGTAAACCATCATCTGCTTTTTTTTGTCAGAACGGCTCATCGCACCTCCTCATTGAATACTTTATCGTAATCAATACCAAGGTCATCCATCATTTGAATAGCCGTTGCACGGCCTCCGCCTGTCACGCCACCACCTGGGTGCATAGCAGGACCAACGAGATACAAGCCTTCTACATCAGGGACTCTAAAATCACCAAGATCTGGAGTCGGTCGATGCCCCATACTTTGATAGAACGGATTTGCCGCACCATGAATATCGCCATTCAGGAAGCTGTTCGGGCTATAACGTTGATGGTCCATTGGTGAACCAATATGACGGGCAATAATATTGTCATCGTCAAGGCCATCATAAAACTTACGATATTGTGCTAAAGCTTCGTCAGCAACGGCTTCTTTTCTCTCATCCCATCCTTCTAATCCACCGTCATGTAGTTTAGCGGGCACGAGGTGAACACCGTAAAACACACCGCTTCCAGCGGGTGCTCTTGAAGGGTCTGTATGAGTAACATCAAACCCACCAATCAAACGAGGAGATGGAATTCCACGTCGAAGTTTATCGAATTCCATACACATGTCACGTACTGTATAAAAATCCATAAGCTCCACTGCATGAGAGTGGAACTCTTTGCCAACTTTCAGGGTCGCTTGCTTTTTCAAGTTCAAGTGAATCATGTTTACAGATATTTCTGTGGTGGTTACACGTTTCGCTCTTTTAACAACAGGTTCAGGAACACCCTCTACGAACTTATCCAAAACGTGCGGATGGATTGCACCAATTACACCATCTTTCGCCATAAAGGTTTCGCCATTAATCAGTTCGAGACCAGTTGCTTTTCCCGAAGATACGATGACGCGCGCTACTTCAGCATTACAACGTACTTCCCCACCGTAGTGCTCAATACACTTAACTAAAGATTCTGAGAGTTTGCCTGATCCACCTTTCGGTACTCCGCCGCCATAAGTGTGCAGCATGGCGTTAGACAAGAAAGCCGCTATGCCTGTTCCTAAATCGTCGGGGTTAATTAGCGCCTCAGCTACGGCACGAAGCAAATGCAATTTGACCAGTTCATTTTCAAACGTTTCTTCGATAATGTCGCGAGCGCTACGCTGCATCATATCAAACATAAAACGCCCTTGATCAGATTGGTCCATCATCGCGACAAACGCGCCTAATGGAGTGGGAGGAATCGCCAACCCGGCCATCATCATGGGTAATACTTTCTGCCCTGCTTCGACAAACTTTCGATACACTTGTGCATCGCGAGGCGAAACTTTTGCAATTTCTTCACATGTTCGATCAAGATCTTTCCAAGAAACGAGGACAGTACCATCTTCCCAAACACTGACAACACTGCGATCCATAAAGTCATAGCTCAAACCAAACTTAGATTGCAGTCCCAGTTCGTCATTTTGAATTAAGGGGTTCGCTAAAATCATAACGTGCGTTGCGGAATGCTCGTCATTAAAATAACCGGGAGTCATCAACTCTCTTGTGGTTACCCCGCCGCCGTAAAAAGGTTGCCGCTCTAAAACAATCACTTTTTTGCCTGCTTTCGCCATGTATGCGGCCGCAACCAAACCATTGTGGCCTGCGCCCATTACAACAACATCATAATTACTCATTTAACGTTCTCCTATTATTTTTTTTATTGATTACGTTATAGTCTATCCTTCCTTAAAAAAAACAATTAGAGCGATATACACCTTTTAATAGATCAAATCGTACACGAGGATAAGTTATGGATCTCTTAAGCGAAACGTTGCTGTCTTTAAAAATAAAGAATATGTTAATCGGCACTTATCATTTAAGTGCCCCATGGGGGTTTAGTTCATTGGGTTTTGACTATGGCTTCAGCTTTAATGTGATTGAAAACAGTTGTTGGATAACACCTGAAGGGGAAGAGCCGATTGAACTTCACTCCGGCGATTCTTTCATCTTTCCTCGCGGTGGAAGCATGTCACTCAGCTCAGATCACCAAGTAGAGATTCACCCTGTTGCTGACGTCTGGAACTCTGAAGAAAAACACTTCGAAGGGTTTGATCAACATCCACCGGGCGCGTATTACGAAACGCATTGGGGAGGCGGTGGTGAAAAAACGCGCTTGCTGAGTTTAGTATTTGAAATCGAAGAACAAAGCCGAAGCAGTTTATTCAATGCCTTGCCGCAGTTTTTAGTGTTACGTAAACATGAATGCCAAGAATTTCATTTGATCCGTTCAGCCCTCTACGCCATTGCTCAAGAGAAAACCAATATGCAACCCGGGGAATACGCGATTAGAAATCACATAAGTGAAGCGCTTTTAGTGAGCCAGTTACGTGCCCACGTTGCTCAAACACCCTATTCATCAGGATTACTGGCGGCAATCAAAGATCCCTATTTGCAACCTGTGTTGATCGCATTACATAAAACACCGCAGAAAAAGTGGAGCGTTGAGTTGATGGCAAAAGAAGCCAGATTGTCACGAACCGCGTTCGCAAATCGATTTAACCGGGTACTCGATAACACACCAATGAATTACTTACACCAACACCGAATGGAGCTGGCTCTAACAAAACTGAAAGAGACGCAAGCGAATGTTGAAACGATTGCACTGGAACTGGGGTATGCAAACAGTCAGCACTTTAGAAAACACTTTTTACGTACTTATAATAAATCCCCCAGTGCATATCGAAACTCATATTCTTAGAGAAATTCAGTATTTGTAAGACAATGAGTATCTATTACAATTAAGAGTTACACGACAGCGCAATCAAGCTAAAAAGGCTCTTTCGTTGGATCGCATTCGACATATAGCCATAGCGTCTAACTCACATAAAACCTTCCGGCAGAACATGAAGTAAAAATCGTCGAAAAAGAATTAGAGTAAGATGAGCCGCGAAGCGCTCCGTCTCAATGCCCTTGATATGTGATTGTTTTAATTCCAATCCGTTTACTCGATGTTAAGTTGTACTAGTGTTAAGTTATTAACGGCGGTCAACTTAACGCACCATGTCATAAAGGACGTTTGCTTTGTTGAATACGATTCTTCAACAGGAAACTACACAGACCTCCTCATGCCGAAACCAAAACACTAACTACAAGGATTTTCCTATGTATGGTTACACTACCAAAAAACACAAAACCTTTATCAGCTTTCATCATGCCGATGAGGAACAACGCCAACAATTTGAAAGAGACTTTAGCCAGCAGTTTGATGGTTATGTTTCCAAATCCGTGCAAGATGGCGATATTGATCCTAATAAAAAGACTGACGATATTCGTCGTATTATACGAGAAAAATTTATTAAGGATGCAACGGTCACAGTAGTGCTTATCGGTCAAGGAACTTGGCGTAGAAAGCATGTAGATTGGGAAATTGCTTCCAGTATTCGTGATACAAAAAACAACCCCAGAACAGGGTTGATTGGAATTTTATTACCAAGTTATTCAACTTCGGGCTCCAGTTTTTATGAATTGGAAAACGCAGAAAACTCTGGTCAATACAACCCCTACACCATTCCTCCTCGTCTCTACGACAATGTGAAATGCGGCTTTGCTAAAATCTACTCTTGGCCTCGTAATGGCGATGAGTTACGCCAGTGGATTCATGATGCCTTTGAGAAAAGAAAGACAGTTACCCCTGATAATAGCTTTCCCAGCTTTGCAAAGAATCGCCCAGACTATCAGCAGCAATGGCAGTCTTAACCATGAGTAATGCTTTCGCTCCTCCCTTAGCCTTGCACTTTATCTGGCATCCAAGTGATCAAGAGTCGGTTCAGCCGATTCTTGATGCAGTGCGATCCTACTTTGCAAGAGATGTGGATCGTCCTTTTTCCCGTGGCTTAAATATACCGCTGTTCTTCTATAGTTCGGAAAGCCCCAATACGCCGCCTGCGGATCACCCAAAGCAACGCGCTGAGAGAGACATTATTTTTGTCTTCACCAGTGTGAATACGCTCGGTTGGAAAGAATGGCAAGGTTACATTGAGCAGCTGCCGCTATCAAGTGCCTTTCCAGCCATCCCTGTTGCAATAAATCGAGAGGGGTTAGGGCATGGAAGTGACGGCTGTTTAAAAAATCTGAATTTTTTAAGGGCGTACCAATGGCAAGGAGAAACGCGAATACAACAGGCGTTGCTATGTATGGCCCATGAGATTTATCGACATGGTTTGGTTGAGATTAAAAAAGAGGATCATGGTAAAGACTCTTCTATCAAGCTCTTTTTAAGTCATGCTAAGGCCGGAGACACTGGGCGGCTCCATGCCGAAGCGATTTATAGATACATTGACAATACCAACATGTCCCGCTTCTTCGATGCTACAGAAATAGCACCGGGATTCGAGTTTGATAAAGAAATCATCAACCATATAAAAGACTCCACATTAATCGCCATTGGCAGCGATGCTTATTCCTCGCGATATTGGTGTCAGCGAGAAATTCTTTGCGCCAAACACGATCAACGCCCGATCCTTGCTGTTGACTGCCTAGAAGAGTTTGAAGATAGAGTCTTTCCTGCCGGATCAAATGTCCCCTGTGTGCATGTATCAGCGGATGCAAACCTCAGTGAACGGGATATATTACGCATACTTATAGCAACATTATTAGAAACCATTCGTCATACACATGCTCAAAAAATGCTGGCGTATTACCAGAGCCAAGAATGGATTCCCAGTGACTGCGCCATCACTTCAAGACCCCCTGAGTTACGTCAGGTCATCGACATCACGAAGAATGGACAAACTTCTATTTGCTACCCAGAACCCTCAGTCTATATGGAAGAATCCGATTGGCTTTGTCATTTTGGCGTGAAGGCCTTTACGCCACTGTGGAACAAGAAAGAAGACAAAGTGCTGGAAAATAAACGGATCGGTATTTCCGTTTCAGAGTTTCCAACAAACGGCTATGCTCGCCACCATTTACATCCAGATCATTTAAAACGACTGTCTCAGGATCTTGCTAGGCATGTACTTGCGCGTGCAGGTACCCTTATTTACGGTGGTGATTTACGCAAAGATGGCTTCACGCAATTTATTCTCGATGAAGCCATTGTATTAAAGTCACGCCTTAATTCCGACTCTATCCATATTGAAAACCACCTAGCATGGCCTTTGTATGTATCAGCCCCAGAAATAGTAGCTTGGCGAGCCAAATACAATGGCATCATAAAGACGGTGGAGCACGATATCCCAGCCGACATTGCAAATCAGGTAGATAAAAATACAGCCCTCGCCCCAAGTAACGAGGAGAATAAATACGTCTGGTCACGTTGCTTAACGCAAATGCGCCAGCAGTCTATACAGTCGTCCGATGCCCGTATTTGTGCTGGAGGTAAACTTTCAGGTTATTCTGGTAAAAAGCCAGGTGTACTAGAAGAAATTTTGCTTGCCCTAGAGCAAAATAAACCACTTTACCTGCTAGGTGGTTTTGGTGGTGTTGTAAGAGAAGTATGCCAATCAATAACACACAAAAGTGTCACCGAGCCACTGACCGAATCATGGCAAATACATCACACTGAGGGTTATCAAGCCCTGCAAGACAAAGCGAGGCAAACAGGCCACCATGCAAACTATGCTGCCATTGAAGCCACACTAGAAAGTATTGACCTTGAGCAACTTGCACAAAACGCAGGGCTAGAGTTAAACGAATATCGACACTTAATGACGTCGCCATTTATCGACGAATGCGTTCATATTGTTTTAAAAGGACTAAATAACATCGCTATAACCCAGAGAAGATAGCATTATGTTTATCCCTTTAGGGCAATGGCAGGGACAGCTAGGGCAATGGCAGGGACAGCCGCCCAGCACAACAAGTGAGCCTTTTTGGATAGTGTAAAACAGTTAAAAATAGGTTCAAATAAACAAAAGTGCGCCGCACGTTGATTTATAAGGAAAAAGTAGTTATTTAAGGGTTATCTCAGCATTGTCAGGGTGTTCTTTACAAGTCTGCGCCGCAAATGGCTCTAGAAGCCCCGAGGTATAAGGGCTCCAGAAGGAGGAGTCTGAGATAAGGGCCGAAGTCTGGCCCATTAAGGCTTGAGGTATCGTGGATCAAACGCTATTGATCCACGTATTGACGTTTGATTTCAGATGTTAAACATTCGCTAAAAGCCGCCATGCAATAAACACAATTAGCCCAATTCCAATGAAGACTATTAATCTGCTTTCACCCTCTTCGCTTTTCCCCTTTCTCTAGTTGGGCGACTCGAAAGGTGATTAGCGCGGCGAATAAAAACGCAACCGATTGGCGTTGGTGACGACAGTTAGGGAGGATAATGACATGGCTAACCCTGCCACGATGGGGCTTAGTAGCCAACCAGTCATTGGGAACAACAAGCCTGCTGCAATTGGAATGCCTAAGCTGTTGTATAAGAAGGCCCCCATAAGGTTTTGCTTTATGTTGCTCATAGTGGCACTGCTCAGTGCGATTACATTTGAGACGCTGTGCAGTGAACTTCGTAATAATGTAATGTCGGCGCTTTCGATGGCGACATCGGTACCACTGCCGATCGCAAAGCCAACATTGGCTTGGGCTAGAGCGGGTGCGTCGTTTATACCATCGCCCACCATGCCGACGATACGACCTTTAGCTTGAAACGCTTTGATATGGGCCAGTTTGTCGTCTGGCATTAAGTTGGCGTGAAACTCGTCAATGCCCGTTTGCTTGGCAACGGCTTCGGCGGTTTGTGGGTTATCCCCCGTGAGCATCACGACATGAATGCCTTGGCGGTGAAAACGCGCAATGGCGCTTGTGGCGTCTTCTCTTATTGGGTCGGTAATGCCAAACATAGCGGTGAGTTCATTATCGATACTGAAATACACCAGTGTATTGGCTTCGTCTTGCCAAGCGGAGGCGTACTTTACGGCGTCGCCTTCGATGGCAATATTAAAGTGTTGCATCATGGCTTTGTTACCAAGCAGAATGCGTTTTTGTTTTATTCCGTCTGCATCGACTTCCCCTTCCCCTTCCCCTTCCCCTTCCCCTTTAAGAACCCCCGACACGCCCATGCCTGTGTGTGTTTGAAAGTCTGTTATGTCGAGTGCTGTCGCTTCTCTTGACTGGCTTTCACTAGACCAGCTTTCGCTGTTTGCTGAAAATTGACTCAATGCTTGTGCCAATGGGTGCGTTGAGCCTTTTTCCAACGCGGCGACATAATCCAATACAGAAACACGATCTGAAAAAGACTGATAATGAACAACCTTTGGTTTGCCTTGTGTGATGGTGCCTGTTTTATCAAGCAACATGACGTCGATATCACTGGCTTGCTGTAACGATTCGCCATTTCGGATCAAAGCGCCGTGTTCTGCCGCTTTGCCGATGCCAATCATAGTGGATATCGGCGTTGCCAGCCCCAACGCGCAAGGGCACGCGATGATTAAGACGGACGTTGCGGCGACCATCATATAGGCAACGTTGTTTTCGATGCCAACGTTATACCAAACCAACGCGGTCACGATAGCTAAGACCATAACGGTCGGCACAAAAACCGCCGAAATTCGGTCAGCCAAGTGGCTGATAGGCGGTTTTGAGTTTTGCGCTTTTTCGACTAGGTTCACGATTTGAGATAGACGCGTCTCTTTGCCTACTTTAGTGACCACAAAGGTAAAACTGCCCTCCTCGTTGATGGTCCCCGCCGACACCATATCGCCCGTTTGTTTTTCAATGGGGATCGGTTCGCCAGTGAGCATTGATTCGTTGATCGTGGTTTGCCCTGCATCAATGCGGCCATCGAGTGGGATTTTTTCGCCTGCCCGCACCCGAACCCTATCGCCAACGGCAACGCGTTCAATTGCCGTTTCTACGTCTTTGTCATGGTGAACAACCTGTGCCGTTTTTACTTTTAGATCCAGCAAACGTCGAATGGACTCGGAGGTTTTGCCTCTGGCTTTTAATTCTAGCGCCTGACCGAGGTTGATTAGACCAATGATCATGGCGGACGCTTCAAAGTAGAGGTGTGCTGAACCCGTTGGAAAGGCTGACGGGAGCACAACCACCATCATAGAATAAAGCCATGCCGTTCCGGTACCTAACGCTATAAGTGTGTCCATATTGGCGTGGCAGTTTTTTAACGCCTTCCATGCACCGGTAAAATAACCTTTTCCAGCGTATACAAGAATAAACAAGGTAAGCACACCGACGATAAACCAAATTAGTTGCTCAGTTGGCGTCGATACACTCATGCTGCCACCCAGCACGCCGTAAAGCATAAGCGGAATGCCTAACGCCAGAGCTAGTTTGCTGTGGGTGACTTTTTGGTTGTATTCTTTGGCGTCGCGTTTGGCACGTTGGTCTTCAGGGCTAGCACTGTTTTCAGGATTAGGCCTTTCGCTATCGAAGAGTACACTTGCACCATACCCCGCTGACTCAATGAGCGCGATCACTTCGTTGTTCGACAAGGAGGTATTGAGATGAGCGGTTCGGTTGGCAAAGTTAATATTGAGAGATTGTATCTGTTCTGGCTTATCGAGCGCTTTTTCGATGGTGTTTACACAGCTCGCACAAGTCACACCTTCTAACAGTAGATTCAGCTCGGATAATGACTCGCGCGCTTGTGATTCTTCAGCATTGGATTTATCTGTTTCTATCGCATTTGTTTCAGCGACACGTGTTTCAATGACAGGGTGATTACTTGCCTTGTCATCATTTTTGTTATCTTTTTTGCTCTCTTTTATGTCTTCTTTTTTATCAGAAGCGTCGTTAATATTAGGCGTGATTAAATCAGCGACGTAACCCAGTTGGGTTATCTGCTCAATTACCTCTGCCGCTTTCATTACGGTGGTGATATGGGCTCGATCACGCGTCGTGGTTACTTCGATTTCAAGGTTTGGGTCTTGGTTTTTTAGTTGCGCTTCAATTTTTCGCACACAACCACCGCAGGATACTTTCGCAAGCGACAGCTCAAAGGTGTATGATGTCATAAGCTGACTCCCTTTATATCTTCAATTTTCTCTTTTATTTTGTCTTCTATTTCAGAAAAAGACGCGTTTCTTTTATCCGACCATGCTTCGATCAAACAACAGATAGACTGACCGTTTGGCTCGGTATCTGGGAGGCTGGCCCATGTGCTTTTGGCTTCTTCCATGATTTCAAGATGACGCTGAAACTCGGCAATTTTCCGATGCGTTTCCTGTATTTTATCATCTAGCATGCTTCTGACTGTCGGGCATGGCGAGCTACCCTGCTGGGAAAATTCGATGATCTCTTCGATTTGCTTTAAACCAAACCCAATCGATCGGGCTTGGGTAATAAAGCGAAGTCGCGCAAGCGCGTTTTGGCTATATACCTTGTATCCGTTATTCGGATCTTTGACGGCCTCAATTAGCCCTTTACGAGTATAAAAACGTACCGTTTCGGCCGTTACTCCAGCCTTATCGGCCAGCTCTTTCGTTAACATGGTCTACCACCTTGGCTGCACGCTATGTGTTCTTAGTATATAGACAGTTTAAAAGCTATGTGTAACACAAAGGTCAAGGAGTGTTTTTAAATAGAAATTGTTTTAGAAAGGTGTTGTTAGAGAAGTGTATTTTGGAAGCGATGTTTTTTTTGAAAGGAGTTTTAAGAAGGTTCCACTTGGCAAGTAAGTGATGGCAAATAAGCGACGCCCTTTCCATGCTCGAAAGTTAATCAAACATGGAAAAGGGCTGACAATGGTTTGGACGGTTATGTTTCCGCTTCGAGTTTAAAGCGCTTCATGATGTCTTTAAGATTAGAGACTTGATCAATCAACTCTTCACTCGACTTGGCGGTTTGAGTTGAGGTAGCGGCATTTTGCTGGACAACTTGATCGATGTCAGTCACTTGGCGGTAAGCGTCGTTAACGCCCGACGCTTGTTGCTCACTTGATTCGGCAATTCTCGATACGAGTGACGAGGTCGATTCAATGCTTTTAATAATAGACTGAAGGGATTCAGAGGTTTTTTCAGCAATGTTTGCGCCGTTGACAGAATCAGCCTGCGCTGCGTTGATCAATCGAGTGGTTTCTTCTGCTGCTTGTGTACTCTTGGAAGCAAGTGTTCGAACCTCGTCTGCTACCACGGCAAAACCACGTCCTTGCTCGCCTGCGCGCGCAGCTTCAATAGCGGCGTTAAGGGCGAGAAGATTCGTCTGCTCCGCAATTTCATCAATGTTGCGAATAAACTCGACGATACTTTCGCTGGATTTTCGAATCGCTTGCATGGCTTGTGTCATTTCTTCCATGCGTTTTTGGCCTTCGAAAATAGTCGCCTGAGCGTCTACAACCAATTGATTTGCGTCTTTGGCATCCGACGCATTCGATGCAGTCTGTTGTGACACGTTGTCTAACAGTGTTGAGATAGACTCTACACTGTCTTTTTGTTGGGTTGCGCCTTCTGCAAGCGATTGACTCGCTTCAGAAACTTGGTCGATCCCTACCGCCAATGTATCACCCGCTTGCTGGATGTTACGCAAAATACCGGTTAATTGGTGGTTCATGTCGGATAGTGCTTTACCCAATACGTCGTTTTCAGAGGCTAAAGTGATATTGGACGATAGATCGCCGTCGGCGATTTTCTGCGCAAATGCAGCTTTTGCTTTCAGTGCATCGATCATATCGCGGACAGAGGCATAAAGACTGTCTTTGCGCTCGTTTGTATTTGGCAGATCGAAGTCCAGTTCACCACGAGAAACACGCTGAACGATCTCGGTTACCTCGGCTGGATCGCCGCCTAATCTTAGTTGGGTACGTCTCGTAATCACAAAGGCAACCACAACAGCCAATACAATAGCACATACGACAAGTGAACTAATCAGCGCTTTTGCTATGTCACTTTGTCGTTCTAATACCGGCCCCATCGATGCTTGATCATCACGTACGGATTTTTTAATGGCTGCGATAGACTCTGCCAGTAATGGGTCGATGCGTTCTAGGGTTTCTTCCACTATGCTATTGCGCGCAACAATAACTTGCTCCAATCGATCGACACTTGCTCTGTAGTTCTCTAGATCTTTTCGTAGTTGGATGGTCGTCTCAATGCGTGCGTCGTTATAAACATAATCTAAGAAATCGAATAAGTTGACGTTCACCTCACCAAAATCTTTTTTCCCATGCTCAATGTCGTCATTGGCGCTGGTTTCTAAAAACTTCGATAAATTTAATCGGCCCGACATGAAGTTCTTCAACGCAATAGAGGCTAGCCCCGATGCTTCTGAATTGTCGTTGATCTCCGTCTCTTGAATCAAAGAAGACAGTGTTTCTTCAATGTGAACGCCTGTTTTAGATATCGAGTCTCTTAATAGTGAACTCCGCTCTTCGATCAAGTGAGAGATACTCTCAAAACCTTGCTCATACTCTGTAATGTGCGTGTGTAACGCATCGATAATAGACAGACGTTCTGAGTCCGTCATGATAGATTTTGCTTGGGTGAGAATTCTGTGGGTTTCATCAAGGTATTTTTGAAAGGCTTCTTTGTCTTCATTATTCGAACGGATAATAAAGTTCTTCACCTTCATCTGCATCATCAACACGTCGGCTTGCAACTGACCTGTGATAGAAGTTGTGGCTGCGAGTTGCTTATAGTCACTAAAACCGTCTTCCGCTTTCTCCATCGTAACGAATGAAGTGACACCGACGACCACCAGTAAAATTAGGACTATACCAAACCCAAAATACAAGGAATTCTTAAAACTCATCGTTGCTCCTTAACCTAAGACGTGGGAGGGATTACATTAAAATCAACATAATCAATACTATTTGTTATTTGTTACATTTATGTAACTAGTTATAACTTATGTAATATTAGGTTAAAGAGCAAGTTTTTTGGTATATACCAGTAAAATATTCCTTTTCAATTTTATTCTTCTGTTAGCGCTACAGCCCCAATAGCACTTCCTTTAAGATAGATAAACAACAAGCCTTCGTAGAATCAAAGCGTTACAACGTGCTGATCTTCGTAAAAGCTAATTCCCTTGTTTACCAATTTGAATTTGTCTAAATAACGATAAATTGAGGTAAAGGTCGTTGTCTGAACATCTCCCGAATGGTCTCGTGTAGCGACGTCTTTTACAAACATGGAACCCAAAGTCAGTTTTAGTGGACTCACGTCTAACATTTGAGGGTCAAAATACGCTTTAGCATTTTCTTTAAGCTGTTCTCGGTCCGTTGTTTGATAGATGGCTGCATTCAAGAGATCCAATGTGTACTCAGTGCAGTTTTGCAACGTCGAGTTAAATGGGTTCGCAATCACTGAGTAATTAGGGTTATGGAGCTTTTTGTCGTCTCCGTTTGCATACAGCGCAATCAATCGAGTTTGAACCGCTTCACTCGGAATAATGATGCCTGCCTTAAGTGTTTCCGCCCCCCAAAAAAAGTCGACCGGATAATCCTGAATAAGCTGGCTTTTATCTCTGGCGTTGTCCAGTTGGTATAAATTGTGGATCGCATACCCTTGCACCGTTTCGCCGTCGTTTAACTGTATGTCCGAGTAAATCGCCACCGCTGTATGCGTATAGCGAATGCCTTTTGGTAAATCTTTTTCGGGACGACCAACTCTGGCGATAATAAAAGCTCTCGCTTGTTGTGAGGCCGCGTATTTTTCGACGTTTTTCGCAAAGGTGACGATCCTATCGGCAGAGATCTTGGCGTTTTGGTTTGCTTGACTGCCACCCCAAGCTGTCATGGGTATTAACACAGACGTAATAAGCGACATGATAAATACAATGATAATTTTCATATTCCAATCCCTAGTTCAAATGGTGAAAGCAAGAGTAGGCATAATGAGATATGCCCTACTCCTTTGTGGTCATTTCGAGGTTATTCTTGAATGGCTTGATCTGGTGATGGGCCGGCTGTCACGGTTTGCTCAGTGATATTAAAAGCGCCAGGGATCTTATTGTGTGCGTTTAACGTGCTCGCTCCCACTTGAGTGCTGGCCGCGCCGACTGACCCAGCAACAGCTCCAGAAACAAGGATTGGCGATGCAACTACAGCACTAACAGGTTGAGCAACTGATGCAACACCATGACTCACACCAAGGGATAAATGCTTACTCGCTTGCGTGCTATGATCGCTAGAGGCATAAGACGTCGAACAGACTACGGCAGAAAATAAAGCGATGATGATAGAATGTTTAATTAACTTCATAGTTGAAACTCCATTTTTGTGTTTGGTGAGACAAAATCTAGAGCAAGGATCTTCTCCGGTAAACTCAAACCTGAGAAGTTGATATATTCAAGACTAAAGGTATTATTTATCGATACTTTACAGGCAGGAAGCGCCAATGAGCCAAATAAATCAAGTCAATCTCACCTTGAAACGTTTACTTAAACAAAGTCAAATTACTTATAAAGACATTGCCGATCAGTTGGATATGAGTGAAGCCAGCATAAAGCGTATTTTCTCTACGCAAAGTTTCACGTTAGATCGCCTAGAGCAAATTTGTAGTCTCCTAAAAATGACGCTATCGGATCTTTTTATCTTGTCAGAAAAGCAAACTGAAAAAGTCAGTCAGCTTACGCAAGAGCAAGAAAACGAGCTTCTCGCTTCTCCAAAGCTGCTAGTGGCTGCGATTTGTATAAGAGACAGCTGGTCGTTCCAAGAAATGATCGACTTCTATGACATCTCGGAACATGAAGGGATTCAACTCATGTCCAAACTAGACAAGCTCAAAGTCATCGAGTTTTTACCCAACAATCATTATCGCTCGCTCATAGCGCACGATTTTCGTTGGTTACCTGGTGGGCCGTTAGAAACCTTTATTGAACAAGAAATACTATCGAGCTTTATGAAGGCGAAGAAAGGAGAAGAATGGGATTATCGACTGTATTTAAGTGGACGTTATTCAGAATCGTCTATCGAAATTATTAGGCAAATGTTAGAAAAAGTTGCTTTTAAAGCTTCGGCTCTAAACCAAGAAGACTCGGTTTTACCTATGTCTAAAAGACAACGGACGGGCATGTTGTTCGCGATGAGACCGTGGGAGTCGGATTTTATTAAGTCTCTAGAACGTACTGAAGAGATACCTAAAGACTAAAACGTAAAGGTATTATCTAAAAGAACGATTTCTACGAAAGCTGACTCTCGTAGAAATCACGTATTACTTGAAAACTAGGCTATCGCCGCGCTGTTAAAATCACGAACTCGCGGTTGCCCGATAGGCAAAATGGTACGCCCATATTCAGCATTCAACACTTGTGCCATGGCGAAATAAATCGCACACGCGCCGCAGAATATACCTTCAAACCCAGCAATCACCCCGATCGTCTCATTACCAGTAAAGTCGCGGACAGCCAAAAGCATAAACAACACAGTGAGAGAGCCAAACACCACTTGCTTAGCGAAGGGGTAACGCAAAGAGCCTATAAACATAAAGCCCGTGAAAATCCCCCAAAGCATTAGATAGCAACCCATAAAAGAAGGTGGGCTAGAGGCAAAGCCCATTTTCGGTAAAACGATTAAACCAACAAGCGTCAACCAAAACAAACCATATGATGTAAAAGCAGTCGTCCCAAACGTATCACCACGTTTAAAACACATTATCCCGACAATCACCTGGCTTAAACCGCCGTAAAAGATCCCCATAGCAAGGATCATCGAATCTATTGGGAAAAAACCAGCGTTATGGATATTAAGCAAAACCGTGGTCATACCGAAACCCATTAACCCAAGAGGGGCTGGGTTAGCGTACTGCGTCGACATTATCTGCGCTACCTTATAATCAAATACGAGTGAAAATTCGGGCGCAGTATAGAGTTCCTCTTCCGCTTAAACCAGCGCTATTTAATTACAAAACACTGCTAGTAAAAAACATGATTCAGCGTAGATTTTCCCTTAATGCAAGCTCAGACTTAACCAATCTCTCAACTCAATAAGGTTCCGCACCTCTTTCGTAGGAATGATATCCGTGGCGTTCGATAGTTGATCGTGATTCACCCAGCAGGTATCAATCCCTGCGTTGTTGCCGCCCTTTATGTCGGAGCCAAGCGTATCACCAACCATCAGCGCCTTGCTTTTATCATCACAATCTAAAAGCGATAGCGTATGCTCAAAGATGGAAACATGAGGTTTAGCAATGCCATACTGTTCAGAGATAACGACATGGTCGAAGTAAGGCCAAAAACCGGTGCGTTGTAGGCGTTTTTGTTGTAGCCCTGTAAACCCGTTCGTGATAATGGCGAGCTTAATCCCCCGCTCAATTAAACTCTTAACAAGATCTTGCGCTCCGTGCAGTGGCTTACAAATATCTGCCATCGATTCCAAAAAGCCATCGTTTAATGATTCAGGCGATACGCCTAACTTAGTGGCCCAAGAATCGAATCGGGTGATTTGCAGTGTTTTGGCGTCTATGTCGCCGTCTTGATACTGAACCCAAAGGGGTTTGTTGACTTGTTGGTATTCTTCAAAGTCTTTTTTAGTAAATTCTATATCGTATTTTTCAAATAAATCTCGTAAACCCGCCTGTGCATCGAAGTGAAATAAAGTTTCATCCGCATCAAAGATAATGTAGTCGTATTGTCGGGGCATTGTTTATCCTTTTAGGCTCAGTCTTCTAAGTTTCTTTTCAAATTTGTTTTTCGGATGCGCTTTTCTATTGGTAGTGCTCTGGATGAAAATACGGCGCCAACGCAAGCGTGATTGCATCAATGTAAATACTTTCCCGCGTGGCAAGATGATTGGTTAGCAACCCAATCGCTCCGCCCTTCTGTTTTATGTTGGTTTGATTAAATACGTCATCCATAACATGCCCTAGCTCTTCGCCCGCTTTTAAGCGATCAAAGATACGTTGAGGAAGTGGCAGATTGGCAGAACGACCAACAGAATGACGACTTGGCCAGTTGTCGCCGTGCTTGCCGCGAATTGACACATAGGCGAACGTCGAAGGGCCTTCAGCGAACTTGTCAACACCACCTTCCATTGCAACGTAATAGTGGTAATCGTCTGCACTGTCCGATTGTTCGCAATAAGCAGTTCGATTCTCCGCGCCTATTCGAGTTTCTTTTTCTGTCATCGGTTGATCCGCGACCTTCGACGGGGCGTTCACCCCCTCACAGTGGATAGCATGATCTGGAAACGCGTTTGAAAACGCTTTATAAGCAGCGCCGACTTTTACAGGATTTTTAGAACCGACTAACACTCGAATAACAACGGACACAACCACTCCTCAACACTGACCGTAAAACTTCGGTTTAAATGGTACCAAACAAAAAAGCCGATGCATCTAGATGCATCGGCTTTTTTAAAATCAAAACTCAGAATTCACTTTTTATTCGCACTTACCACTACCAAGCAGTGTTTGGCGAAAGCAAACTTATTTAGCTAACCCATTAATCACTGGCGTATCACACTCAACATCTGCATTCTGTCCACGATGACGCAGCAGATGGTCAATCAAAGTCAGCGCAAGCATCGCTTCTGCAATTGGTGTTGCACGAATGCCAACGCATGGATCATGACGACCTTTAGTGATGACATCGATCTCATTGCCTTCACGGTCAATACTTTTACCAGGAACAGTAATACTGCTTGTCGGTTTTAATGCCATATGAACCACGACATCTTGACCAGATGAGATACCACCAAGAACGCCGCCAGCATGATTGCTTAGGAAGCCGTCTGCTGACATTTCATCGCGGTGTTCACTGCCTTTTTGCTCAACAACGTCGAAACCATCACCAATTTCAACACCTTTAACCGCGTTGATACCCATCATGGCTTTCGCAATATCAGCATCTAAGCGATCAAACACGGGAGCGCCTAGGCCAGGCATAACATTTTTCGCCAGCACGGTGATTTTCGCACCAACTGAATCGCCTTCGCGACGTAATTCAGTCATGTATTCTTCTAGCTTTGGAATCGCCTCTGGATCAGGGCAGAAGAAAGGGTTTTCATACACCTGAGTGAGATCTTTCATTTCAAGTTTAATAGGACCAAGCTGTGACAGAAAACCTTGGATTTCAATGCCGAAACGCTGCTTAAGATACTTCTTAGCAATGGCTCCAGCCGCGACGCGCATTGCTGTTTCACGTGCAGATGAACGACCACCGCCACGATAATCACGAAAGCCGTACTTCTGGTTGTAGGTGTAATCAGCATGCGCCGGACGAAAGGTATCTTTAATGTTGCCGTAGTCACGCGACCTTTGATCTGTATTTTCAATCAATAGACCGATTGGCGTGCCGGTTGTTTTACCTTCGAACACACCAGAAAGAATTTTTACCTGATCCGGTTCGCGGCGCTGCGTTGTGTAGCGAGACGTACCAGGCTTACGAAGATCAAGATCTCTCTGAAGGTCTTCCTCGCTAATCTCAACACCTGGAGGGCAACCATCTACAATCGCTCCAAGCGCCAAACCATGACTTTCACCAAAAGTGGTCACTTTAAATAATGTACCAAACGTATTGCCAGACATAGTGCTAAGTACTCTCTAAATAATCTTATAAAAAAGTGTTTAATTGTTCTTTTGTTAATACGAAGACGCCATTACCGCCTTGCTCAAGCTCAACCCACATGAACTCTGTATCAGGGTAAGCGGCTTGCAATGCAACTTCGCTATTACCTACTTCGTATACGACGATACCGCTGTCATGCAAGTAATTAGCAGCTTGACTTAAAAATCGTCGTGTAAAATCAAGCCCGTCGTCTCCTGATGTTAGCGCTAACTGAGGCTCATTGTGGAACTCGGCAGGAGCGCTACTGTAATCCTGCGCGTCGACATAAGGCGGGTTGCAGACAATAAGGTCGTATTTATTACCTGCTAAACCATCAAACATATCTGACTCTATCACCGACACTCGATCATCTAGATCATAATCAGATACGTTATAGCGCGCTACATCAAGCGCCGCTGAGCTTATATCTGATAGGTCTACTTCCGCGTCTTCAAACGCCAACGCGGTCGCAATCCCGATACAACCACTGCCTGTACACATATCGAGAACATTCATCGGGTAATGTGGAAGCCAAGGCTGAAACTCATTTTCAATTAGCGTCATGATTGGCGAGCGAGGAATTAAGGTGTCTTTGGTAACTTTAAAGTCTAACCCCATAAACCATGCTTTACCTAATAGATATGGCAACGGCTCTCGCTTTGATATACGACTATGAACAAGCTTTACGATGCGCTTTCTTTCATCGATAGTCAGTCGAGAATCAAGCATGTCCTTATCAAAGTCCAATGGCAGACGCAATGCTCCCATAACAAGGTGTACCGCTTCATCCCATGGGTTATCCGTTCCGTGACCATAAAACAAATCCACACTTTGAAAGCGGCTGTAGGTCCAGCGAATAAAATCTTTAATCGAATGAAGGTCTCGTATAGCTGACTGATTTCGGCTCATGTCATCTCTTTATTAATATCGGTAACCGTTGAAAACGGCGAGATTATAGCGTGTTTTGAATTCAGCGCCCATAGAGTATTACGGTACATGAGGATCATTTTTGTTTCGCTGGTGTTTCTTTGTTTTCGACAATCTGCGTCAAGTCGCCTACTTTGCTCAACACTTGTTCGATTAGTGCAGTTTGCTCTAACTTGTTCTGAGCTAATGCCCGTTGTGATTCGAGTTCAGACGACAGTCGTTTGTTTTCTTCTCTTAGACTTCTCAACTCTGCGTCTTGCTTAGCGAGATCCACTTCACGCTGGGCAAGATTCAAGTTTAATTCTTTTAATTCGGCTTCCTGCTCTGAAATCTGACTTTGCTGAACTCGCGTTTGGGACAATTGATTGTCTAAACGTTCGCTAACCTGAGACAACTCTTGCTGGATCAGTCGGTTTTCTGCGTTAAGTGTAACGTTGTCTTCACGAAGCTGGTCTATTTGCGCCTCTTGATCAGCAACCACATTCGATAGCGATAGATATTGACCGGAGAGCGAACCTTGCTTCAACGAGAAATGCTCTTCTATATCCGCTGACTTTTCATCCAGCAGTAACGCCAATGTTTGAGTAACATCTCGAGAGAAGCGCTTTAACGCGGGATCAAGCAAAGCGTCTAATTCAGAAAGTTCATTCTTCTTATATTCTTGATAAAGCTCTTCCCACTCACTTACGCCATTTAGCAACGTGGTATTGGAACACTTTCGGCCATCTAGCTCTAAGAAATGCGCCGCCAACCTTGGAATGTTAGGGAAACGATTTTGTTCCAATAAGCGCCAACACGCTTCGATGATCTCTTCTCTGGATATGTTTGCCTTACGAGCCATGCCATGAAACCTTCTCAAATACAGTAATTGAAATAAATTATATTTCTAAATTATCAAAATAGACAGGGAAGATTCAGCCATAACACACAGTTGCCTATGCGGCTGTACATAAGATAACACTATACGATGTTTAAACAATCTCGACAGCGTTATCGTGCACTAGTAATGGATTCCATTCTATGTAACTGGCTCTATTGTGAGTAGATAAAGATAATTCGATCGTCACCTAAAGTGGCGCGTCCCAAGTTCGCAATATTTACGAACTTCACCTTTTGCTTTTGGCTGTCGTTAAGACCCGCTAAAATCGTTTCAATGGTTTCATCGCCGATCGCCAGCGCTGTTTTATCCAACGAACCTGAGCTAGTGACAAACCCAACAACACGCTCATCATTAGAAAGGTCGTCTAAAAAACGGCGAATGCGGGGCTGATCACTGGCAGACATTTGAGCAACAATTTCTAAATCAACGGATTTATCCTGCTCTGGCACAATTTCATCCAATCGAACCATAATATCACCCGCGCCTCGGCGGTTGATATAAAGCACCTGATAAGCCCCCGATGCTTCAGAAACCACCATTAAGAACTGTTTACCATCAGGACCGTAGAGTAGATAATCTTTAAAGAAATTGTTCGCCCAAGCATTAGAGCTTCCGCAGCTTCGAGACTCACACTGGTATTCGACTGTTGCGCCATCCAAGGATTGCAACGCCTCTCGGTAGTGTTCGATCACATTTTCGAGCGGTACATTTCGACCTATCTTGTAGAGGTTTTTCTGCACGTTGCCAACAACACGTTGAACGACTTCTGGCTCCCAACCTCTTCCAACACGTTGAATTTTAGCCAGCGGTATCTCTGTGTCTACCTCTACTTCCGGTACACTTTTGACAAGTTGCGCGCCGCGATAAAGCTCAATATCGCTAATAAGGGCTTGAGCAATAGAAGACCACGCTAAACCACATCCTAGGATAAGCTTTGCCACATATTGTTTATTCATATACTTCCACCCTTTTTAGCGAACGTTAATTCACTTTACCCATCATTCCCTTAACTCATACATTTCAGCAAGGGATCAGTTTTTATCAATAAAATGTGTAATGTGCTCAGCCAAAGACAGAACACTTTCTTTTTCTAAGTGAAAATGGTGGTTGCCTTCGAGCCAGTGCATTTTAATCCAAGAAAACTCATTCGCACGTTTATCGACTTGCTTTTTCTTATCGACATACAGCCCTTGGTTCGCGAGTAAAGCTAATGTAGGACACTTAACCTCATGAACAAACGACGCCACAGCATCGTCATCCATACGATAAGGCGATGGGAAAGCTAGCTTATTGTCGTGCCGCCAATACCAGCTTTCGTCATCCTGATACGCGCCTCGTTCAACTAATATTCGAGCACTGTCCATACTCATCTGAGTAAAGCCATTCGCACGTGCATACACCATATCTTCAATACTGGGGTAAGTTGCTGGTCGGTTCACATTGAGTTTTAACATCTTTTGAACAGCGCGCTGCATGGTCGATACTCGCTCCTGAGCGTCAGATGTCGCTGGCCCCATACTGTCTAATATAATAAGACCCCTTACTTTCTCTGGAGCAAGTGCAGCAACCAACAAAGCCACACCACCTCCCATGCTGTGGCCAATTAGCCATGAACTTTCATTGCTCAGCTGTAATACGCTGATGACATCAAGTGCATGGTCCCACATATGGTAAAATGCGCCATCAGATCGATGCTCGGAAAAGCCGTGGCCCGCCAAGTCTAACGCAGTAAAGTTAAACTCATTGAGATAAGGCGCTAAATGATCAAATGTTGCGGCATTGTCCATCCAACCATGAAGGCCGAGAACGCGAAGCGCATTGGGGTTTGTAGATCGCCATTGCTTTGCAGCAAGGCGTGTATGTCGTAGTGTGTAAAAAACGTCGTTTGGCATATTCCTTCAGCTTCACCAAATTTACTTATTAGTCGGGTGTATTGACCATTGAAAATGACAGCACGCCGTCGCAAACAATTCACCTTCTAGTGCTGCAATCGTTGCTGTCGTCATTCCAAAGCTCGCTGGGAGCGGTTCTTGAGCGAGCAATTCAACCAATTGATGTGCAAATGGCTGGTGCGTGATAAGTAAAATAGAGTCATAAGGCTGCTCATTTAGCCATAGTGCGACATCAAGCTCCTTACCACTTGGCGTGATACCGCCCTCTGTAACCAATGGACCATCAAACGGATAAACACTCAAAAACTCTTGGGCTGTTTGTTGAGCGCGGACGTAAGGGCTTACGAAAATGGCGTCGATCTTGTCGCTGCATTCGACAAATTGGTGCGCGGAATTACGAGCTTCCATTCGACCAAAGTCAGTCAAGTTACGCTCAGCGTCGTTCTGATAACCGTACGCCTCGGCATTTCCGTGTCGCATTATATAAAGCTTTTTCATAACTTTTAATCACTCTTTTCTGTACACATTCGACAAAAGACACCTTAAATACAATAAAGTGCCGTTAACATGTCGAAACTACCAAGGCTTAAAAGGATATGGTTTATCTTCTACATCAAATGAGAGGAATTTTATGGTGTCTCGAATAAACGAACTTATACCTGAAAGCCAACCATTAAGTGTCGTAGGTTCATGTTTAGAGCCTAGCTTTACTATCGTGACAATGAATAAGAGTAGACCAAAAAGAGTCAAAGCAATATTCAAAAGCCCCCAATAAACCAACATAAATACAAGTCGGATCCAAAATGACTGACTTTGATACCCCGCTTTATTCATTTTACTCTCCTATCGTTATTTTTCGTAAGTTGCAAACTCAACATCCCACTTTTGACCGCCCGTCATCATCGTGCCGATCAGTGTTTCGAGCTTT
The DNA here is from genome assembly GCF_000192865.1 of Marinomonas mediterranea MMB-1. Lineage (NCBI taxonomy): Bacteria > Pseudomonadati > Pseudomonadota > Gammaproteobacteria > Oceanospirillales > Oceanospirillaceae > Marinomonas > Marinomonas mediterranea. Next base: position 2,464,978 of record NC_015276.1, read on the forward strand.
GCACCTTCAAATATCAATTGATAAAGTCCTTCGGCTAAGGGCATATACAACCCATGTTTGCTGGCCTCTTCGCGCACCATTCGCAAGGTGTTTACTCCTTCGGCCACCTCACCAATCGCTTCAATGGCGTCATCGAGAGTTTGTCCTGAACCCAATGCGTGCCCAACTCGGTAATTTCTACTTAATGGGGATGTACAGGTCGCAATCAAGTCCCCCATGCCTGCTAACCCAAGAAACGTCATTGGATTAGCACCGAAATGCACGGCAAAACGACTCATCTCAGCGAGACTTCGAGTCATAATCATTGCCATCGTGTTTTCGCCCACTTTGAGTGCTTTCGCTAAGCCACAAACAATCGCATAGATGTTTTTCAAAGCACCAGCCAACTCAACCCCTGCAATGTCGGTATTTTCGTAGACACGAAAGGTTGGCGACTTCAGTAATTCTATGACTGTTTCTCGCAGTTCTGCATGGTCGCTTGCTATAACCGACCCCGTGAGCTGCCCAGCTGCAATTTCTTTCGCCAAATTTGGCCCACTTAAAACGCCAATCTTTTGCGTTGCTGAGTTTCGTTTCAATATGTCACTCATGAGCTCAAAACGTTTCGGATTAAAGCCCTTTGTTGTACTGATGAGTAACTTCTCTGGCGTCAATAGACGATCAATGCGCTCAACAACATCTTCAAACGATTTAGAGGGAATGGACACAAAAATGGTGTCACTGGCTCTTATCGCTTCCTCTAGGTTATTCGTCGCAAGCAGTTCTTGATGTAACGGAGCGTTGGGTAAGTAACGGCTGTTCAACCCCGTTAAATTAATTTCTTCCACTTGCTGTTCGTTACGCATCCACTGGCTTACTTGATGTCCATTCTGCGCCATGATGTTTGCCATTGCGGTACCAAAACTACCACCACCAAGAACACACACCGATTGCTTTTTCATATTTTGTCTCTTTTTATGAATAAGTGGATTAAGATGAACAACTCACTTCGAGTCGCTTGCCCCATTCTGGAGACGGCATAGCTAACTCTTTGCATTCTTCATGCTCATCAAACGGCTTAGATAACACGCTCAACAGTTTTCTAAACGGTAAATAATTCCCCTGCTCTGCACTTTCAATCGTTTCATGCGCCAGGTAGTTTCTGAGAACAAATTTAGGATTGGCTTTCAGCATGCTCGCTGACACCTCATTTTGATCACGACCATCATCGCGCTGACTCCAGTAATGATCTAGAAACTCGGATGCTGCACTCCGATCGACCACTTCATCGAGTAAAGTGGCTGGAGACGCTTTAGAAACGGTACTCAGTAACCTAAACGCCGATGTATAATCGAGGCCTTCTTTTGTAATGATAGCCAACCATTCCTTAAGGAGTTCTTCCGTCAAGGCACCTTTGGACAAGCCCATTTTATCGGTCATTAATCGTGAAAAATGCATTTCTAATCTCGTTTCATATTGCTTTAAGGAATCGACCAACTGATCACGAGTGAGGTAATTTGAGAAACTGCGAGCAAGGCAATTCAAATTCCAAAGACCAACACTAGGCTGTCGACCAAAAGCGTAACGCCCTTCATGATCGGAATGATTACATACCCAACTAGGGTCGTATTCTTCCATAAAACCGTAAGGTCCGTAGTCAATCGTTTCGCCTAAAATACTGAAGTTGTCAGTATTCATGACGCCATGCTGGAAACCAACGGCTTGCCAATGAGCAATCATATTGGCCGTTCGTAGCACAATGTCCTGAAACATTGAAAGGATGGGGAGTTCTTCATCCAAACAATGAGGAAAATGGTGCTCAAGACAATACTGCATAAGCGCATCCAGCTCATCGGTTTTGCCTGAGTAATAGAAGTATTCGAAATGACCAAAGCGGATATGAGTCTTAGCAACGCGTGCGAGCATAGCGCCGAGCTCTGGTCGTTCCCGGTAAACGGCTTGCGTTGAGTCATACAGAGCCAACGCACGACTGCTGGGAATCCCGAGTGCATGCATGTATTCGCTAACTAAATATTCACGAATAGAAGATCGAAGCACCGCTCTACCATCACCCATTCGAGAAAATGGGGTCAACCCCGCTCCCTTAATATGCAAATCATAAAAATCGCCATTTTGCGTTTCTAACTCGCCGAGTAAAACGCCACGACCATCGCCAAGTTTAGGAGAGAAACCACCAAATTGGTGACCTGCGTAGACCATACTGAGGCATTTGGGGATGTCGAGTTCACCACTTAACGTATCAAGTGTTGTAGGATCTTTAAAATCTACATTGAGGAATTGAGCAAGGGGTTCGTTTATCTCGACTAATCGCTGTTCGTTTAGAGGTTTGATACGTTCTTCTGAATAAAAGGCTGGCCCTAACCCGTGAAAACGATGATGCAAAAACATCCGCACTCCAATTGATGATTAATCTGGATTCTCGCCTTTTAAGAGAAGGCGGCCTATAGCAAACTACACGCGTAGTTTATAGCGCGCAGTTTGCAAAACAGTCATAACATCGCTTAGAGACGCTTACTCTACGACGGTGCCTACCATGTATTCACATCGAATTTTTTCGCCAACTACCCCTTCAATCTCAGGGATTAAAAAGGCGTCGTCTTCACTAGCAAAGCTTACTGATTTACCCATTTCGCCACCACGACCAGTACGACCGATACGGTGAACGTAATCTTCAGGATCTTCTGGCAGAGTATAGTTCACAACCAACTCAATGTTATCAACATGGATACCGCGACCAGCGACGTCCGTTGCTACCAGTACTTGGATGCGGCCATCTTTGAAGTTTTTCAACGTTTTTACGCGCTTATCTTGGCTAACTTCACCCGATAGGATCGCGCAATTAATTTTCGCTTCTTTCAGAAGTTCGTACAACTCGCGCGTTTCGTCACGGCGGTTAGCAAAAATAATGGTACGCTGATTACCGTCATCTTCGATCAAGCTCTTAAGTACTGGCCATTTCTGATCGGCTTCAACAGTGTAGATAACTTGATCGATGTTTTTGTTCGTCGCTTCTTTAGGAACAACAGACACCTCTTTCGGAAAGTATGTCCACTGACGAGCAAGGTTTTGAATATCTTTTGGAAAGGTCGCACTGAACAGCATAGTTTGACGACGCTCTTTATGAGGCGTCATGCGAATAATGCTTTTCACGTCAGGAATGAAGCCCATCGACAACATGCGGTCTGCTTCGTCCAATACCAACACTTCTACCTTGTTCAACATCGCTTTTTTCGAGCGAGCGAAATCCAACAAGCGTCCGGGCGTCGCAACCAGAATATCAACACGTTCGGTTTCTAACGCGCGTTTTTGCTTCTCATAACTCATTCCACCAACAAGTGAAATAACGTTAAGCGAACAGTTCTGCGTGATCTTTTCCGCTTCGTCCGCAATTTGTAGAGCCAACTCGCGCGTTGGAGCAATAATCAAACCACGCGCCATGTTGCGAGCACGTTCCTCTTCAACAGGGTAATCCAAGAAGTCACTGACCATCGCCAATAGGAATGCAGCCGTTTTACCTGTTCCCGTTTGCGCTTGTCCGATTAAGTCATAACCTTCAAGCGTTGCAGGCAAGGTAGCGGCTTGTATTTCACTGCAATATTCAAAGCCCATCTCTGAAACAGATTTAAGTACACGATCGGGTAAGTTAAGATCATGAAACCGAACTTTACCTTCCACTTCAGGTACTTGGAAGTCATCAATAGACCAGATTTTTTCTGAAGTCACTTGAGTAGCAGAATCACTAGCGGCTTTGTTTGCTGGAGCGCGATTACGCTTGCGCGAGCGTCGAGGGCGACTGGGTTTTGAGTTCTGCTCTTTAGCAATGTCTTCGTTTTTAGTATCCATTTTGTAGTCTATGTGACCTTTTAGAGATTGATGGTTAAATTTGGGTAGAGAGTTTACCTAAACAGTCGGATTTTATCATTACTAATTCGCAATTAGGTTTTCTCTCGTACCATGTATTTGTAAATAAAGGTGTTCAAAAGGTTCATTAAGCACTAATAATACGCGCTTTACCTCGGCACCAATGGCCAAGGTAAGCCATTTCCAATTTAACTACCTCATTTTGTAAGGTGGCAAACTCGCAATGAGCTGAGAGCCATAGCGTTTTGTCTTAAGGCGTTTATCCATAATGTGGATTTCACCTTCATCGCTCTCGCTTCGTAGCAAACGCCCTGTTGCTTGCACAAGCTTCAGTGAGGCATCTGGAATCGAAATCTCCATAAATGGATTACCACCTCGTTTTTGAATCCATTCAGCGAGCGTTGCTTCCACTGGGTCATCAGGCACGGAAAACGGTATTTTCGCAATAAATACGCGTGTTAAATATTTACCTGGCAAGTCGACCCCCTCGGCAAAACTCGCCAAACCAAATAACAAACTGCCTTTGTCTTTATCTAGCCTTTCTTTATGGCTATCTAAAATAATACGCTTTGATTGCTCCCCCTGAATAAGCAAAATGGCTTTCAACGAGTCGTTCACTTGATCTGCCACTGACTCCATTTGCTTGCGAGAGGAAAACAAGACCAAGCTACCTTGCGTTAGATCGATGTGCTTATTTAAATACTGTACAATCTCTTTGGTATGGTCATCGGCCTTATTCGGCTCACTAACGAAGTCGGGTACAATCAGTTCTGCCTTGTTGGCAAAGTCAAACGGGCTAAGAACACGCAGATATTCTGATTCTCTCGGCACACCGGAACGCATATTAAATCGATTAAACTGATTGAGCGCAGTCAAGGTGGCAGACGTAACGACAGCGCCAAAGCACTTATCCCAGAGTTGCATTCTTAATGTGTGAGCCGCCAATATTGGCGAAGCGCCAAGCTCAATATCTTGCTCTAAACCTTGACCAACCACTTCGAGCCATCGAGCATTCGGAGGGTAATTGAGATCATCCTGATGAGAATACAAACGCCACAACTCAACGGCTTGCTCTAAACGCCCTAAGATGACACCTAAGATTGGCTGCCAATTTTCGGCAGTTTCTTGGGTAACCCCCATACCTTCGTTTTGTTTTACTTTTTTACATTCATCTTGAATGCTTTCAATTTGGCCAAACAGTTTTTGGTAAGAGGTAGACAAGCTATAAGCTAACTGTCGCAACTCTTCGGGGACGACACCAAATTCGAAACGGTGTTGATTGTTCTCTAAATCAAGCCCAAGTTGCTGTATGTAAGGGGCTAACCCTTGTTGCACATACTGAATAAAATTAACAACGGTTTGTATTTGCTGGGGGATTTTCATTAACAATTGCCCCGTTAGACTCACTTCTTGAGTCAGCTCTTGCTTGAGCGTCAGTAGATTTTTTTCCAGTTGACGCAGCCAACTAATACTGCCCTGCAATCTAATTTCGTGCCTAAAGTGCCCAATTGCTTTATCTGGCAAGTGGTGGCCTTCGTCGAAGACATAAATGGTTTCATCAGGTGGGGTCAAGATAGCACCGCCACCCAGCGATAAATCCGCTAGAACAAGATCGTGGTTTGCGACAATAACATCGGCTGTCTCTATTTCAGCTCTTGCTTTGAAAAATGGGCACGCCGAAAAGTTAGCGCAATTTCGATTGGTACATTGCTGGTGGTCGGTCGTGAGTCGCCGCCAATCTTGATCTCTCAAGATACCTTCCCAGTTATCTTTATCACCATCCCAATCGCTATTTTTAAGCGCTTCGTCCATTTTTTGGTATAAGGCGGTATTCACATCATCCGTTTGTAAATGCTGCTCAAGCAACCCCGCAAACATATCGTCCGTCGCAAGTTCTTCACTGCCCATGAAGTCTTCGAGCTTATTTAAACAAAGATACCGCCCGCGACCTTTTGCCAACGTATATCGAAAAGCAACCTCTGTATGTTCGAGCAAGTCGGGCAGCTCTTTAAATAGGATTTGCTCTTGAAGCGCTACGGTTGCTGTCGAAATGACGAGCTTTACCCCTTTCGCTTTTGCAATTGGAATAGCCGACAGACAATAAGACAACGTCTTACCTGTACCAGTACCGGCCTCTACTACCGCGACATGCTTTTCACCGAGGCGTTCGCCTTCAGTGCCTTGCTTTATCCCACCTAAGGTTCGAGCAATGGTCGCAATCATTTGGCGCTGCCCTACCCGAGGTTTATGACCTTTAGATTCAAGGGACGCACGATACGCAGACTGAATTTCGTTCTTTATTTTGTCGGAAAGCATTAATCTTGTTGAGTATTTTTAAATAGACTGTATATAATAACAGTAACTGTACAAACAAACAGATGAATTATGATTAAATTAACCAAAAGACAGTCTGACGTATTGGAAACGATTCGCCAACACATTAGCGAAACCGGCTTCCCTCCCACTCGTGCAGAAATTGCCGCTCGATTGGGTTTTCGCTCACCTAATGCCGCAGAAGAACACTTAAAAGCACTTTCTAAAAAAGGTGCCATTGAAATGTTGTCCGGTGCTTCGCGTGGTATTCGCCTTATAAACGAAACGCCAGCAGGCGCAAACGATTCTGACCTGGGCCTACCCGTTGTCGGTAAGGTCGCCGCAGGCGCCCCTATTCTAGCGCAAGAAAACGTCGCGACCCACATTTCCGTCCCCCCCAGCATGTTTTCACCTAAAGCAGACTACCTACTATCCGTCAGCGGTATGAGCATGAAAGACGTTGGCATTATGGATGGCGATTTGCTTGCTGTCCATAAAACCCACGCCGTTCGAAATGGTCAAATTGTCGTCGCTCGAATTGGCGAAGAAGTGACGGTAAAACGATTTGAAAAGAAAGGCAGTAAGGTAAGACTTATTGCCGAAAACACCGAGTTCGATGATATTCTAGTGGATCTTGAGAGCGAAGAATTTGCCATCGAAGGCTTATCTGTCGGCGTTATTCGTCAAGGCATCTAGTTAAGGCACCTAAGTAGACTTTTAAGCTTTCGTATAGCGACTGTAAACGACATTACCTCCTAACCGAAAGCAAAGCACTTAGAATATCTAAAAAGCCAATGGCTCTAAAACTTAAAAGCAACGCTCATTTATTTAAGCGTTGCTTTTTTTATTTGGCGATAGAGCGAAAACCTTTCACCCTGTTTTTACAGAGAAAGGCCTTAACTAGTGCAAAACCTTAGGCATCATATCCATGTCTTCCGCCATATCCATATCCATATCCATTTGATCTGAGAAATCATCAGAATAGACATAATCAATACCCGCATGAAACATGCGTTTTGCCAACTCAAAGTAGCGATCTTTTAACAATGAGCGTGTGTCTTCTGGAATTTGCAATACAGCAAGAGGCTTTTCCGGGGCATCTGAATCATCTTCAGCCACCGGACGAAGCACAATATCACCATTATCTAACTCGACTATTTCGAGGTAAGCGTCTTTCATTCTTTAATACTCTGAGGATTCTTCTCTAAATCTCAACACCAACTCAACCAAAGAATCCAAATAGGATTTGACTGATCCGCCGAGGTCGCTTGCTGACGCTCCTATCATTTGAACATCACTTAATTGACTGCTAATCGGGTTAGGCCTGCATTCGAAATACGTATCGAAAGACGCAAGCAACATGCTAAACCAAGAATTTGAGTCGGCGCTCAAAAGCTTTAGCTCACTAAGTACAGGCACTGTGAGTTCATTATCCGTCGCATTTGTAATAAGTTGTTCTACTGTCAAATCAGCCGTTAAACCATAGGCTATCTTGACCTCTTGAAGCAAACCATTCAACGCACTACGAAGAAGAAAAGTTACGGTCGGTTCGTGACCTTGGGTGAACCAATCTCCGTCAGACGACTTAATCTCACTGATAAGTCGTCGTGCGCTGTCTAATCGCTGATTCGTTAGGCTTGCTGGGTTAAGAGGGCTCATTTCTTTTTCTTGCCTTCTTCAACAACCCATTTACCATTTTGATGGAATGCTTTCCAACCAGTCGGCTTGCCATTCTCTTCTGTCATGACATATTGCTCTTTCGTCTTACGGCTGTATCGAATCACAGTTGGGCGTCCTTCGTTATCCATAACTGGCGCATCAGAGAAGAAATGATATTTAGGATCAATCTGATCCATATAAGGGATCAACTCTGATACAAGTGGTGCACGCGTTTCCCGCTTACGTGGGAATTGGCTAGCCGCTAAGAATAGGCCCGTTGCACCATCTCTTAACACATAGTGGTCTTCCACTTTTTGACAAGCTAAATCCGGCATCGCAACAGGGTCCATTTTTGGTGGCGCCGCTTCACCGTTTTTCAATAACTTCCGAGTGTTTTTACATTCTTCGTTTGTACAACCAAAGTACTTGCCAAAACGACCTGTTTTTAGCTGCATTTCAGAGGAACATTTATCACACTCAATAACGGGGCCATCATAACCCTTAATTTTAAAAGCGCCTTTTTCGACTTCGTATCCCGAACAACTTGGATTGTTACCACAAACATGAAGCTTGCGAGTTTCATCCATCAGATAGCTGTCCATTGCCGAATCACAAATCTTACAGCGCTTCTTATTAATAAGTGCTTTAGATTCACCCTCATCATCGTCCACCGCAACCGCTTCGTCACCGCTAACAAGGTTAATCGTCGCTTTACAACGTTCTTTTGGCGGAAGCGCATAGCCAGAACAGGACAAAAACACGCCGGTGGCTGCAGTACGTATCTGCATTGGACGACCACATTTCGGGCATTCTACATCGGTCGGTGTTGGCTGGTTTTGCAGCATACCTTCTTCTGGGTGTTCAGCTTTTGTCAGCGTATTGCTGAAATCAGCGTAAAATGCATCCAGCGTTCTAATCCAATCGTCTTCGCCTTGGGCAATTTCATCCAACTGCTCTTCCATTTGAGCGGTAAAACTAAAATTCATTAGCTGTGAAAAGCTGCCAACAAGTCGTTCCGTTACGATATCGCCCATTTTTTCAGCATAGAAACGACGATTATCAACACGCACATACCCTCGATCTTGAATGGTCGAAATGATTGAGGCGTACGTTGACGGACGGCCAATCCCTCGCTTTTCAAGTTCTTTAACCAAGCTTGCTTCACTGTAGCGCGCAGGTGGTCTAGTAAAGTGCTGCTCGGGCAACAACTCATTTAAACCCAGTGTATCGCCTTTTTGAATATCAGGCAGAATCATGTCTTCTGCTTTCTTTCCTACAGGTGTTAGAACACGGGTATAACCATCAAAGCGTAAGATTCGACCACGCGCTTTCAGTTCGTAATCACCTGCTGTAACCGTAATACTTGTTGACGTGTATTCAGCTGGTGTCATTTGACACGCAATAAACTGATTGCGAATCAATTCATAAAGCCTGTGAGCGTCGTTATCCATCCCTTGAAGCATATTCTGCGTCACAGTCACATCAGACGGACGAATTGCCTCATGAGCCTCCTGAGCGCCTTCCTTGCTAGAATAACGAATAGGTTCTTTGGGCAAATATGCTTCACCATACTTTTCACCAACAAAATCACGCAACGCTTCCACAGCTTCATTACTTAAGTTGGTCGAGTCAGTACGCATATAGGTAATATAACCACCTTCGTAAAGACGCTGCGCCAGCATCATTGTCTTTTTTACGCCAAAGCTTAATCGTGTACTGGCCGCTTGCTGCAATGTCGATGTGATAAACGGCGCAGAAGGTTTAGAGCGCGTAGGCTTATCTTCACGGTTACTGACAACAAACCCTGAGTTTTGAATACGCGCCACATGCTCATCAGATTCAATCTGTGACGTGGGTCGATATTCTTTACCTAGGTATTTTAGCGTTTCGAATTTAACTTGTTCTTTCGACGCGGTAGCCAGTAGTGCATCTAACTCCCAAAATTCTTCAGGGTTAAACGCACGAATGTCTTTTTCACGCTCTACGATTAACCTTACGGCAACCGATTGTACTCGACCCGCTGACAAGCCACGTGCGACCTTAGACCAAAGTAGCGGTGACACCATAAAGCCAACGACGCGGTCCAAGAAACGTCGAGCCTGCTGAGCGTTAACTCGATTCATATCCAAATCAGACGGTTCATCAAACGCCGATTTAATAGCATTCTTTGTAATCTCGTTAAAGACCACTCGCTTGTAGCGAGCTTCGTCACCGCCAATCGCTTCACGTAAGTGCCAAGCTATCGCTTCCCCTTCGCGGTCCAAATCGGTCGCGAGATAGATTGTGTCAGCGTTTTTAGCAAGACGTTTAAGTTCGTCTACGACCTTTTCTTTACCGGGTAAAACTTCATAGTGCGCCTCCCAGTTATTTTCTGGGTCAACGCCCATTCTCGCGATAAGCTGTTGGCGTGATTTTTTACTTTTGTATTCCGCTTTTTCTTCAGGACTCATTTTTCGAGTAAGCGCAGCCTGTTTTGCTCGCTCTTGAGGCGTCGATTTAGAGGTCGTGCCAGTTGGTAGGTCACGGATATGACCTACACTTGACTTAACAACATAGTCGTTACCCAAGTATTTGTTGATGGTTTTGGCCTTTGCAGGCGACTCCACGATAACCAGTGATTTTCCCATTGAACTGTTTGAGCCTTATATTAAAACGTCGAAAAAGCTGCGCATGTATGCAGAATAGTGTTTCGGGGCGCAGATATTAAGCAAACACCTTTTATATGACAAGCTATCAAGGTATTGTTTCGCATATTTATCGTAATAAGTAACGTATTTGCTTTTACCTTACTTAATTAATAACCCAAGGACAATCATGGCAACACTCCAAATTTTAACAATTGCGATCCTTTTTATCATTGTCATCATCTCCGTTGTCGTTGGCACAAGAGCCCAACAAAAAGAAAAAGAAGCCACCGAACGCAAATTTAAACAGCTTCAGCTATCAAATAGAGCTGAGCGTGTCGAACAGCATCTTCGAGGCATCTTACCTATTAACACCGATAACATAGCAACTGATGCTTTGTATAGCTTTTATATCGATTGCTTGAGAGAACTTATAGACTATTCTGACAATCCTGAAAAGATTGAAGGCCTAATCGCGAAGGCGGAAGAAGAGCGCGCCGCTGACCCTCAACCTTTCGTTCCGGAACCAGACGAACTCAGTTTTCAAGAAAAAACCACCTACAAAGAGCGCCTAACAAAAACCGCAAAAATGCTACTCTACATGCGCAGAAAAGGCCGTATAAGCCACACACACTACAAACTTTGCTATGATTACTTACGCTGGTTAAATATGTGGCTACAACTAAATCGCCAGCTCATACAAGCGAATAAAAACTACCATAGTGGAGACTTACGTGTTGCCCAAACCCTATACGGCGTTATTCTCTCAAATTTAAAATCAAACACAATTGATCGCGCAGAAAAGCATCAATTAGAAAATTTCATTCAGGATCGAATGAAAGAAATCGTAGCACCACAAATCATGGCTCTACAAAACGCTGAAAATCCGGAGGAAGTGATAGAAGAGCTGTTTCTTGATTTAGGTGAAGCATCGGATCAATCGTTACTCGAAGAAGAGCAACCGGAACAGAAAAGTTAAAAAGTATAATGGGCTTCAGTACTAATCTAGACTTCTTACCTAAACCGTTTGTCTAAACGCTGAACGCAACGTTTAGACAAATAAAGGAATATTATCGAACCTCGCTCAATGACTTAATCAAGCTCGCGATACGGTCAACGGTTTTTTCATCGCCTTTTTCATTCCAATAAACACTGACCGTCGATTCGGTGACCTCAACAGCGTCAGCAATCCCTTCAAGAGCCATCATTCCATCATGTATAGCTTGCGTTATTGGAACCTCTTTTGAAACCCACCAGCTCCCATCTACCTTTACATATTTCCACACTTCATAAGGTGTAAATAAAATTACAGGGCCAAAACCTTTTACCGTTTTCGGGCGAATATAACGATAAGCACAGGTTTTTTGACTGTTTGTTACCTTATCCCACTTGTCAGGAAGATCAATTGAGGTAAGCTGAACAGTAAGTTGACACTTTCTAGCGTGCATCCGAAGTGCCATTTTTTGTCGTTCTCGTTTGGATGGCAAAACCCAAAGTGCTGACCCCATGAGAGAGACTGTGATCAAGATCACAATTAATGCTGTCATATAGTGCCTCTTTTAAAAAGTAAACTAAACTGGTAATTAACGGAGCCAGATTAGGAGTTATTTATGTTGTATAAGAGTATCATTCTAGCTGTCGACCTTACTGACGAAAGCATCAAAGTCGCCAACAAAGCCGTTGCTTTATGCAACGCTTTTAGCGCAGAACTGCACGTGGTGCATGTCATTGAGTCATTAAACTACGCCTACGGCGGTGACGTCCCCATTGACATTACAGACATTCAAAACCAGCTAAGACAAACGGCTGAAGATAAAATGTCACTACTTCTCGACCAACTGGACACGCCGAACAAAAACTACCAAATTACCCAAGGCGGCATTGAAAGCGAAATCCATCGTATTGCCGAAGAGAAACACGCAGACTTAATTGTTGTTGGTAGCCACTGCAAACACGGCCTAGCTCTATTGTTAGGCTCAACTTCAAATGGCGTCCTACACGGCTCTCCATGCGATGTTCTTGCGGTTAAGGTTAATGATCCAAATAAAGAGAAATAACCTTTGCATTTTTGGGCGGGGCAATACCTATTGACCCAATAAAATTACAAAGGCGATTCAATACAATAAAAAGGGAAGCGAACGCTTCCCTTTTTCAGTTGTTAATGGTGCGTAACACACCACAGTGAGCGCTATTTACGCGTCCAGCTTGTACCTTCACGACTATCTAAAAGCTCAATGCCTTTTTCCGCTAGTAAGTCGCGAATTTCATCACTTCTAGAGAAATTCTTATCCTTACGAGCCTGCTTACGCTCTTCAATAAGTTTTTCAATATCATCTGCACTAATACCTTCAGCATCAAATGTACCGTTCTTAAGAAAGTAGTCTGCATCTTGGTACAAAAGACCTAAAACAGACGCCAAATTCGTCAACTCCGCCGCCAGCGTTTCAGCCAACTCAGCCGATTCGGTTTTGGCTTTGTTTAGATCTCGCACCAAGTCAAACAACACAGAAAGCGCAACTGGCGTATTGAAGTCGTCGTTTAACGCAGCCGTAAAACGAGTTCGATAGTCACTGCTTTCTGGAATTTCAGAGCATGACTGATCTCTTAATGCGTTATACAAGCGCTCTAGTGCCACTTTTGCGTCATTTAAGCTTTGATCAGAATAATCAATCGGACTGCGATAATGACTAGAAACCATCAAATAGCGCAATACTTCTGGATTATAAAGCTTCAACACTTCGCGTATGGTAAAGAAATTGCCCAATGACTTAGACATTTTTTCATTGTTTACACGAACGGCACCACAGTGCATCCAGTAGTTAACATAGTCTTTGCCTGTCGCTGCTTCAGACTGAGCAATTTCATTTTCATGATGAGGGAATTTAAGATCGGGTCCACCGCCATGAATATCAAAGTGATCACCTAAGCAGTTCGTTGACATAGCAGAACACTCAATATGCCAGCCAGGTCGCCCTTTACCCCAAGGAGAATCCCAATGAACCTCTCCTTCTTTAACAGGCTTCCAAAGCACAAAGTCCGCTGGATGTTCTTTTGACTCCGTTACCTCAACGCGAGCACCCGCCAGCATTTCTTCCAGTTTACGGTTATTCAGCTTTCCGTAATCTGTGAATCGAGAAGCACGGTAAAACACATCGCCACTGTCGCTCTGATAGGCAAAGCCCTTATCAACAAGCGTTTTAATCATGTTGATAATTTCTTGCATAAACTCAGTTGCTTTAGGCTCACGATCTGGCGGTAAGTTACCTAATGCTTTTTCATCTTCTTGCTGAGCTTCAATCATGCGCTCAGTCAAATCACTTGGCAGCTCACCGTTTTCAGCAGCACGTTTAATGATTTTGTCATCAACATCCGTAATATTGCGCACATAAGTAAGATCGTAATCTAAATGACGCAATATGCGACTAATCACATCAAACGAAATCATAGCGCGCGCGTGACCAATGTGACAGAAATCATAAACCGTGTTACCACACACATACATGCCGATTTTGCCTTCGACAATGGGTTTAAATTCTTCTTTTTGGCCAGTTAACGTATTGTAGATTCTTAACATTTTGCGCTCACTATTTTCCTTTTGCTTCAATTTTCGCCCAAGAGTCTCTTAGGGTTACGGTACGGTTAAACACCAGTCGTTCAGCATTCAAATCGCGACAGAAGTAACCTTCCCTTTCAAACTGATATCCAACACCCGGTTCTGCATTCAACAGTGACGGCTCTAGCTTAGCATTAGACGCAACCGTCAAAGCTTCTGGGTTAATAAAATCCAAGAAGGTTTTATCTTCATGCTTCGCGTCAGGAGATTCATGATTGAAAAGACGGTCATACAGATTAACCTCGGCATCCAATGCATGCTCAGCACTTACCCAGTGAATCACACCCTTTGGCTTGTAGCCTTCGGGGTTGACGCCTAACGTATTCTCATCATAACGACACAGAAGCTCAACGACATTGCCGTTTTCATCTTTAATCGCTTCATCACAGGTGATGACATAACCACCTCGTAATCTAACCGCACTACCCGGTGTCATTCGCTTCCATTTGCGAGGAGGCACTTCTGCAAAGTCAGCCTGATCTACAAATAAATGCTTACTGAACGGCACCTCACGCGTGCCTGCGTCTTCGTTTTTAGGGTGGTTTGAAACCGTAAAAATTTCTTCTTTGCCCTCTGGGTAATTTGTTAACGTCACCTTAATAGGGTTCAACACCACCATTGCACGGTTAGCATTGGCATCTAAATCTTCGCGAACAGCATGCTCTAGCATACCAACATCCACGACACTGTCCGATTTAGTTACGCCAATCCGTTCACAGAAATTTCTAATTGATTGTGCTGTGTACCCGCGACGTCGCATTCCTGAGATCGTTGGCATACGCGGATCATCCCAACCTTCAACATGACCATCATCAACCAGTTGCTTCAGCTTACGCTTACTTGTCACTGTGTAATTTAGGTTTAGTCGAGCAAACTCAATCTGCTGCGGGTGGAACGTTTCTAATGTTTCCAAGATCCAGTCATAGAGTGGTCGATGATCTTGGAATTCGAGCGTACAAATCGAATGAGTAACGCCCTCAATTGCATCTGACAATCCGTGTGTAAAGTCATACATCGGATAAACACACCATTTATCACCCGTTTGATGGTGATGAACGTGACGAATACGATAGATGATAGGGTCACGTAGATTGATGTTTGGGCTCGCCATATCAATCTTGGCACGCAACACTTTTTCGCCATCAGGAAATTGCCCGTCACGCATCGCTTCAAAAAGCGCCAAATTCTCTTCAGCCGTACGATCACGATATGGGCTGTCTTTACCTGGCTCCTTCAACGTACCACGATACTCACGCATTTCATCTGCATTAAGTTCACAAACGTAAGCCTTGCCTTTCTTGATCAATTCACAGGCAAACTCGAACAACGCGTCAAAGTAGTCAGACGCAAACTTAGGCTCTTCTTTCCACTCAAAGCCTAACCAGGTTACATCACGCTTGATGGACTCGATGTACTCAACGCTTTCTTTTTCAGGGTTTGTATCATCGAAACGTAAGTTACATTGACCCTGATAACGTTGTGCTATGCCAAAATTCAAACAGATTGATTTTGCGTGACCTATATGAAGGTAGCCATTTGGCTCTGGTGGAAAACGCGTTAGTACTTTGCCGCCATGCTTTCCGTTTTCGCTATCTTTATCAATGATTTGGGTAATGAAATTCCCAGGCTTAGACGTTTCAGACATATTTTGTAAGTGTCCCGATAATGTGCTTTCAAATTAGACCGCTAGTATATCTGATTTGTGATAAAGCGCGATACAGGTCATACGCTTTTCTATAAAGACATGAGTAATTTTGCCGCAAAAAAAGCGATAACCCCCAATGTGATCGTAAGAAGCTGCTTTTTAAACACCACTCCGACAAAAAAAGAAACCAACCCACCTATTAGCCACGGGTTATTGATCCCCAAATTGATTTCGCCAGAAGGGAGCAACATCATTGGCATAATAATCGCGGTCAATACCGCGACGGGGACGTACTTCAAACACGAATCTAGCCACAGCGGCATGACTGTTTTCTGAGCAGACATAAACAAGGTAACTCTAATGCCATAAGTAACTAGAAACATACCACCAATGACCAACAACAGATTTAAAGTGCTCATACTTAATTACTCCTTTTCCAACTCTATCATTTCGTCAGCGACGTCATTTTTATTATTTTGGTTTTTTGGACGCTTTAACAACAACTCACTGACCGAACCAAGCGTTACGCCCACCAAAGCGGCAACAACAAGCCCCAGTTGGTTAGGAAGGTCAATCAGCACAATGGAAGAAAAACCTGCGCCGACGAAGGCTAGGGTATATGGGACATTTTTTAAATAAGGCGAGATGATCCCGATAAAGGTCGCAACCATGGCAAACTCCAATCCCCATTCACTCATACCTGGAATTAACTCGCCCGCAAGCACACCGACTATCGTTGTAATATTCCACATAATATAGAATGACAAAAAGGAACCGATATAGACTTGATGACCTTTCAGCACAAACGCTTTGTCTTGATACATAGGTCGCACAGCCGCATACGTTTCATCGATCAACCCGAACCCTAAAAACAAACGCAACCTTATCGGCAAATGCTTTACAAATTTGACCAAGTCCGCGCTGTACAACAAATGGCGTAAATTAACAAAAAAGGTGGTCAATATAATGACCCAAACAGGCGCACCTAACGCGATCATCCCAATCGCAACAAACTGAGCAGAGCCTGCATACACCAATGATGACATAGCGATAGCAACCCAAATAGGGAGATCATTCGCAGAAACGAGCGAGCCAAACAACAGTCCAAATGGCATTCCACCCACCATCATGGGGATGGATGCAATAAAGCCTTTCTTATAATTTTTTACAAAGTCACTCACAAGACGCTCCCGTGTTTATCTCTAATTCCATAAATACGTCTGCCCTTTCAACAGAAAAGTGATCGACATTTTTTTCAACAAAACCAAAACCTTGATAGAGCTTCATCGCTGCAACCAACTTATTTGCCGTTTCCAATACCAATTTGTCACTACCAAGCGCACGAGTGCGACGCAAAGCATGTAGTAACAGATAGTGCCCCAATCCTTTGCCTTGCTCCGTTTCTGTAACAGCCATTTTAATTAACTCCATCTCATTGGCTCCGCTCTTCGCCTGCAACCCTAGTTTAGAGGGGCGTAGCGCAAACACACCCACTACTTTATAGCCACTCTCTTTATTGTCACCCTCTTCATTCGAGGCAGACTCCTCTGGTACCACAGCTGCCCACACTTCCCCGCCTTTCTCGACAATACTTTCAATCGGCGTCTCTAATACACACCTGTCTTCCTCAGTAATCTGACCTGAAAAATACTGATTTAACCAAGACATATTTAACTCTCGAAAAGAGTCAACTCTAACCTCAGAAAGCGGCTTTAATTCCAACTTATTTTGAAACTTGCACTGGGTAACTACCTGCTTTGCCAACCCTAATGACAAAACTTCTTGCTCCACCTTTGTAAAAGATGCCAAAAATGTCGAACTCAAGGAAAACGACTCAATCAATCTAGTTAGTTCAAGGTCAATTGCCTCCAATACGGGTTTAGCCCTAACCATACTCTGGCTCGCAGAATCGGAGAGTGCCAAAAGCGTTTTTCTCTGATCTAACGAATCCGCTTTCTTTACCAGCAGCGCATCACGCACCATTTTATTGACTTGTTTACTGACCGCTGGATGACTTATTCCTAGTTTCTCAGATATTTCAACGACACCTAGCGCACCTTCAAAGCTAAGCAATCGAAGAATAGGAAAATAAGTTGAAGAAATGGGCGTATCGGACGCTAGATAAACCGCTTGCACTTCTCCGTACAGGAAATCACTCAATCGCTTCAGCCGACTGCCAAACGACAAAATCCCAAATTGCTCCACACACCCTCCTTAAACATATGCGTAACCAGTTACATATATTAAGCTAACATGTACATTAATCAAGCGTCAGTCGAAAAAAACTTGGGTATTGGACGGCGACACTTGCATCGAATAAATAAGAGTTACCCTCATACTGAAGACAGTGGACTTGTTCACGCCTTCCATAACTATATGGTCAGTTTTTTTTCTGTTAGAATGGCGTCGTTTTTCAAGAAGCGCTTTTTCTACGAAAGCCTCTCTTAAATCCGTTTATAAATCCGTTTAAATTGAGGTTATTAGCAATGACGAATAAAGCCGTTGTCGTCTACTCTGGTGGAATGGACTCTTTCACCGTTCTGAACAAAGCAATAAAAGATGGCAAAGACGTGTACGCATTGTCGTTTAACTACGGACAAAGGCATAGCAAAGAACTTATTGTGGCCGCAAAAGTATGCCAAGATCTAAACATCCCACATAAAGTGGTGAACATATCAGCGATCAATGAACTCATGGCAGGCTCTTCACTAACCGATGAGATCGAGATACCTGAGGGACACTATGCTGAAGAAAGCATGAAGTCGACGGTGGTACCCAATCGAAATATGGTGCTTCTCTCAATGGCCATTGCCTACGCGGTATCTTTAGAAGCGCCAGAAGTGTATTATGGCGCGCATTCGGGCGACCATCATATTTACCCTGACTGTCGTCCAGCCTTTGTAAATGCAATGAACGATGTCTCTAAGATCGCAAACTATCAATCAGTAGAGATCGTTACGCCCTATTTAAGTAACTCTAAAGGCGATATTTTAGAGGATGGCTTAACTATGGGTCTAAATTATGCAAACACATGGACCTGTTACAACGGGCGAGAAAAAGCCTGTGGGAAATGTGGCGCATGCACTGAACGTTTAGAAGCGTTCTCTGAGCAAAACACGACCGACCCGCTTGCGTATGAAGTATAAAGAACACTCGCATATGAGACTTAGTTAGAATTCGTTAATAGTGTAATGCCGTCGGCTTCTGTTCCACAGATGCTCGATTTTCGAACTGAATATCACCTAGATAGGTAATATTCAATGTTATGACCCAGCCTCGACTGTTTTCGAGTGATTGAAGAAATAACCATGTACAACGTAAAAGAATCTTTTTACTCCCTTCAGGGAGAAGGTGCTCACGCAGGGCGCCCAGCAATATTTTGCCGCTTTACAGGCTGCAACCTTTGGAGCGGTAAAGAAAAACACCGCTTAAGCGCTGACTGCCAGTTTTGCGACACCGATTTCAACGGCGTCAATGGCCAGAATGGCGGCCGCTTCAAATCCGCCGATGAGCTTGCCAAACACATCGCCAATCAATGGCCTCAAGGCCACGGCAACAAATACGTCGTTTTCACCGGCGGTGAACCAGCCCTTCAACTTGATCAAGCGCTAATCAGTGCCGTTAAATCCTATGGTTTTATGGTAGCGATCGAAACCAATGGCACACTTAGACTCCCAGACAACATTGATTGGATCTGTGTAAGCCCTAAAACGACAGATCCGCTTGTCGTCAATGCAGGCAATGAGCTCAAATTCGTTTATCCGCAAACAAATTTAAACCCTAAAGACTATGAAGGGCTTGAATTTGAGCACTTTTACCTCCAACCAATGGATTTAAGTGCGGTACCAAAGCAAAATATCATCGCATCGGACACCCAAAGCGCAACATTAAAATACTGCTTGGAAAATCCGCTGTGGCGTATAAGCTTACAAACGCATAAAATGTTAAATATCGACTAAGCGTTGCTTTTCACTAAGATAACGCTGACAAAAACGCTAATTATAAGGACCTATTCATGATCGTTCTACACACTAATTTCGGTGATATCACTATCGAGCTAGACTACGAAAAAGCACCGAAGTCTGCTAAAAACTTTGAAGAGTATGTTACTGCTGGTCATTACAATGGCGTGATCTTCCATCGCGTGATCAATGGTTTCATGGTTCAAGGTGGCGGATTTGACGCTGACATGAAGCAGAAAGAGACTCGTGCTCCTATTGAAAACGAAGCTGACAATGGCCTAGAAAACCTAACTGGCACACTGGCTATGGCACGTACAATGGACCCACATTCCGCCTCTGCTCAGTTCTTTATCAACGTATCTGATAACAGCTTCCTAAACCACCGATCAAAAACGCCAGATGGTTGGGGTTACGCGGTATTCGGTAAAGTGACTGCTGGTATGGACGTAGTA
The DNA here is from genome assembly GCF_000192865.1 of Marinomonas mediterranea MMB-1. Classification (NCBI taxonomy): domain Bacteria; kingdom Pseudomonadati; phylum Pseudomonadota; class Gammaproteobacteria; order Oceanospirillales; family Oceanospirillaceae; genus Marinomonas; species Marinomonas mediterranea. The sequence goes on from NC_015276.1 coordinate 2,485,107, forward strand.
AACAAGATCAAAGAAGTACCAACAACAATGAAAGCAGGCCATCAAGATGTCCCTGCTGAAGATGTTGTTATCGAATCAGCAGAGCTGATTGCAGAATAACGTTTCATGACAGACTTCTTCATATCAGATCTACATCTGTATGATAAACGCCCGGATTTGATCCGGGCGTTCGTCGTTCTAACAGATGAAATAAAAAAATACCCAGATAGCACGCTCTACATATTAGGGGATTTTTATGAGGCTTGGATTGGCGACGACTACCAACCACTTTGGAACAAAGACATCGAAACCGCCCTCACCTCTTTACATGCGTCAGGACACAGCATTAAGTTCATACATGGAAATCGTGATTTTTTAATTAAACATACGTGGTGTGAACGAACAGGGGCAGAACTCTTAGAAGAAATCAGCTCATTGAATCACCGTGGCAACATTATCTGTTTAGCGCACGGTGATGAGTTTTGTACAGACGACATCGATTACCAACAGTTTCGCGCACAGAATCGAACAGAAGCATGGCAAAGCACGGTACTTGCAATGCCAATCGAGCAACGACTGGCACTCGCGCAACAGCTTCGAAATGACAGTAAATCGATGTCAGCAGATAAAGAAAGCAGCATCATGGACGTGAATGAAAACACCATTGCATCCACAATGCACCAGCAAGGCGCTTCGGTACTTATTCACGGACACACCCACAGACCAAAACTTCACGATCAAACCTTTGGTAAGCGCCTAGTACTTGGGGATTGGGATACTTTTGTTTGGGTCGCCAAACTAGAGGACAATTCACTGTCACAGGCACGCGCAAGTGTAGAAAGCTTTTGTGAAAAAGGCTTTGAATCTTTAGATACACAGCACGCACTTCAACTTTAAGACGATTTGTGAGTTTAAACCACAGACTCAGTAGCGACGAAGCCCTAACAGATAAAAACCTGGGGCCGTACAAAAAGAAAAAAAATAAAACCAGCTTCGCTACATCAGGGAAGCCAGTTTTGCTAAGTTCACTTTAAGTTAAATGAAGAAGTTCTTTCACCCACGCTGTTTCTTGACCACCGCGAGAGCGCTTAAATTCTAGATTTCGATCATGCAAAACTGCAATTGCCCTAAAAAAGGCATTATTTACAGTAACGGGATTAAGCTCCACCCCATAAGATGACCACCAATGTTGCTGCGCCTTATTTGTCAAAACCTGATAAAGATAATCAAGCTCAATGGTTCCCTCATAGACTTTCTCCAGATCGATTGAAGGCTTGCTTTTCGCTATTTGCAGTGCCAACCAATAAGTAACTTCTGGCAACTGCTCAGTAGTGTGCTTGCTCATCACAACCTCCCCAGTTTCATGAGTAGTAACGAAGAGTCTAGCAGGATATGAACTTAGTGTGAGCTAAAAACTGCAACACCTTGTAATTATTAAGTAACATAATGTCGCATTATGCTGCTTTAGGTGGCCCACTGTGCATGCGAAACTCTGTGTCTGGCTCTGTAATGAGCTTCTCTTCTAACGCCCTAAAAAAGGCCACTCGCTCATCGATTGGCTCGTTTGAGTATTCCTTTGCAAGCTCAAGGTAGTCTTCGAAGTGACGTGCTTCTGATTTGAGCAAGGAAATATAGAATTTGGATAATTCTTCATCTAAGTGTGGAGCTAACACAGCGAAGCGCTCGCACGAACGAGCTTCCACAAAAGCGCCGATAATCATGGTATCAACTAAGCGAGCCGGCTCGTGGGTTCGAATGTGTTTGCGTAGACCGTCAGCATAACGAGAGGCCGTTAAATGCTCGTAAGGCATATTACGCTTACGCATTATTTTGTGAACTTGCTCGAAATGCAGTAACTCTTCACGAGCCAAGCGGGACATTTTATGCAATAAATTATCCCTATCCACGTAGCGATACATTAAACTCATTGCTGTACTTGCTGCTTTCTTTTCGCAGTGAGCATGATCAACTAGAAGTGTGGTTTCATTCTCTATCGCCCATTTCACCCATGCATCCGGTGAAGCACAGGGAAGAAATTCAACCAACTCAGGATATGCAGATAACATTTCTCTACCTTTTTCTTTTAAAAAACGAGATTATACTCTGGAATGAATAACCACGCATTAATGGAAGCAACGAATAACTGACCTAAGTTTCAGTCATAGCAAAGAAAGTTACACATATGCATCCTTCTTTCTGTTGAACCTTTGGCATTATTTAATGCTCCGTAGATATTGATTTGGATATCAAGTCACTCATGAAGCAGTATTACGACCCAAACAATTTAAGAATTGGTCAACATGTTGGGATGGAGCTCGATCCATACACCCTCAACTACCCTCTCAATGAGAGCAAAACAGCTTGGGTCGCCGATCAAGGTGGCCGCTCATTTGTTTTGCGTTTTTATGAGCCACAACGAGGCGAACTCGAAGACTTCTTGTCCAACGCGCGTAAATATACGCAAATAAAGCATTCATCAATCACGCCTAACTACCCTCCTTTCTACTCAAATTTGTGGGTTTTTTCTTGTTCTGCGGTGTGTGGGGGTGAACGCCTATTTAGCTTTCTTGGAAAATACCCAGACGGCGCGCCACTGAATATCGTATTAAGCGTATTTGACTCTATGTCCAAAACATTGGATCAGGTACATGAACGAGAGTTAGTGCACGGAATGCTTGATTTGAACAGCGTTCATGTCGTAAACGGCAGCGGCGTAATGACGGGGTTTGGCGCCTTAAATTGGATGAACAAAATCACCGGCCAAGACATGGACGCACGATTTTTTCCACCTGAATACAAAAAACGCCACCAAACGCTCAGCCCATCGATCGATCGATACATGTTCATGAAGTTGCTACTCGCCGCGTTACTTGGAGAATCCATTCTCGACAGAGCAACCAACAACCTACCTAAGGAAATTGATTCTCTTAGTCCAGACGCTTGGAACAAGATAAAAAACTGGAGCCGCCCTGCGGTTAGGCATCGCCCTAAATCGCTGGTCGAGGTAATGCGCATTTTACGAGCGGACCTCTATGAAAGCACAACATCCAACGGAACCGTTAGACCAAAGAAGAGCAAACCACGCAAACAAAACAGCGGCGGAAGCCGATGGCTAAAAATAGGCATACCTGCACTCACATTAACAAGTGCCGCCATAGCACTCCCCTTTATACTTGGTTTAGTCAACTTTTCCGACACCGAAACCGACATTCCTGACGTTGTTGAGAACGACTTTCAAAGCTTACCGCAAGTCCTCGAAGAACCGCTTAAAGACGGAGGGAATGCCCCAAAAGTCGAAAAGATTGCACCGGCCATTTTCGAAATGGGCGACCTGAATGGCTACGGTTACGAGAACGAATTACCGAAACATGAAGTTAATATCCCTACTGGCTTTTACTTGAGTAAACATGAAGTAACCTTTGCTCAATATGATCGGTTTGCTAAAGCCACCGGAAGAGCCCTCCCGCCAGACAATGGCTGGGGACGCAATAATCGCCCAGTTATTAATATCTCTTGGTATGATGCCAAAGCTTACGCAGCTTGGGTTTCTGAGCAAACGGGAAAATCTTATCGACTACCCACTGAAATAGAATGGGAATACTCTGCTAGAGCAGGGTCCAAAACGGCGTATTGGTATGGAGACAACCTACAAGAAGGCTTTAGCGTCTGTGAAAGCTGTGGAACACAATGGGACAGCGTCTCTTCTGCACCAGTAGGGTCACAAGCAAGCAACCCATTTGGCCTATTCGATATGCATGGTAATGTCGCAGAGTGGGTCGAAGATTGCTATCACGCCAGCTACGAAGGTGCCCCAACGACGAATAGCATTTGGCTGTCAAACCAGTGCGAGCAGAGAGTACTTCGAGGTGGTTCTTGGTTTGATGAGCCGACAGTAGGACGAAGTGCAACCCGCTACCCCGCAGAGCCGGACATGCGTGCCAGTAACTGGGGATTTCGATTGGTCAGAGTCTTAAAAAACTAGCGTTCTAGCTACAGGAGAAGAGATGAATTGCGCACAAAAACACAGAGTGAGTCGTCGGTTTCTTAACCAAAACAAAGCCTTAGAAGTAGCAGAATAATTTCGCTAAATGTCACCTATTCGATATTGTTATGGCGGATAGCCACTCTTGAAGCAATTTTTCCTATACTATAATTAAGCCAAACGTATAGACTACAATGGAAGCTTCGTATTTGTACCCTAAGCTTCCTTAGGGAAGTTTCCTTAATAATAAAGGTGGATCTCTGAGTAGGTCCTTTATATACGTAATATTTTCGCTATTAAAAGTTTAGAGGTGTTAAATGAGCCTGTATCAAGAATACTTAAACGAAATTGAAGACCGCAAAGGTGAAGGGCTACACCCTAAGCCAATCGACAGCGGTGAACTGCTAACTGAAATCATTGCTCAAATTAAAGACACTGAGCACAAGTACCGCGAAGGGTCTCTAAACTTTTTCGTCTACAACACGCTACCCGGTACAACAAGCGCTGCGGCGGTTAAAGCTCAGTTCCTAAAAGAAATTATTTTAGGAGAAGAGTCAGTTAAAGAAATTAGTCCTGAACTCGCTTTCGAATACCTTTCTCACATGAAAGGCGGCCCATCAGTTGAAGCACTCATTGACCTTGCTTTAGCAGACGATGCGGCAATTGCATCTGCGGCGGCTGACGTTCTAAAAACTCAAGTGTTTTTGTACGAAGCAGATATGGATCGACTATCCGACGCTTACAAAGCGGGCAATGCGATCGCTACAGACATTCTGGAAAGCTACGCTAAAGCGGAGTTTTTCACTAAATTACCTGAAATCGAAGAAAAAATTGAAGTCGTTACCTACATTGCAGGTGAAGGCGATATTTCTACCGATTTACTGTCTCCAGGTAACCAAGCTCACTCTCGTGCAGACCGTGAACTGCACGGTAAGTGCATGATTTCTCCAGAAGCTCAGCAAGAAATTGTAGAATTAAAAGAGAAACACCCTGATGCGAAAGTCATGCTTATCGCAGAGAAAGGCACAATGGGTGTCGGTTCTTCTCGTATGTCTGGCGTGAACAACGTTGCATTGTGGGCGGGTAAACAAGCAAGCCCATACGTTCCTTTCATCAATATTGCCCCTGTTGTTGCTGGTACTAACGGTATATCGCCAATCTTTCTAACAACTGTTGGCGTGACTGGCGGTATTGGTATCGATCTTAAAAACTGGGTCAAAAAAGTTGACGCGGAAGGCAACACAGTCCTTGATGCGAACGGCGACCCTGTTTTGGAAGAAGCTTACTCGGTTGCAACTGGCACCGTGTTAACAATCGACACGAAAGCGAAAAAACTATACAACGGTGACACAGAGCTTGCTGACGTATCTGACTCTTTTGACCCACAAAAAGTTGAGTTCATGAAAGCCGGCGGTTCCTATGCCGTTGTTTTCGGTAAGAAGCTGCAAACTTTTGCTGCAGAGACATTAGGAGTTGATGCACCTCAAGTCTACGCACCGTCGAAAGAAATCTCTATTGAAAACCAAGGTCTAACGGCCGTAGAAAAGATTTTCAACAATAACGCAGTTGGCGTGGCATCAGAAACACCATTACACGCAGGTTCTGACGTTCGAGTTAAAGTAAATATCGTTGGTTCTCAGGATACAACTGGCCCAATGACAGCTCAAGAACTAGAAGCGATGGCTGCGTCAGTTATCTCTCCTATTGTTGACGGCGCCTACCAGTCTGGCTGTCACACAGCATCTGTTTGGGATAACAAAGCAAAAGCCAACATCCCTAAACTAATGAGCTTTATGAACAAATTCGGTCTGATCACAGCACGTGATCCAAAAGGCGTATACTTGCCAATGACTGACGTTATCCATAAAGTGTTGAACGACATTACCATAGATGACCGCGCGATCATCATCGGTGGTGACTCTCACACCCGTATGTCTAAAGGTGTCGCATTCGGTGCTGACTCCGGCACTGTTGCGCTAGCACTTGCTACAGGCGAAGCAGCGATGCCAATCCCTGACTCTGTAAAAGTGACTTTCAAAGGCAATATGAAGAGTCATATGGATTTCCGTGACGTCGTACACGCAACGCAGGCTCAAATGCTTAAGCAGTTTGGCGGCGAAAACGTTTTCCAAGGTCGCATTATCGAAGTTCATATCGGTACATTACTTGCTGACCAAGCATTCACGTTTACCGACTGGACAGCAGAAATGAAAGCGAAAGCTTCTATCTGTATTTCAACGGATGATACTTTGATCGAATCTCTTGAATTGGCGAAAAGCCGTATTCAAATTATGATCGACAAAGGAATGGAAAACGAAGCGAAAACATTGCACGGTTTGATCGCTCTAGCGGACAAACGTATTGCGGGCATCAAGTCAGGAGAACAACCTGCTCTTGCACCTGACAACAACGCTAAGTACTACGCAGAAGTCACAGTAGACCTAGATGAAATCGCTGAGCCAATGGTCGCTGACCCTGACGTTAATAACGATGATGTGTCTAAGCGTTATACACATGACGTCATTCGCCCTGTTTCTTTCTACAATGAGAAGCCTGTTGACCTTGGCTTTGTTGGTTCTTGTATGGTGCATAAAGGCGATATCCAAATCATCGCTCAAATGCTTCGCAACATTGAATCCAAACAAGGTAGCGTTTCCTTTAAGGCACCTCTTGTTGTTGCAGCACCAACATACAACATTGTTGACGAGCTAAAAGCAGAAGGCGACTGGGAAATTCTAGCTAAATACGCTGGATTCGAATTCGATGATTCAAATCCAAAAAATGCAGCGCGTACTTCTTACGAAAACATTCTGTATTTAGAGCGTCCTGGCTGTAACCTATGTATGGGTAACCAAGAAAAAGCGGCACCAGGTGACACTGTTATCGCAACATCTACACGCCTATTCCAAGGTCGAGTTGTAGCTGACTCAGCTGAGAAAAAAGGTGAATCTTTACTAGGTTCTACCCCGTTGGTCGTACTTTCAACCATCTTGGGTCGATTCCCTACAATGGACGAGTACTTATCAGCCGTTGACGGAATTGATTTGACTTCTTTCGTTCCACCAGCTGAAGAAATGACTGCGGAACCAGAACTTATCGCTGTAAGCGCTAACTAATCATCATTTAAACCTTTGAACTAAAAAGCCCGCAATTGCGGGCTTTTTTATGACGACTCTTTTTATAGGAGCACTCTTTTTAAGACAAGTCATTTTAAAACAAGTTTTTTTATGACCGCATGGGCTCTCAAAACTAGAACGGCGCAATTAGAGCAACCTCAAACACACGGAAACGATTAGAACTTAGCATTCAAGCCAAGTTCATAACGCCAATCCTCACCATCCAATGACCTGGTTTTTCCATTGAATTGCATTTCGTTCTCTTGAGGCGTAGTGACACTGAGATTAAAATTAATACCGGGAGGGTAAAGACCAAATAACATTACTCTTTTTTGAACCCCCAGCGTCACATCATTTGAAAAGAGTCGAACCGCACTATGATCTGGAGCAACCCTCATATCATTGTATAAGCCATACAATAAAGACGCCTCAAATTGCCACCCTACCCCATAGCGCCAACTGACATAATCGTACTTGTAGTTAGTCTGACCGGAAGCGTAGTCAACTAACAACGCCAATGCTCCAGCCTTTCTTTTAGCTTTATGCCATAACCATACTTAGATTCATCGTCAGCTAAAACCTGACCACGCACACCGATATAATCAAATACCCAATCGTTTACGAACACACCTAACGTCAACAAAGGGGCCTTAAAGGTCCCATTTGAATAAGGGGCCGCCATAGAAACTTGAGCCCAATCTGAAAAGGTATAGTTAAATGGAATAATATAGCCATCAGAGGAAGCACTCAGACCAACTGAAGAGTTTGGATACAATTGTGGTGAAGAATCATCAACCTCTTCAACGTTTTCAAATTGCGCACTCTGACCAATAAGAACGATATTTGATTCTTCAGCCGTTGTAATATCTTCTAAAATAGTCTGATACTGGCTTTCAAGCTCAGCTTCATATTGAGATAACCGCAACGCCCATGCGTTTGCCATTTCTTCATACGCATTCTCTAATGAAGCTTGGCCTTGCTCACCAGCGGCTTTCGCTAATGATTCATAATATGTTTTTTTATCGTCATACTTTAGTATTGCCTCTTCCAGAGTGGCAGCAACTTGATCAGATTGGTTGTTTGTATCGGTTCGCACATTTGAAAGCTCAGAACTAATGTTCTGTTTCACATTTTCAGCTAGCGCCAGAATATCTTGTGCATTCTTATCAATTTGGTTTTGAAGTGCTTGTGTCGGGGTCTGACCTTCTTCCAACTCTTCTATTTGTTGCTCGATCGTATCAATTTCATTTTGAATATCCGTTTCAGCGTCATCCAAATAATCATCAAGATCACCAAGAGAAAACGCATTAACACTGGCAGAAGAAAAACAAACAATTGAAAAACACACTGTGACGAGAAAGGTATTGATTGAAGTTTTTATACAGACCATATCTCTAACCTAATGAAATCATGCCTATCCGTTGGATGATATGGCGATTATTGACGACAAATAGAACTTAGAAATATACCACTCTTGAGCTTATTTAATCCAAACTCAAGAGTGGACTAATATTACAATTTTTGGAAAACGCCTCTATAGAACGCTACGCTCAGCAAGCTCGTTGAATTCATCTTGCTCTTCCCTCTCGCGATCACTTTCTAGATCTCTCGAGTCAGGATGATGCTTTCTACCCTCGTGTTTCGCTTTATATTTTAGCAATTGCTTTTCAAGTTTTGCTACCAGCATATCTAATGCGGGAGCAAGCTGCTTGTCTGTTTTAACGGTTGCAAAAAGATCGTGATTTGGGATGTGGACGCTGGCTTCAACAATAAGCTCATGCGCTTTATGCTTCTCAGTATTTAAAATGACATTAATTGTGGTGATGTGACTATTGATTCTGGCTAAATGGTCTAATTTTTCTTTTACAGCGGTTTGTACTTCTTCACCAGATTGAACGTGATGGCCGCTAATGTTCAGTTTATACATAAGCAAACTTTCCTTATTATTCTAGATGGATGGAAAACGCGTGCATTACTCCTTTTCAACTTACTACACTTATTAACTTAAGGGTTTATCAGACAAATTCAACCCCAAATTTACTTTAATAAACGAAACATTACACAGATCAATAGAGACAAAAAAAGCCGTCATAAAGACGGCTTTTTTTAACATTGCAGAGGATTAATCTTCAAGCAGTATTCTTAGCATACGACGAAGCGGTTCCGCTGCACCCCATAGAAGCTGATCGCCAACACTGAATGCACTGATGTATTCAGGTCCCATATTCAACTTGCGAATACGACCAACAGGCACGCTTAAAGTACCTGTCGCGACGGTAGGCGTTAAACGCTCCATTGATGCTTGTTTATCATTAGGCACAACGTCAACCCAATCATTATGTTGCGCTAACAGGCCTTCAATATCGGTCACTGGGATGTCTTGGTTTAACTTAATGGTAAACGCTTGGCTATGGCATCGCATTGCGCCAATACGAACACACAAACCATCAACCGGAATTTGAGAGCCAAAATTACCAAGAATTTTATTCGTCTCAGCTTGCGCTTTCCATTCTTCGCGGCTTTGACCGTTATCCAGTTGACTATCAATGTACGGAATCAACGACCCCGCTAAAGGAACACCAAATTGATCAACAGGCATATCAGCAGAACGCATTTTTTCTGCGACCTTGCGGTCAATGTCTAAAATAGCACTTGCTGGATCTGCAAGTTCAGAGGCAACCGTTTGGTTCAACAATCCCATCTGATTGATAAGCTCTCTCATATGACGAGCACCACCACCCGATGCCGCCTGATAAGTCATCGATGTCATCCACTCGATGTAGCCCTTCTCAAAAAGACCACCAAGCGCCATTAACATCAAAGAAACTGTACAGTTACCGCCCGCAAAGGTTTTAACGCCGTCTTTCAAACCTTGTTTGATGACGTTTTGGTTCACTGGATCAAGGATGATAATCGATTCGTCTTCCATACGTAACGATGATGCCGCATCAATCCAGTAACCCTTCCAACCAGCCTCACGTAACTTAGGATAAATCGCCTTCGTATAGTCACCACCTTGGCAGGTAATGATAATTTCCATTTTCTTCAAAGACTCAATATCATTCGCGTCTTGAAGCAAAGGAATATCTTTACCAATCTCTGGGCCTTTTTGACCCGTTTGTGATGTGGAGAAAAAAACAGGATCAATATGATCAAAATCGTTTTCTTCTCGCATACGTTGCATAAGCACGGAACCTACCATTCCGCGCCATCCGACTAAACCTACAGTTTGTTTTGACATGGTCTTTTACCTTTTTTTAGTGTGGGCCCACTCATACCAAGAGCAGTATCCCTAATGATTGCCTGTGACTTTTTTAGTTCACTAGGCCTTTAAAGCAGCAAGCACAGCATCACCCATTTGAGCAGTGCTTACTGTTGTACAACCTTCTGATGCGATATCGGCCGTTCTTAAGCCTTGATCAAGTACATTACTGACCGCGGTTTCAATTGCATCTGCCGCCTCTTTCGCTTCAAGCGAATAACGCAACATCATAGCAACAGAAAGGATCGTCGCCAATGGATTCGCTTTACCTTGACCCGCTATATCTGGTGCAGAGCCATGACACGGCTCATACATACCGCGACCTTCTGCATTCAAAGACGCTGATGGTAGCATACCAATTGAGCCTGTTAACATAGCGGCGGCATCCGAAAGAATATCACCAAACATATTGCCGGTTACCATAACATCAAACTGTTTTGGCGCGCGCACAAGTTGCATCGCGGCATTATCAACCAACATATGGCTTAATTCAACATCTGGATATTCTTTAGCCACTTCTTCCATGACTTCTTTCCATAGAACTGTCACTTCAAGAACATTTGACTTGTCGATTGAGCAAACGCGCTTATTACGCTGACGTGCCGCCTCAAAAGCAGAACGCGCAATACGACGAATTTCTGATTCTGAATAAACGTATGTGTTGTAACCCTGACGCTCGCCATTTTCTAACGTGCGAATACCACGAGGTTGACCAAAGTAAATACCACCAGTCAATTCACGAACAATCAGAATATCCAAACCAGCGACAATTTCATGCTTTAAGCTAGACGCATCTGCAAGCTGAGGATATAAAATCGCAGGACGCAGGTTCGCAAATAATTCAAGGTTTGAGCGTAAGCCAAGCAAGCCTTTTTCTGGGCGAACCGACATATCAAGCCCATCCCATTTTGGTCCACCAACCGCGCCAAGCAAAATAGCATTAGCGGCTTTCGCTTTGTCTAATGTTACCTCTGGCAATGGTGAGCCTGTTTCGTCGTACGCTGATCCACCTACAAGCGCACTTTCGTGTTCGATGTTAAGGTCAAATGAAGCGTTTACTTGATCCAGAACACGCACAGCTTGTTCGACAATCTCTGGTCCGATACCGTCACCCGGCAAAATTAATACGTTTTTAGTCATGTTATGTTCCTTAAAGAGTGCGCTCAGCAAACAACCATGGCGCTTGTTGTTTGCGTTTTTCTTCATATGCTTTGATGCTGTCCGCTTCTTGAAGCGTTAGGCCAATATCGTCTAACCCATTCAATAAGCAATGCTTACGGAACGAATCAACTAAGAATGAATATTCTTTACCATCCGGTGTTGTGACCACTTGAGCGCCTAAATCAACCGTAAGCTCGTAACCTTCATTAGCTTCAACGGCTTTAAATAGTTCATCCACCTCTTCCTCATCTAACACAATAGGAAGCAAGCCATTCTTAAAGCAGTTATTGAAAAATATATCAGCGAAGCTAGGAGCAATAACGGCACGAATACCGTAGTCATCCAACGCCCATGGCGCATGTTCACGACTAGAGCCGCAACCAAAGTTGTTGCGAGCAAGCAGTACGCTGGTCGCCTGATAACGCGCTTGGTTTAAGACAAACTCTTTACGCAAAGGACGTCCGGTGCATTCCTGATCTGGCTGCCCCTCGTCTTCATAGCGTAATTCATCAAATAAATTTTTTCCGAAGCCAGTTCGTTTAATCGACTTTAAAAACTGCTTTGGAATGATCATGTCAGTATCGACGTTAGCTAAATCTAAAGGAGCCGCGATACCTGTGTGTACTGTAAATGGACGCATCTATGTCTCCTTAATGTTTAACTAGTTCATTAACATCAACAAAGTGACCAGCAATCGCCGCCGCTGCCGCCATTGCTGGGCTAACTAAGTGTGTTCGACCACCAAAACCCTGACGGCCTTCAAAATTTCGGTTAGAGGTCGAAGCACAATGTTCACCCGCACCTAATTTATCGGCATTCATTGCCAAACACATAGAACAACCCGGCTCGCGCCATTGAAGCCCTGCTTCGGTAAAGATTTTGTCCAAGCCTTCTTTTTCAGCTTGTTCCTTAACAAGACCCGAGCCTGGTACCACAATAGCCTCTTTGATCGTATCCGCCACTTTACGACCTTTTACCACTTCAGCGGCAGAACGTAAGTCTTCGATGCGAGAGTTAGTGCAAGAACCAATAAACACTTTGTCTAGGGTGATATCAGAAAGCGTCTCTTTGCCTTCTAGACCCATATATTTCCATGCACGTGCATAACCTTCACGCTGAACAGGATCTTGTTGATCTTCCGGTTTTGGTATCGATGCATCAACAGGGATCACCATTTCAGGCGAGGTTCCCCATGTTACTTGCGGCTTGATCTCTTCCGCTTTCAATACGACCACTTCGTCAAATTCAGCATCGTTATCAGACACTAAGTCTTTCCAAGAATCGACCGCCATCTCCCACTGATCAGCAGTCGGCGCGTAAGGTCGATCTTTTACATAGTTTATCGTTGTATCGTCGACAGCAATAAGGCCTACTCGAGCACCCGCCTCGATCGCCATGTTACAAATCGTCATGCGCCCTTCCATAGAAAGAGACTGAATCGCTTCACCACCAAACTCAATGGCGAAACCGGTACCACCCGCCGTACCAATTTTACCGATAATAGCTAACACAACGTCTTTAGCGGTCACCCACGGCGATAATTGGCCATCAACTCGCACCAACATGTTACGCATCTTCTTAGCGACCAAACACTGAGTTGCTAGAACGTGTTCAACTTCTGACGTACCAATGCCGTGCGCTAACGCACCAAAGGCACCGTGTGTAGAGGTATGAGAATCGCCACATACAACGGTCATTCCTGGTAACGTAGCACCTTGCTCTGGCCCAACAACGTGCACAATACCTTGACGGATATCCATCATATTAAATTCTGTGATACCAAATTCATCACAGTTTTCATCCAGAGTAGTCACCTGGATTTTAGAAACCGGATCTTCGATACCGTTAACGCCGCTCTTGCGTTCTTCGACTGTCGTCGGAACGTTGTGATCAGGCGTCGCTAAGCTTGCTGACGTTCTCCACGGCTTGCGGCCGTGCAAACGAAGACCTTCAAATGCTTGAGGGGAAGTTACTTCGTGTAGAAGCTGTAAATCGATGTAGATTAATGCACTGCCATCGTCGCGTTGCTGAACCAAATGAGCGTCCCACAACTTATCGTATAAGGTTTTGCCTGCCATTTCTCTCTCTCCTAAGCTGACTTGTGGACAATCCTATACGCTTCCTTTAAATTACTCAAATTCATATTTTTCATATTTTGGATTACTGGCAGGAATCATGGAAATCGGCGAATTAATCACTTTCATACAAGTTGCGGAATTAGAATCATTCTCGGACGCAGCCGACAAATTATTCCTCACACAACCGGCAATCAGCAAAAGAATTGCGTCGCTAGAAGCGAACTTAGGCGTGAAGCTATTTGACCGTATTGGACGAAAAGTCCAGTTAACAGAAGCGGGCGAAAGGTTGCTGCCCAAAGCCAGAAAAATATCAAACGATCTGGACGATATAAAGCGCAGTATGACATTGCAAATGGACGAAATAAGCGGACTGTTACGCATATCAACCAGTCATCATATCGGATTGCATCGACTGCCAAAGTCTTTAAAACAATTCCAAAATAGATACCCCAATGCGCAAATAGACATTGAGTTTACTCAGTCGGAAGACGCCTATCGAAAAGTTATTCAGGGAGATGTCGAAATAGGAATCATCACACTTAACAGCTCACCAGATCAATACGTCACTTCAATACCAATCTGGTCAGATCCATTAAAGTGCGTTGTTAGTAACGATCATCCATTAGCAGACGAAGAGCAAGTTGATGTACTGGCACTGTCTAAATACCAATGCGTCCTTCCTAACGAAAATACCTTCACCCGCCAAATTGCCGAAACGGTGTTCGCTTCCCATCAAGTCAAACCGAACGTGCGGATGAACACAAATAACTTGGAAACCCTTGCCATGTTAGTCACCATCGGTTGGGGTTGGTCGGTTCTGCCATCTACCTTAGTGGATACACAACTTAAAGTATTGGACTTACCTGCCTTTAATGTCGAACGAAAGCTAGGCGTAATACACCACAACCAAAGAACGCTAAGTCGAGCAGCACGCGCTTTTATCGACATGCTTCAAAATGAACCCAACCCTCGCTAGAATCATTCCAAGCAAGGTCTCTATTATTCTTTTATTCTTTTTGACTTCTAATCAGAAGCACTATGGCAGCAACGGACATAAAAGAAGAGACGGTAAACGTCCAGTTTCCACCTATAAGGTCCCAGCTGTATCCAGCAAATATCATTCCGACGCCACTGCCAAGCCCAACGGCAAAAGCACTGTACGTAGACTGCCCTTGGCTTCCGAATCTGTCTGGGAAAAGTCGTCGCACTTGATCTATTGATACCATATGAAAGAGCGCAAATGTAATGCAGTGCATAAGCTGAGTAAATAAGACGACCCATACAGAAGAAGCAAACCAAGCCAGTAACGCCCATCGAATAACACCACACACAAAACACAGTAACAATAGATGAATTGCGTAGTAACGCTGAACAAAATGACCACAATACAAGAACAGAAGCACCTCAATGGCGACACCGAAACCTAACAACAAGCCTATTTTTGCGCCTGAGTAGCCGACATCAGAAAGATGAACGGCAAAAAATATATTGAAAGGCGCGTGTGCCATATACGACAAGAAAGCCAAGCCAAAAAACAAAGCAACTTCTTTTCTAAACAATAATTCTTTGAAATTTCCTTCTGTATGAGCGGATGAGACTTTATAAGGCTTTTCTTTGATAAATAAGCTCGTAATGAACGCCAAAACCAAGCAAACACATATTGAAGGTACGACAACACCCACGCCAAACGCTTTTATCGCAAAACCAATGAGTGAAACAGAGACAATATAGCCAATCGAGCCCCCTACTCGAATGCGTGTATAAGGTATCCGAGTATTTTGAATGCTCATGACGGCAAGCCCATCCGCTAGGGGCATCAGCGCTGAATAAAACATTGCCATGACGCAGGTAAGAATAAATAGAGTGTCAAATTGATCGGTAAAATTAAACGGAAAAAATGACAGAATAGTACCCAGCATGCATATCTGCATCACCTTCTTCGGCAAACCAAATTTTGTTGTTAGCCAGCCCCAGAAATGCGGCACCATGATCGAGGCCAACGTAAAGGTAGACATTAATCGACCAATTTGAGAGCCGTTCAAACCGATTGAGCTGTAGTAAATAGACATGTAAGGCATCAAAATACCGATAGCAGCACAATAGAAAAAGAAGTATGAAAACAAAGGAACAGCAATCGGAAGCGACCTTTTATCGAACATAATAGTAACTCCCTAATAAATTAACACTTGTAATTAACCCTATCGGATATTAGTAATACATATAGCAAGCGCGAAGTGGCCGAATTTAAAGGACGTATCCGCTACTTACAACGTAAATCAAAGAATCAATGCAACAAACAAACCAGATTTCAAGGAAACGCCCATGTCCGACGTTAAAAATACAGAATGGTGGCGAGGTTGCGTCATTTATCAAGTATATCCTCGCAGCTTTTTTGACTCTAATGGCGATGGTATCGGCGACCTACCAGGGTTAGTTGAGAAAATCCCTTACATTGCGTCACTCGGAGTTGATGCCATATGGGTATCCCCATTCTTCACGTCACCGATGAAAGATTTCGGCTATGACGTTTCAGACTATTGCGATGTCGATCCCATTTTTGGAACGCTTTCAGACTTCGATGATGTGATAGAAACCGCACATAAGTTTGGTTTAAAAGTGTTGATCGACCAAGTCTTAAATCACACGTCGGACCAACACGCGTGGTTCAAAGAGTCCTCTAGCAGTTTAGACAATCCAAAATCTGATTGGTATGTTTGGGTAGATCCAAACCCTGATGGAACCATTCCCAATAACTGGCTTTCCGTGTTCGGTGGTCCAGCTTGGCAGTGGCACAGCCGACGCAGACAATACTATCTCCATAACTTTCTATCCAGCCAGCCAGATTTAAACTTTCATAACCCTGACGTGATCGACGCAGTATTGGATACCGTTAGGTTCTGGCTAGACCGTGGCGTTGATGGTTTCCGCTTTGATACCGCCAACTATTTCTTCCATGATGTTGAACTTAGAAATAACTCAGCAAAAGAAGAAGTTGAAGAAGGCAGTATTGGGGTACGTGCTGATAACCCTTACGCCTATCAATTCCATGAGTACGACAAGTCTCGTCCAGAAAACATTGCTTTCCTCAAGCGCCTTCGTGCACTTATGGATGAGTACCCAGAAACCACTACCGTTGGTGAAGTGGGTTGTGACTTTGCGCTCGAAACAATGGCGAAGTACACACAGGGGGGCGACAAATTGCATATGTGCTACTCGTTTGACCTTCTTACCCATGATTCAAGCATGACGCACATTCGAAAAACAATGGAAGAGATCGAAGGCGGTCTTGGGGATGGCTGGCCGTGTTGGTCGATCGGAAACCACGATGTTGAGCGAGTGGCATCACGTTGGGCTGAAAAAGACGAACAGATTAATCATGAACGCAGTAAAATCCATATGGCCATGCTTTTGTCCATGCGTGGTAGCGTTTGCCTATACCAAGGGGAAGAGCTTGGCCTTCCTGAAGGCCAACTAACCTATGACCAGCTTGTTGATCCATTTGGAATCGAATTTTGGCCAGATTTCAAAGGAAGGGACGGCTGTCGAACGCCTATGCCGTGGACCAGTAAGCAAAACGGAGGGTTTTCAGACGGTACGCCATGGCTTCCAGTGGTTGATGCACACCTGCCCTATGCCGCCGAACAACAGGAAGCAGAGTCGGAGTCCATCTTACAGACTTACAAAACCTTTCTGGCGTTTAGGAAGCAGCACCCTGCACTCGTTTCAGGAGACATAGAGTTTCTTCATGATGATAAAGAAACGCTCATGTTTACGCGTACCTCCCCCACCGAAACGCTATTAATTGCACTCAACACTGGCGCTGAAAAAGCGGCACTTTCACTGTCTGAAGCAAAGTTTGCGTTTCCAGATAGTAGTGAGAGCACAGCACTTAGACAGATCGAAATACCGATAGGATTAACGTCAGGCACAAGAGTCGACACAGACATCCACCTTGCGCCGTATTCCATCTATATTGCTAGCTTATAAGGGTGAACGCGACATAGGTGTTCATTTTCACCTATGTCGCTACTTACTTATGTTTCTCTGCTAAGTAAACGCTGCAACTAGCAGACAAACATCTCTTAAGCACGTCGCTTTAATGAAGTTTTAACTTTGGTTTCACCACTTTACCGATTCGTTGTGCGGACATGATAATGGTCGCCTTCAACCAACCGTGAATCGCAATCAAGTGTAAGCGATAGAGTGAAATATAAACAAATCTAGCAATTCGTCCCTCGACAAACATCGAGCCGCCACCTAGGTTCCCCATTAAACTACCGACTGTACTGTAGCGGCTTAGATTCACGAGTGAGCCATGGTCTTTATAGGTGTATTCCTTTAGTGGTTCAGAGCGGAACATCGCTTTAATGTTTTCATGTACTAACGATGCCATTTGATGCGCAGACTGCGCACGTGGTGGCACTAACTTTCCACCATCTTGCTCACAGGCACAGCAGTCTCCGATAACAAAGATATTTTCAAAGTTTGGTACCTGTAATGTACGCTGCACTTTGATTTGATTACTTCGTGTGGTTTCGAATCCCTCAATCCCTTTCACGAACTCCGGCGCTTTGACGCCTGCTGCCCAAATCATAAGATCCGCTTCAACATCATCGCCTTCAAAGGTTTTCATTCCACTATCGAACGCTTCGGTTACTCGAGTGTTTTCTTTAATGGAAACGCCTAAGCGCTTAAGCTCTTTAGACGCCAAGGCCGCTATTCTTTCAGGCAATGCGGGTAAAATACGAGGTCCAGCTTCAATAAGTTCAACACGAACACGTTTACCAGACATTTCAGGCATTCCATAAGCTTTAAGCAAATCGGCGACATGAAATAGCTCCGCGGACAGCTCAACGCCCGTCGCACCACCACCGACGATGGCGATTTTTAAGTTTGTATCATCACCCGCTTGATGAATACGAAGAAACTGATTTAACAGCGCTTGTTGGAAACGATCCGCCTGACGGTGGGAATCAAGAAAATAGCAATGATCCGCCACACCCGGTGTACCAAAATCATTACTTACACTGCCAACAGCCATAACCAATATGTCGAAGCTAACCTCGCGCTCAGGCAAGACCACGTGGCCTTTATCATCTTGAATAGGTTCTAGCGTCAAGGTTTTTGCATTAGGGTCGACTGCGGTGACATTACCAAGTTGAAAAGTATAGTTGTGCTTGGCTGCGTGAGCACGATAATTCACACCATCCGTATTGATATCAAGAGAACCCGTCGCAACTTCGTGCAAAAGTGGTTTCCAGATATGAGTTTGGCTTCGATCGACAAGCGTGATCTCAGCTTGACGCTTTTTACCGAAAGTATGTCCTAGTTTGGTAACCAGCTCTAAGCCGCCCGCACCGCCACCTACAACAACAATTTTTTTCATATTTATAGCCCCGAAAGTATTAAATCATTTGCTAAACCTTGGCTTTCAAACGTATTGAGTATCGCAATACAAATTTCAAAGCTTAGCAAATGACTCAATGGCATCCTCTTGAAGATGCCACCAGGTAGTAGATCGGTGACTTACGTATTATTGACCTAACTTACGCGCAAGGATTCTATCTAAAGAGTTTGCAAATGCCATACGATCTTGTTGATTAAACGCCTGAGGTCCGCCTGTTTGAATGCCACTAGAGCGCATTTGCTCCATAAAGTCTCGCATATTCAATCTCTGACGAATGTTTTCTCTAGTGTATTCTTCCCCCCTCGGATTAATCGCCACTGCACCTTTTTCAACACAATCCGACGCTAACGGTATATCCGCGGTAATGACTAGATCTTCAGGAACGAGGTTATCAACGATATAGTTATCCGCTTCATCAAAGCCGGACTGCACGACTTGTCGCTCAATCCATTTAGACGGCGGAATGCTAATTGCTTGATTTGCCACTAGGATACACTTTTGCTGAACACGCTCTGCGGCTCTAAACAATATTTGTTTAATGACGTTTGGACAGGCATCGGCGTCAACCCATATGCGCATAGAAATACCCCTTATTTAACAGGGCTATTATTAAACAGCGATAGTGGCAGTAGCTGCAAGCATAAGTTTATAAAAATCAATTATCTTTCAAAAGAAAACCAATTATACGATGAAGATACAATTGGTTTTTAACTTTGATGAAATTAGGTAATAGCGTAGTTACATATTAGGATAATTTGGGCCGCCAGCCCCTTCTGGTGTTACCCACCTAATATTTTGTGACGGATCCTTTATATCGCACGTTTTACAATGGATACAATTTTGTGCATTGATCTGAAGTGAAGGCCCTGTCTCTTGTTCTACAATCTCATAAACACCCGCAGGACAGTATCGCTGAGCTGGTTCATCATATTGAGCCAAATTGTAGTTAACAGGTACCGTTTCATCAATTAAACGTAGATGGCAAGGCTGATCTTCTTCATGATTTGTATTGGACAAAAAGACAGAAGAGAGGCGATCAAAGCTCAGCACACCATCGGGCTTATCGTAGTCTATTTTCTTATGCTGTGAAGCAAGTTCTAATGCAGCATAATCTGGCACATTGTCTTTGAAAGACAGCGGTAATTTACCGTTAAACACATTTTGATCCATCCAATTATACGCACCACCCCAAAATGTTCCCAAAGAATGCATGACTGGCACAAAATTCCTAGACTGTTTAAGCTCCTCTCCAAGCCAAGATTGGTTGATAGAAGACTCAAAGTCAGAAAGTTTGTGGCCATAGGAATCGCTCTTAGACAAGAAATCTACAATGCATTCCGCTGCAATCATGCCACTTTTCATCGCAGTGTGAGTGCCTTTAATCTTCGCTGGATTTAGTGTTCCTGCATCACACCCTATTAACAGCCCACCATCAAATGCCATTTGCGGTAAGGAATTCAACCCGCCTTTTGCAATTGCTCTCGCCCCATAGGAGACTCTTTTACCTTCTTTTAAAATATTCGAGATCAATGGATGGTGTTTATAACGCTGAAATTCTTCATATGGACTTAAGTGAGGGTTTTTATAATTCAGATCAACAATTAAACCAACAACGACTTGGTTATTTTCCAGATGATATAAAAAACCGCCCCCTCCAGAGTTGGAACCTAGAGGCCAGCCAGCAGTATGAATAACAGCACCTGGCTCACTGATCGATTCAGGCACATCCCAAAGTTCCTTAATTCCGATGCCATAGTGCTGAGGAGAACGGCCTTCATCTAAGTTAAAGTGTTCAATAAGGGACTTACCTAAATGACCTCGACAGCCTTCGGCAAAAACCGTCTGCTTAGCCTTAAGAAGCATACCGGGCATGTATCCGTCTTTTTCGGAGCCATCGGATGCGACTCCCATATCACCCGTTATTACCCCTTGCACGTGACCAGCGTCGTCGTAGGATATCTCCTGAGCTGAAAATCCAGGGAAAATCTCGACGCCTAGCGCCTCGGCCCGTTCAGCCAACCAACGACATAAATTCCCTAAACTGATCACGTAATTACCATCGTTATGCAGCGATTTAGGGACCATCCAATGTGCTAGTTTCCTTGAATTGGCTTCATCGCCAAGCCAATATACTTCGTCGCGTCCAACATTAGAAATCAACGGCGCGCCATCTTCTTCCCATTGTGGAAAAAGCTCCGTTAGCGCTTTGGGGTCAACAACGGCACCAGAAACAATGTGCGCCCCTATTTCCGACCCCTTTTCGACTAAGCAGACGGTAAGCTCAAGCTCTAACTCCTTCGCTTTTTGCATTAACCTACATGCCGCCGCAAGTCCTGACGGTCCGCCTCCGACAATAACGACGTCAAATTCCATTACTTCTCTTTCGATCATACTCAGTACCCCTTAGAAGCGGGTTAAACCTTATGTGTATATTATTATTTTTCGAGACCTGTGCACTTCCACGAAGTAGCAAGGGAAGACAAAAGCACAGTAGCCGCACAAGGATCTCATTTAATGATTACGTTTTATTTATTGCTTAAAGATAGAGACATCTACGTCCTCAGTACCGTTCTCTATCATACTTCCAAATAATCGCGCTCTTGGAAGGATTTGCTGACAATAGAAATCAATTGAGGCACAACGCAAACGCTCTTCATTCGAAGCAGATTCGCCCTCTAAAGCTGTTTCAGCTTGAGCCTTGAGCATCAGCCAAGCACCTAGGACATACCCAAATTGCATCATATATGGGTAAGCATTATAGGTTCCAAGTGTGGAATTTTCCTTCATGGACTCCAAACAAACCGTCGTTGTCTGCTTAAAAAGCGCCACTTCCGATAATACCGCTTCGGAGTATTTCGATTGAGAAGCGTGAACATCAGCCACAATTTGATTGATCAAGGTCGCCATCGCAGACGCATTATCACCTAATAGCTTTCTGCCAATTAAGTCGATTGCCTGAATACCATTTGTGCCTTCATATATTGGAAGAATCCTGGCATCTCGAGCATGCTGAGCAACCCCAGTCTCTTCAATGAACCCCATGCCACCATGAACTTGTACAGCAAGCGATGTGACTTCTTGTGCGATCTCTGTGATCCAACCTTTTACAACAGGTGTGTACAGTGCAGTAAGCTCAGCAGCAGTCTTAGCTTGATCCCCAACGGCTAATTTAGACACGTCATTCTCAACCGCTGCCACGTATATTAATAACCTAGAAGCATCGATCAATGACTTCATTGTCATTAACATTCGTTTAACGTCAGGGTGAGCAACAATAGCCACACGATTTTTTCTCGAACTATCGTATCCTTGCACGCGCTCTTGAGCATATTCTAACGCTTGCTGATAGGCTCGTTCAGCGATAGCAAGACCTTGTAAACCAACACCCTGACGGGCGTTATTCATCATTGCAAACATCGCCTTTAAGCCTTGATTAGGCTCTCCGACTAGGTAGCCAACAGCACCGCTGGTTTCACCAAAAGCCATAACGCATGTCGGTGACGCATGTATGCCCATTTTATGTTCCAATGAGGCCACACTGACATCATTCCTTCTTCCTAATGCGCCATTCTCGTCAACCAAAAACTTAGGCACAACAAATAGAGAAATGCCTTTAACACCTTCTGGTGCATCCGGTAAACGAGCCAATACAAGGTGAACGATATTCTCGCTCATTTGATGATCGCCCCAGGTAATGAATATTTTTTGCCCTTGAATCAGGAAATGGTCTTCATGAGGAGTGGCTTTGGTTCGTATGGCGGCAAGATCAGAGCCTGCATTTGGCTCCGTTAGGTTCATTGTCCCAGTCCATTCACCACTAACGAGCTTTTCTAGGTAAGTATCTTTTAATAATTGGCTGCCATATTTCTCCAGTGCCTCAATGGCACCATTTGAGAGTAACGGACACAAAGAAAACGCTAAGTTAGCAGATTGAATCCCTTCATTTACAGCCGTTGCCAGTGTCGAAGGAAGACCTTGTCCACCATACACCTCATCGCCAGAAAGAGACGCCCAGCCGCCTTCTACATAGGAGCGAAAAGCCTCTTTAAATCCTTCGGCCTCATATACTTCGCCTTCTCTAAGTTCAGCACCTTGCTGATCGCCACTCCAATTGAGAGGTGCAATGATTTGCTCACTGAGCTTTGCGGACTCGGTCAATATGGCTTCAAGTAAATCTTGGGAAAGCGGCTCATCAACAAGGTCGTTTAACCGACCGATGTTAGCCACGTGATTGAGTGCAAACAATACATCTTTATAAGGGTAACGATAGTCGCTCATATTCTTATTCTCCGACTTATTTTCGAGCGTTATTCTATCGTTATAGGATGGTAAACAGATTGAATTTCAGCAATAACATTAGAATGCTATATTGATAACAAAACCAATCACGACTGTTCTAGTTACCTAGTCTTTCTGTCTTTGAGAGATTTCTCAAAACGGACATATTGCTCACTTTTTCGATATTCGCCAGGGGTCATCCCGGTCCATTTCTTAAATGAGCGGAAAAATGCACTGGGTTCATCAAACCCCATCAACGAGGCAATATCATTTATCGATAATCTCGGTGCATTCATATAGGTGATTGCAGCCTCTTTACGGCATTCGTCCTTAATCTGTTGATAAGAGGTACTCTCGTCACTTAAGCGACGACGCAGAGTTGAGACGCTCATATTGAGGGTCGACGATACTTCATCCGCGCTTGGCAATTCTCTCGAAAAATCTTTTCCGATCAAAGCCATTACTTGGGATTTCAAGCTATTGTCGTTTTCGACCATCACTAACAGTTGATAGGGGGCAGTTTTTAAGAAACCTCTTAGTGTATCTTCTGTTTGAACAATCGGCATATCAAGATAGCTGGCGGGAAATACGAGCGCATTCGCATGTTGGGAAAACCGTACTTCTGACTGGAAAAGCGTTTTATAATAATCAACATCCGTTGGGCGATTTGCCGTAAAATACGCGGCCTTGAGTGCAAGTCGTCGACCAATTAACCAACTTATAAAGTGATGCCATATTGACATACTGGTGCGGATCTTTTCGATTGGCTCATTTGCCATAATGTCAGCAGCAACGTCTTCATCAACCAAATCGACAGGCGCAAATGTTACCAACGCATAACGCCCTTTTTTTATTAGCACGGGCTTGATCGTTGAGCTTCGACACACATCGAAAAAGTCGCTACATCGATATAACGCTTTAGCAAGGCTCTGAGCATGAATAATACAAAGACACATCATGCGAAACGTGCCATTCGGCATCTTTCCGCCACTTAGCATCGCGAACGATTCATCTTGCTCTAACCACATGATCTTTTGATAGAGCATGCCGTACTCATAAGCGGGAAAAGTGTCATTTTTATCGATATAACTAGGGTCTATCTCTAAACTTTCCAATAAAGTAGGAATACAGTGACCCTTCGCTTCTACTGCTTTAAGTAAAAACTTCACACTAGACATCGGCACAGATGCTTTAGAATTCATAGCCCAGTCCCTTATAAACGTTGATTTTATTATTTTTTTCCGTCAAAAAAGGCTGCATACGCAGCCTTTTTACACTATCACATCAAGCATTATTGGTCTGTTTCGGTAAGCGCGTCAAGTAGATCGTTTGTTGTTAACTCTTCAGAGTCTACCTGAGCTTCGACCTCAACATCGGGCACACTTTGCTCGCGTACGGGCATAGTGAACCTTCTAGGGCGAGGTGCCTGTACCGTTGACTCGGCCTCAGGAGCAATTCCTAAACGCTCTAGTTTTTTACGTGCCTGATCTTTACGTTCTTTTGCTTTTTTAGACTGAAACTTACTGTGCTTGGAAGCTTTACGCGCTTTATTTTGCTCTTTGAGCATTTCCTTTGTGCCAGTCTTGCCAGAACGCCCTAATCGGCTTTTAATACTTTTGGATTTCTTAACTCGTGCCATATTTACCTCTAATCGATCCCTCATTGTATCAATCTTCATACAAGAGTTCACCAAGTAGAATAGTAAGACAATGCACGTTCAGCAATTAATATACTGCTAAGCGCTAAATAACCGCAATAGGGTTACCTAACCACTAGCAGTCCGCTTTAAATTTGCTGTGGCCTATCTTACGATATTTACCCAGTTCTCGAACCGCAGATCCGATTTTACCAGAATCACCCATCGCGATTTTTGAGTCGATGTCCTTCAACTTAACAATAGCATCGTCTAATACGGCTACATAATCAGCTTGCTTAGACTCTAACGCAGAGCCTGTGAGCTTTTGCTCTTTGAAAAGGTATGGCGTTTCAGCCTTAGAATCTTCGAATAAGCCTATGAGCGCTTTAACATGCCCGCTCGCACCGTCAAGATCGTCTGACTTGACGTCTTGTGCAAGTGACCTCAGTTCAGTTTTAATGGACATCATGTGTTCATGCAATTCAGTCTCTGAACAAGACCCATGACCATGAGCAAAACCTACTGACGAAGCTACAACCATACCCATTGCCGCAAACATATTCGTTAATTTCATAGAGCCCACCTTGCTTTGGTTAGTTACCGAGCTTTACCACAAAGCTCGATTTTACTAATAGTATCCTAGATCAAAAACGAGTTTAACACCTAAACTGTAAAGCGCCCGACTTGCTGCTCCAATCTAGCAGCCACCTCAGACAAAGACTTCGCACCCTCTAAGCTTTCTTGCGATTCGTTTGCTAACTTGTTCGCAATACCTTTGATTGACTCACTGTTTTTAGAAATGTCGCCTGTCACGATATTTTGTTCTTCAGCGGCACTTGCGATCTGAATCGACATATCTGTAATCACTTGAACAGATTCTTGAATGGATTCAAGGGTTCTTGCTGCTTCTTCTGCGTCTTGAACCGTGCTTTCAGCAAGTGTTCGACCCTCAGACATCAACCCAACAGCGCTGACGGTGGCTTTATTAAGGCCGTCGATCTTATCTTTAATTTCTTCAGTGGATGATTGAGTTCTCTGAGACAGAACGCGCACTTCATCGGCAACCACCGCAAAACCGCGCCCTTGCTCACCTGCCCTAGCCGCTTCAATCGCCGCATTTAGTGCAAGCAAGTTAGTTTTTTCAGCGATATCTTGGATAGTAAGAAGGATAGAACTAATACCCTGCACTTGCTCATCAAGATCCCCCATCACCGTTGCAGCACTCTGAACTTGGCCGGCTAGGTTATTAATAGAGTCACTACTCTTAAGCACCACCTTATTCCCTTCAAGGCTTTGGTCATGAGCCGCCTTTGCTGAGGTAGCTGTATTGTCCGCATTACTAGCTATCTCGTGAGTCGCGGCAGACATTTGACCGACCGCGGTTGCTACCATTGTGACTTCATCCAGCTGAACTTGGAGATCTTGAGTAGATTGAGTGGTTAAGCGCGTCGTATTTTGCGCCAAGTCATTCAGATTCGACGACATCCCTTTAATGTCTTGAACCATTGCTGACAACGTTTCTAGGAAATCATTAAAGTACTTCGCCAACATACCAACTTCATCATTGCTGGTTTGTGGAATACGGATCGTTAGATCGCCTTGACCTTGACTGATTTGTTTTAGAACGGCATTAACTTGCGTAATTCCAGACAATAATTTGGCACTTACAACCCCCATCACACCACTGACAATTAGGGCTGTTGTCACGGCAGCAACGATCAACAAGATGATAAGGCTGTTTAGTGGAGCAAGTACCTTGCTTTCATTCAACTCATAGACAACGAGCCAGTCCGTGTTAGGAATGCTTATTTTGCTCGCTAGCAATGCCATACCTTTAGAAGAAACTTCTACAAGCGATTTGGTAGACAATGAATCAAAGGAGTAACCCAACTCAGTGCTAAAGTCTTTTTGTATCAGATCACTATTCTTGTGCGCGAGAATCTCACCGTTCTTATGAACAAGAATCGCATCCCCTTTCCCTTCAAGGTTGACGTTCAAGACCGCTGATGTCACCGCATTAATGTATAGATCGGCACCAACTACGCCTTCGACTGCGCCACCTTTATTAACCACTTTCGCTGCGCTAATAATCAGTTTACCTGTTGTAGCATCGATATAAGGCTTGGTAAACTCAACGTTACCAGACACTACCGCAGATTTATACCAAGGTCGAATTCTTGGGTCATAACCCTCTGGCAACGAATCCATCAAATCATTCATTAGCATTTTACCATCGCTACTTCCAAAGTAGGCTAGGCTAAAATCACCGGCATCTGACGCCAACTGAAGCGACTCTTGGGAAACGTCTTCTTTCCCTAAATAAGTCGCCAACGCTTCAATCGCATTTGCCTTACTGATACTCCACTCCTGAATGGTATTCGAATGTCCTTTTGCTATCGCCTCGATTTTTTGGTTAATCCCTTCAAGAAGTGTGTTTTTTAGCTGGTAATAGCTAAAAAGACCGATGATAACCGCCACGGAAACCGCGCTTAGAAACACAACTAAAGAGAACTTTCTTTTCAACGTCATTAATTTGGACCTTTTTAAAAAAAACAGGAAGTATTAATCTTCCACTATCACTTACTATCACAATACCGCCACAAAAGATGGGTAAACAAATAGATAACTTATTTTTATGAGAAACAATAAAACACAATTCAGCACACAATGACAACCTTTGATTTTTAGGTCAGAATTAGGCTTAATTACAATCGTTTCTATTGATCGTAGAGACTTATATCAACCGTGGCCAACATCTAAGATTAACACCCTCCCCTGAGTAAGCACGGATCTTAATTATAGCCAAGGCAATAATGTGCCACAAAAACTAATAGCTAAATATGAACTTAATAAAACACAGAAAAACCGCAATATTCTTATCAATTTTGATGGGCAGTACCGCCTATGGTGCGGAATGTTCAGACAAAAAATCAATGGAAGTGGCTGATGAATACAGCCAAGCGCTAATGAATGGAGAGGTGTTCAAACGAGCTAAGGTATTAAAACGTCATCACCCTAGCAAAAGAAAAGAAGTCGCCAGCTATATAAAAGCCGGCGACTTGTATTACACGATATACACTCTGGTGAGCAACGATTGCGTTGCACACATGATCAAACGGACGAAAGGACGTTACTAGGCTGCTCACTAGTACGACATTGAGAGAGCAACACCACTTCTAAAGATAAAGGGACGACGTGCCGCTTACTTTAAAAAAAACCATTAAGCATCGCTTTTTTCAGTCTGAGCTTGTCCTTTTTGCTCGTCTTGTTTTGTCTCTTCGCCTTTTTCGTCTTCACTCTCTTCGTCTCCGAGCTTTGAAATTTCTTCCAAACGCTTTATGACCATTGCAGACAAAGACCCTTCTGGGTAATTTCCATCTTTATCTGCTTGACCTGCTACTTTACCGGTTAATAATTCAAGCGCTTGGTCTGCCGTCTCAATCGCGTAAATATAAAACTGCCCTTTCTCGACTGCCTCTAGCACATCGTCGTTTAACATCAGATTATTGGCATTGGATTTAGGGACTAAAACACCCTGAGTTCCGGTCAAACCGCGAGCCTTACAAACACTGAAGAAGCCTTCAATTTTTTCATTTACGCCACCAATGGCTTGCACTTCGCCGTATTGATTTAAAGACCCTGTGATGGCTAAGTCTTGACGCAATGGCACTTGGATCAGTGCTGAAAGAAGACAACACAACTCAGCGGTAGACGCACTATCACCGTCGACGTATCCATAACTTTGCTCCATTGCGATCGACGCTGAAATATCCAGAGGGTATTTTTGAGCATACTTGTTACCTAAGTAACCTGACAGTATGAGCACCCCTTTAGAGTGAATATTTTGACCTAAGTTCGATTCGCGCTCGATATCGATGATGCCTTTACCTCCAGGGTAAACCGTAGTCGAAATCCGAGCTGGTGCGCCGAAACTGCTGTCCCCAATCTGCATCACCGTTAAACCGTTAATTTTACCGATGGCTTCGCCATCACTATCAAGCAAAACCGTTCCCTCAAGAATCTCTTCAATGATCTTCTCACTTACGC
Source organism: Marinomonas mediterranea MMB-1 (assembly GCF_000192865.1). NCBI lineage: Bacteria > Pseudomonadati > Pseudomonadota > Gammaproteobacteria > Oceanospirillales > Oceanospirillaceae > Marinomonas > Marinomonas mediterranea. The sequence goes on from NC_015276.1 coordinate 2,514,053, forward strand.
GGCCGGTACGGTGCTTCTTCGCTAACAGCGCTCGCTTTACATGCTCATCTGAAATAACGTCGTCTTTTGCCATATCTCGGACAAAATCAGCCTCACTTAATAACTCAAAGACATCTCCAATACGAGCGACCATTTCTTTCTGATGCTCAGCTAAGCGACTACTGTATTCTATAAGCCTTGCGACGCCTTCTCGTGTTACGTCCGCATACCCTTCCTGATCAACACGATCCTTTAATAGACGTGCGAATGCATGTTCAGAGCCTTGCCCACGTTTTAGCGTGTCATCAAAATCGACTAGCACACGGAACATTTCTTGAAAATCGGGATCAGCATCCTGCAATAGGTAGTATATTTCACGAGACCCGATCAAGATCACTTTAACTTGCAAAGGCAGATCTTCAGGAGACAGTGTGGTGGTATTCATCAACCCCATGTCTGCGTAAGGGTGCTCAATCCGAAGAGTCTTACTTTTTAAAGCGCGCTTTAATGCTTCCCACAGGTAGTGGTCTGTCAGTAATTTTTCCGCGTCGAGTATGAGGTAACCGCCATTTGCGGCATGTAAACTTCCCGCACGAATTAACCGATAGCTGGTGATAAGCATCCCTTGATCACTGCTGTATTCGACCTGCCCAAACAAATTTCGATACGTCGGGTGAGGCTCATAGACAACCGGCATCCCTCCGTCAGGTTCGTGAGTAACCGCGATATTTGGTAGGTAGAACTCTTCGTACATAGTGCGACGGCTAACTTCGTCTCGACTCTCTGCGGCGCGCTCATCCGTAATTTGATCGATAAGCACTTTATCCAGATCATCACGCATGTCTTTCAAATGAGCCGTGATGGTGGTGTTTTCAGAGTACTTCTCAAACAGCGGCGCCATTAAAGGGTCAAGCGCTTCTTTAATAGTTTCTAGATTCAGTTCACGCAATTCTTCGTAAGATGCTCGTTTCCATTGAGGCAATCCAAGCAATTCGTCATTAAGCTGTGTTTCTAGCTCAGATACCGCAGCCTGAAAAGCGTCTCGCTCATCATCCGAAAGGCCAGCAAAGTCGGCTTCTTCTAATGCTTTTCCATCCCTCATGGGCGCAAAACTGACCGAAGACGCATCACGGAACATGGCAACGCCAATACGCAACGCCATACGTTCAACTAAGTTAATCGCACCTTCGTATTTTTCATTAAATGCACGATCAATGGCACTTTTGTACTGCTGATAAGTTGGATTTTCAAACGCGGCTGGAAAAGTCGCCATCACTGCATCGATAAGTGAACGGATTTCCTTCTCAAATACTGACGACTTACCTGGCATAAACTCGATCGTTTTTGGCGCACGCGTATCGGTAAAATTATTAACATACGCCCATTCATTGGGTGCGGCTTTTCGTTTCGCCTCACTCTTTAAATAATTGGTAACGTAGGAAGAGCGTCCTGTACCAGAGTCTCCCATTACATAAATATTGTAACCTGGGCGCTGCATAGCAACACCAAACTGAATAGCCTCAACAGCCCTTTCCTGACCGAGTATTCCACTCAAAGGTTCTATATCACTAAGCTTTTCAAAAGGAAGGTTTTCTGGTGGGACGCTAGCGTACAACGCGCTCTTATTAAGAGGCTGAACCGTATTTGACATCATGAAGGTCCTTATTATATGAGCCAATCACAGACATCAAACTGCAATTGGCAACTCCTAATATCAGTGCGAAACTCTTTCAAAACACGCTTTATCTTTTAGGTGGATTTACTCGCTCTAAAAATTAGGAGGGGTAATTTGTTTAAGTTATATTAAGAAGCGTAATGCATGACCATACAAAATCCTATCAAAATCACTTCTTTTTTCGTTTTATTCTTGTAAATCAACAAGATTCAATGAGCACCTCATCACGAATGACCTTTCGAAATTTCTCGTGGAAGTTTCTTGCTGTAATCTCTAGCAACTCTTCATAACGAACACCTTTTACATCGGCAACAAATTGCGCAACGTCTTTCACATATTTAGGTTCATTCTTTTGCCCACGGTGAGGGATCGGAGCCAAATATGGGGAATCTGTTTCAACGAGCAAGCGATCAAGCGGTAATTTTTTAACCGTTTCACGTAGCTCCGCAGCATTCTTAAACGTCACGATGCCCGAAATAGAGATGAGATAATTTTCGTCTAGCGCTTTCGCTGCCATCTCATAGCTTTCGGTGAAACAATGCAAAACACCACCAACGTCTGCGTCTCCATGCTCTCGTATAAGAGCCAAGGTATCTTCTCTCGCTTCACGAGTATGGACAATAACAGGCAATTTCAGTTTGGCGGCGCTTTCAAGGTGAAGCGCAAAACTCTTCTGCTGTGCCGCGTGAACCGCTAAATCTTTTTCATAGAAATAGTCCAAACCCGTTTCACCAATCGCGACGACTTTTTCTAACGATGCTAATTGAATCAGCCTCTCAGCATCGTCGAGCAACCCCTCGGTATGTAAGGGATGCACACCACAACTAGAAAAAACCCCACTTTGTCGCGTAAATTCATGCACGTTACTGAACGACGCCAAGTCGACAGAAATCGTCAAAATTTGTTTTACGCCATTATTTGCCGCTGCATCTAATGCTCCTTTGACGTTTTCGTTATAAGGAGTGAGGTCTAACTTATCTAAATGACAATGAGTGTCGATCAACATGTAACAGTTACCACTGATTTAATTCGTGCGTTAATTGCATAACGGGGTTTAAGTTTGAGCGCTTAAGGCGCTGTTTAAGATCAATCATTCCTTTGTATCGATCCATTAAATGATAAATACTTCGCTTGGTAAGCATCAAGTTAGAAACATTGGTAAGCTCTTCAGGCAGGTGGCCGGTAGCAGAATACTGAATCACTTGATGAATAAGCGCAGCATAGCCATCACACAGAGCGTGTATGTTAGATTGATCTACGCCCTTTACGATATTGGTAACGCTGTCTTCCCCTAGAAGTAACGAACACACTTTCTCTGGCAAAGCGCGGTATAACTTGTCATATCCACTCTCTTTTAGAGCCAATAAGTGAAACGGCTGTTGTGCAAGCCAAAAGAGATCGCTTACCTCCGTATGTCCTTCCCGCTCTAACCAAGCAATCACTTCTTCTTTTGTAGGGCTGTCCAATACCATTTTTTGACAGCGACTCTGTATTGTCGGCAACATCCCAAATGAGTTAGAGGTCGTCAAAATAAAGAACGTATTTTCAGGCGGTTCCTCTAAGGCCTTCAGCACCGCGTTTGCGGCATTGATATTCATGGCATGTGCGTCTTTAAATAAAAGAACCTTCGTTTTTCCAACTTGTGCTTTTTTAGACACTCTTTGAATAAGTTGGCGAATAACATCAACTTTGATCGTCCCTTCCGATCCGTCAACAAAGAGGTAATCGGGGTGTGAACCCGCTGCCATCAACTGACAGGAATGGCATTGCCCACATGGTGCAGCTTTCACTTCGCACATGAGCAGGTCCGCTAGTGCCCTAGCCAACACATCTTGACCGACACCCTCTTCTCCAGTGAGCATCAATGCATGGTGAAATGTACCGTTTTTACGCCACTCACACGCCTTTTTGTGTAATGATTCCAACCAAGGGGAGATACTAATAGAACACCTCTATTACTTTGCTTGTTTTACTTGTTCAAGTATCGTCACAATCTGCTCAAAAACATTTTCTTGAGGGACGCTCGCATCCACAATAGAAATGCGATGACTGTCTCTTTTCGCCAGATCTAAGAAGCCTGCACGCACCATTTCATGAAATTGCGTGCTTTCACCATCCAACCTGTCATTACCAGTCCGCGCTGAGACACGCGCCATGCCAACTGAAACGGGTACATCTAGTAAAATCGTTTTATCCGGAAGACTTGCGCCAACTGCTAAACGAACCAAACTGTCAATATCCTCGATATCCAACCCACGAGCCACACCTTGATAGACATATGAGGAATCAATAAATCGATCACTAATAACCCAAACACCAGATTCAAGTGCAGGCGCAATTTTTTGCGCGACATGCTGCGCCCTTGCAGCAAAGACAAGAAGAAGTTCCGTAATTGAATTAACTGTTTCGTCACGCTTACTTAGTACGACCTGACGTATTTCTTCTGCTAAAGGCGTACCACCGGGTTCACGAGTCAGAAGATAGGGAATGCCTTGGGCCTTCATCCACTGTTCGAGGCAGGCAATGGCGGTACTTTTGCCACTTCCTTCCCCACCTTCAAGCGTAATAAACTTACCTTTCACTAAATACTCTCTCGTTAAACGTACAATCTGTATTATTTTGTTGGCGAAGATTGGTAATCTTTTCTTCGCTGGAACTTTTGATACTTAGCCACCGCATTATTGTGCTCTCTAAGCGTCCGTGAAAATGCATGCGTACCGTCTCCTTTTGCCACGAAATACAAGGCAGCCGTTTCCCCTGGCTGCACCGCTGCCAAGATTGCCTCTTTACCTACATTTGCGATTGGCGTAGGTGGCAACCCTTTAATAACGTAAGTGTTGTAGGGTGTTTTGCTACGAAGGTCTTTTCTCGTAATATTGCCGTTATACTGATCACCTAGACCGTAAATAACCGTAGGATCGGTCTGCAATCGTATTTTACGTTTAAGACGGTTCATAAACACTTTTGATATCAACGGACGCTCATATGGAACACCTGTTTCTTTTTCAATAATAGAGGCTAAAATTAGAGCGTCATAAGACGTTTTTATTGGTATGGGAGTGTGGCGAATGCCCCAGGCTGTCTTTAGCTCTTTTATTAAAAGCGCATTAGCATGACGTAAAATATCAACGTCCGTATCACCATCATGATAACGGTAGGTATTTGCAAAAAATAACCCTTCAGCGGACGGATATCCTAGCTTCATGTGCTCAGCAACACGCTCGGCACTGAACCCTTCCATCGTCATTTCAATATTGCCCTTCGCCGCTAACGTGCTTATGTAGTCTTTAACCGTTTTGCCTTCAAGCAAGGTTACCTCGTGGTATATCGCCTTCCCCGAGTCAAATAACTGAAAAACTTGTATTAAGTTTTGCCCCGGCTCAATCAAATAACGGCCTTTTTTTGGAACTAAAGTTGGATTCAAGCGAGAAACAACCTTGGTAAGCATAGGGTGGTAAATCCAACCTCGTGCAGCAAGTTGCTGACCTATACGCGTAGAGGAACTACCAGACTGGACTTCGTACTCTTGCGCCTCGTCTATCATAAGCGGTTGTGTAACACCGTAGTAGACCCCACCGGCAGCCGCGGCCATTAATGTGAGTAACAAAAAAATTAAAGAGACAAGCCATTTAACTGCAGACATGGTTTTCCTTACTTTCCAAAAGACTTTGTACGTTTTTTATATTTTCGCCAATAGAATAATACCGACAAAAAGCCGATATTTCAGTTTCAATACCAATACAACCCAAGGTTCTCGGGTTTTCAATAGACACAACACCTGATATCCCCATCAGACTGTTGCATACAAAGACTTCATCGGCCCGTAAAAGATCGTCAAGGGTAAAGCGCCCAACGTTTATCACACCGTCAAACTCCTCTAAAATGAAGCTCCGCATTGTTCCTTGCACGCCGGAATCGACAATACTGGGCATATAAAGCAGATTATTTTTAAACCAACCTATATTACTTTGAATACACTCCGCGACATAGCCTTTTGGATCGAGCATCAGCGCATCATAAAAGCCAGAGGCTAATTCACGTTTCGCCATGACATTTTCTAACTTATTTAGGTGTTTTAAACCCGCAACAGAAGGGTTAATACTGGTTGGAATAGATGAGACACCAAGTTTAACGCCATTCACGCGTTCATTCGCATAACAAGGAGGCTTACCAAAATAGATCAGAACATTTAATTGAGGATGCTCAGGGGGGAGGTAACCTCTTCCACCCTCACCGCGAGTAACAATCAACTTAACAAGTACAGATTCGCCAAACGAAGGGGCATTAGCGTGGATAAACGACCAAATTCCATTCAAATCTAGGGACGATTTTGCGTCAAAAAAAAGACGCTGCAAGCTTCTTCGTAAACGGTTTTGATGTAATTGGGAGTGTCGAACCTCTTTATTTTGAAACAACATAGTCTCAAAAACGCCATCACCATAGGAAAAACCTCGGTCATTGACTGAAAGATGCTCTGTTTTTTGAAAGTTTACAAACCAAACCATAATGCGGCTTCCAATAGGAATTGTTTGGTATCATAACGTAAAAGGAAGTGGCGTCCCATAGGGGGTTCGAACCCCTGTTACCGCCGTGAAAGGGCGGTGTCCTAGGCCTCTAGACGAATGGGACACAATTACTTTCCGTAGAAAGATTTCAACTCTATAAATAAACCAACGTTAAACATTGGAGCGGGAAACGAGGCTCGAACTCGCGACCCCAACCTTGGCAAGGTTGTGCTCTACCACTGAGCTATTCCCGCATTGTCGCTGATCTCCCCTATTCGGTTTGATCTAGCTAACTCGTTAATAAGATATAAACCTTACCAACAAATCTTTAAAATTAGTGGCGTCCCATAGGGGGTTCGAACCCCTGTTACCGCCGTGAAAGGGCGGTGTCCTAGGCCTCTAGACGAATGGGACACAATTACTTTCCGTAGAAAGTGGAGCGGGAAACGAGGCTCGAACTCGCGACCCCAACCTTGGCAAGGTTGTGCTCTACCACTGAGCTATTCCCGCAAACATTCACATTGCAATACAACTTCTTTATACTCAACGCTTACGTTAAGTGGCGTCCCATAGGGGGTTCGAACCCCTGTTACCGCCGTGAAAGGGCGGTGTCCTAGGCCTCTAGACGAATGGGACACAATTCACACATAACCAACTCGACGTAGAGTGGCTTTAGCGTTTAAAGTCTTGCTGTGTGAGCGGGTGCGTATATTACTGTTACTAATCTGAAAATCAACAGTTTTTTTAAAAAAACTCTCACTCTTTTAGGTTAGTCCGTTGTTTTTTATATTTTTTGTACAAAATGGAGTTAATACCCTATGAAGTTTATCGCCCTACCCATTTTAGTCAGTGCGCTTATAGTAGGCGGCTGTGCGAGCACAACACACACTATTAATATCACCCCTACCCCAGAAGTAAGCATGAACACGCTTACCAATGACAAAATTATCGATATTACGGTTCTGTCGTCTTTTGATGGAAAAATTGGAGAAATAAATACAGGCATCGGTGAGCATGCAGACATCATGCTGTCAGCCACATCGAAAGAGGATATTAAAAAAGCGCTTACCGAAGGATTAATAAAGCTCGGCTTTAAACCAAATAAAGGGGGGCAGCCACCAGCGGACTTAAAGGTGACTCTGTCTAAGCTGTCTTATACGACAACGAAAAAGGTACTAAAAACGGAAGCAACATTAGACTACTCGCTCTCTCTTGAACTAAAAGCCAAAAACAAAACGTACCGAGCGAACTATGTTTCTCAAAAGATTGATGAGTATGGCTCACTCCCTACGCAAGAAGAAGTTCAAGAGGCAATGAGTCAATTAGCATCCGATACCGTCACACGACTATTAAATGACCCTAACGTCATTTTGCTCTTACAAAAGTAGAGCACTGAATCAAACAGGCTATATAGACGTAAGATACAGTAAGGCAAGGCGTAATAAGGTTGTGTTACAAAAAGATAAAAGGGACATTGCGTCCCTTTTATCTTAATAAAGGGTTAGTTTGATTTTATAAGCTCTACCCTATTCGTCTTTTGAGTCATCACCTGAAAACGCAATTGATGCTGAATTAATGCAATAACGGTTGCCCGTTGGCTGAGGACCATCAGGAAAGACATGGCCAAGATGAGCATCACAATTTGAACAAACGACTTCTGTACGCCGCATCATCCACGAGTTGTCCTCGTGCTCATCAATGTTTTCTTCTATGCCTTCGTAAAAGGCCGGCCAACCACATCCCGAATCGTACTTTGCAGAAGAAGTAAAAAGCGGCGCACCGCAACACACGCAATGGTACTCCCCATCTTCATAGAATTTGTCGTATTTCCCGGTAAAAGCTCGCTCTGTTCCTTTTTGGCGGGTCACCACATATTGCTCTTCAGTCAATTGAGCACGCCATTCCTCGTCCGACTTCGTGACTTTTTCCGTCTTAGGGGTATCATGAGGCATAAGAACACTCCGTAAATAAATATCGTACGTTAGAACCGAACTTGCGGTTTTGTAAAAGTATAGCCGTATCGATGAGGGTTAATAGTAAGGAATCAAGGTGCTAATTCGCAAATCCAATAAACTTGCAAACATTTGTTATGAAATTCGTGGCCCCGTTTTGGAAGAAGCCATGCGCATGGAAGATGAAGGGCAACGAATCCTTAAGTTAAACATAGGTAACCCTGCCCCATTTGGTTTCGAAGCACCAGACGAAATTCTGGTCGACGTTATAAAAAACTTACCAACCGCCCAAGGCTACTGTGAATCGAAAGGCCTTTTTTCTGCCCGAAAGGCCGTCATGCAAAAATATCAGGCGCTTGGCGTCAAATCAGCAGACGTTAACCATGTTTGGATGGGGAATGGCGTTAGTGAGTTGATTGTTATGGCAATGCAAGCACTCCTTAATGACGGCGATGAAATCCTCGTCCCTGCGCCTGATTATCCGCTATGGACTGCTGCCGCTACCCTTTCAGGTGGTTATGTAAAACATTACTTATGCGATGAAGACAACGGCTGGCAACCAGACCTTCAAGATATCAAATCGAAGATAAGCAACAAAACAAAAGCACTGGTTATTATCAACCCTAACAACCCAACGGGTGCTGTATATACAAAGGAAACGCTGCAAGGACTGGTAGCACTGGCAGAAGAACATGGCTTATTACTGTTTTCTGACGAAATATACGACAAAATTTTGTACGATGGCGCGACTCATTTGCCAACTTCCACACTGACCGAAGGACGCATTCCCTGCATCACATTCGGAGGCTTGTCGAAGGTATATCGTACCGCTGGATTTAGAGCAGGCTGGATGATCCTAACTGGCCCTAAAGTTGGCGTAACGGACTATATTGCAGGGTTGGACATGCTGAGTTCAATGCGTCTTTGTGCCAATGTTCCCGCTCAGCATGCAGTTCAAACGGCGCTTGGCGGTTATCAAAGTATAAACGAATTGATAGTGCCAGGCGGCAGGCTTTACGAACAACGTAAAGTCGCATGGGAAACACTCAACAACATCCCTGGCGTGACGTGCCACCAGCCCGAAGGCGCACTGTACTTGTTCCCTAAGTTAGATCGTAAAATGTACGACATTCGAAACGACATCGACATCGTGCTTCAGTTCTTAAAAGAGGAAAAGGTACTGATAGTACAGGGTACTGGGTTCAACTGGCCGACCCATGACCACGTTCGCTTTGTGTTCTTGCCACATGTCGAAGAACTACAACCAGCAATGTCTCGTTTTGCTGACTTTCTACACCGTATGCGCACTAAATAAGCCACGCATTCGCTACCAATCTGAGCGAGCGTTGCACTGATAAAACTCAGACTTTATTAGTGCGACGCCATTAGCGCTAGAGATGAAGAGGCACAAGCAAGTAATAAATTTCGCTTATACTTCTTCATTACCTTGAAATACCCTTCACTGCCCCTATGATGCTCAGAAAGAGAGACAAAGAACTCCTTGTAAGGAAAGTTGTCTCACTTTCATATAACTATATTGGAGCTCTCAATGCGTATCTTACTTTTCTTGGTGACAAACATCGCCGTTCTCGTGGTTGCGAGTATTGTTCTAAGCCTACTCGGCGTAGACAGATACATCTCAAGTACAGGACTCAACTTAACCTCTCTGCTCATATTTTGTGCCGTATTTGGCTTCACTGGCAGCTTCATCTCGCTATTTATATCGAAGTGGATGGCGAAACGAAGCACGGGCGCAAATATCATCACTCAGCCACAAAATCACAAAGAAGCTTGGTTACTCGATACCGTTACCAGACTTTCAAAAGAAGCCGGCATCAAAACGCCTGAAGTGGCGATATTCCCCTCACACGACGCCAACGCTTTTGCGACGGGCTGGAACAAAAACGACGCACTCGTGGCGGTTTCTAGCGGTATGATGGATCGGTTCCCACCAGACGAAATAGAAGCCGTGGTGGGTCATGAGATTGGTCACGTGGCAAATGGCGACATGGTTACACTGACCTTAGTACAAGGCGTCGTCAATACGTTTGTCATGTTCTTCGCACGTATTGCTGCCTACGCTGTCGATCAATTTATGCGTAAAGATGACGAAGAAGGCAGCGTTGGTATGACCTACTATATTACGTCTTTTATTTTCGAGATTCTTTTTGGCATTCTGGCGTCGACCATTGTAATGTGGTTCTCTCGCTACCGTGAATTCCGTGCAGATGAAGCAGGCGCTCGCCTAGCCAGTAAAGGGTCAATGATCGCGGCACTCGCTCGTTTGCAACAAGAGCACGAAGAATCACATATGCCTGAAGGCATGCTAGCGTTTGGTATCCGCTTAGGCAGAAGTCCAAAGTTGGGTGAACTGTTTGCTAGTCACCCTCCAATTGAAAAGCGCATACACGCGTTGCAACAGCTTTAAACACGGAACTTGAAGCCGCACAACACCCATAACGTGAACGTAACGTTATAAAGCGAACGTTTCGCCTCTAAAATGCCTTCTTCTGGAAGGCATTTTTATTTCCGATAATTTTTTTGTTACTATCGCCATAAGCCTACACTAATGAGCCACAAATGACGCCCAGTCCGATAATCGATAACTTAGAGCAACTCGCGAACCCTTTCACTCAATTCGATCATATTGTTTCGCCACTGCAAACGCAGATCAAACTTCTAGAAGAAGTCGATTACAAAAGGGACCTTCAGCTCGCCTTATGCTTCATCTACAGTTACAACGGCTCTAAGGCGACGTTTAATTCTTATCGCCGAGAGGTTGAGCGCCTTATTCTCTGGTCTTGGTTTGTTAATGAATCCCCTACCTCCAGCTTAAGGCGAGACCAAGTTGAAGAATTTATACATTTTTGCGTGTCGCCACCAGAGGACTGGATTGGCACCAAAAACGTAGCACGATACAAAAACCATATGGGTCAACGCGTACCAAATAAAGAATGGCGCCCTTTTGTATCACATATATCCAAGGTCGAATTTAGAAATGGAGAAAACCCTAAGTCCTCGCAGTTTTCACTCTCTCAAGCCGCCATTCGCGCTATTTTCTCAATACTGTCGTCTTACTATGGATTCTTGATGCAAGAAGAGGCAATCAGTCAAAACCCAGTTGCTCTGATTCGTCAAAAAAGTAAATTTGTAAAAAAAGAAATTACCAGGCGACAAGTTAGGCGTATCTCAAACCTACAATGGGATTACGTGATAGAAACGGCAGAAATGCTCGCAGAGCAAGACCCGAACATGCATGAGCGCACCTTGTTTATCATGAACGCGCTTTTAGGGATGTACTTACGTATCTCTGAATTGGTCGCAGATGAACGTTCTGCCCCCGTTATGGGAGACTTTATTAAAGACGCCGACGGTCATTGGTGGTTCAAAGTGCTCTCAAAAGGCAACAAAGAGCGCCTAGTGAGCGTCTCGGATGAAATGCTAACAGCTTTAACGCGTTACCGCCGCTTTAGGGACTTACCTGATTTACCTACCGTGGCAGAAATGACGCCCGTGATCCCTAAAAATCGTGGCAAGGGCGCCATGACAAGCTCACGTCAAGTGCGAAACATTGTCCAATTTTGTTTTGATTCGGCTTATCAGAGAATGTGTGAAGACGGAATGAAAACAGACGCCGAAGATTTGCGCGTTGCAACCGTGCATTGGCTACGACATACGGGAATATCTGAGGATGTAAAAGTCAGACCTAAAGAGCATGTAAGAGAAGACGCTGGGCACGCAAGTATGGCAACAACCGATCGATACATAGACACAGAATATCGTGAACGCCACGCCAGTGCTAAAAAGAAAGCGCTACGACCTGTTTAGCGCCAACGGTCTAAACTCTGCTTATCATGGTCTTTGGCTTCTACCCACGCACCTTTGCCCGCAACGGTTTCTTTTTTCCAGAATGCCGCTCGGCTTTTTAGATAGTCCATTATGTATTCACACGCTTCGAACGCCTCCGTTCGGTGAGCGGCGCTCGCGCCAACAAATACAATTTGGTCACTAATGTTTAACCGCCCCACTCGATGAACCACGGTCACCGCCTGCAACCCCCATCGATTCGTCGCTTCTTCAACGATCGACGCCATGTTTTTTTCCGTCATTCCAGGATAGTGCTCAAGTTCAAAGGCCGCATCAACAGCAACCGAATGGTGTTCGGCACCAGCGAAATCTCTGACCAAACCAACAAACATAGCAATGCCGCCCGTCGCTTTGTCTAAGGATAAACCACTGTATAAATCTGCCACTGAAAAGTCGTCGGTCTGAACGCTAATAACAGTCTTAACTGACTTCTTAACGTCTATATTTACTTTTTGATATGCCATTTACACTCTCGAACTAAAAACACTCGAACTAGAAACTCTCGACCTAGATACACTCGAACTAACCACCGGTTACTGGAGGAAAAAACGCAACTTCCGTTACACTTAATGGATCGATAATATCGCCATCTCTCGCAAACTCTTGATCAATAGCCGCTTTGGTTTTCGACGACGCCAACTCAGGCTGAGCGTATTGACTTGCTAACCGCTCTTTGAGATCGGATACAGATAAAGACGCGTCTAATTCGATTACTTCGGAGTCTTTGCCCAGCATTTCTTTAATTGAAGCAAAGTACACCACTTTAATTTTCGCCATCACTTACTTCCCTCTTGATCTATATTCCAATTTCCACTCTTGCCGCCCGTTTTGGTCAGCAAGCCAGTTTCTTTAATAGTGATGCCTTTATCGACCGCCTTACACATATCATAAAGTGTCAGCGCGGCTACGCTGGCTCCCGTCAAAGCTTCCATTTCTACGCCCGTTTTACCACTAAGCTTGCACGTACAGCGTATTTCAATTTGAGACTCGTTAATCGGCTCGATATCGAGCGTTATTTTTGTCAGCATCAAAGGATGACAAAGCGGAATAAGGTCCGGCGTTTTCTTTGCCGCCTGAATACCTGCGATTCTGACCGTCGCCAGCACATCCCCCTTGGGCAAACCACCTGCAATGACTTTCGCTAGGGTTTCTGGCTTCATTTCAACTAACGCCCTTGCCGTCGCTGAACGCTCAGTTATCTGTTTATTGCCCACATCGACCATATGCGCATTCCCCTTCGCATCCAGATGCGTTAAGGACTCAGTGCCTATTTCAGTACTCATAAAAAACTCGAATAAAATCAAACAACCTATACTTGTAAAATAAACGAAAAATTGCAAGGACATAGGGGAGAAAATGCAAAATCGCTACGACAATTAAGTGGGAAACGTCTCCATAGTTTGCGCTTCGAGTGAGTTCGGGCATAATATTGAAACACCAAGAGGCAAACACTAAATCACGATGAGCCTGATAGACGATTATCACATACTACAAATACCGGCAACGGCCACGGAACAAGATGTTAAAGCAGCCTTTAGACGTCTAGCTCGTCAGTATCATCCGGATAAAAACCCAGATAACGATACAACGGAGTTGTTTCAACGGCTTCAATCAGCCTATCAAAACGTGCTGGACGCTATAAAGTCGGGAACGCAACCTCAGGACTGGCAACCCTATCATTTTGCAAGTGAAGCAAAGCCCTCATCTTTTACGAAATCAGGCTTTAGCTTCAAAAATGATACGGCACAAGAAGAACTCGTACGCGAGAGGCAGCGCGCTTATGAAGAAATGAAGCGCAACAACGCCAAAAAGGACCAAGCAAGAGACGAAGCAATACGCGCCGCACGTAATACCCTGAATGAAAGAAGGGTAAAAGCCCTATACGAAGAGGCGTTTAAGCAAAAGAAATCATTCGACTACGGTTCAAAAAGCTCATCGCCGTATTCAGACGCAGACTCTCAACAAGAAAACCTCTTTAAGCACTCAGACATCAATCCAAACAATGACACGACGACAAACACTCAATATCAGTTTGACAGTGAAACATTCCAAAACCCATTTTCATCCTTCGATACAGACAATACATCGTCTAAACAACCTAAACCAACAACAAGTCCGATTAGATTAAAGTCTGCAAAACTCGCCTTTCGAGCCACAACATATATTGCCTGTTTTGCAGCGGGCATTTACACAACCCTATATTGGCAAGAAGTAAATGTGCCAAACCCGAACACGGCAGAAGATGAAATTGGCTATATTGCTGGACTCTACCCCAATCTAAGATTAGGCGATGCCTATACCCTAGACGTGACGCCTATGTATTCAGAGCCTAACTCATCGAACCCACCCCTAATGGACATCCCTTCGAATTTAAACGTCACAGTTCAACAGGCGAAAGGGAATTGGCTGGCATTGAAATTTAGTAATCACACTGGGTGGGCAAGCGCATCAAAGTTTGGTTTCGGAACGTTTGAAAATGCTGAGATTTATGGCTGTCACGGTCATCCAGGTATCGCTCCCGATCATGGGGAATTAGTAGAGCGTACTAACGGCTCGCATAAAAAGCCCGCTGGCAAGAGTCGGTTACGCGTACTCAATCAGCTACCTCACGCGAGCATGTTGCGATTTGAGTCGTTAGAAGGAGCGCCTCCGTTTGCCATCTACCTTCATGCCAAACAAGCCCTTGCGGCCAATTACATCCCTAGAGGCAAATACAAATTGGTTTTAGAAACAGGTTCCCTGTATCATCGCGCCTGCCAACATTTTGTTTTTAATGATCAAGAACACACCTTAATGGACTCTGTTGATTTTACGAGCACTGAACGCTCAATCACATTGCGCCCTTAAGGCCTAATAGAGAAATACAAGTTTCATGTTAAGTAACATCAGAATCGTTTTAATTAACACCTTCCATCCTGGAAACGTCGGCGCGATTGCACGCGCAATGAAAAATATGGGCCTTTCTAATCTGTATCTGGTGGATCCAAATGACTACCCTTCTGATGAAGCGACCAGTCGCGCGGCAGGTGCGGTTGATCTATTAGAAAACGCGACGATTGTTAGCACTCTTGAAGAAGCCATTTCAGATTGTAGCTTGGTTATTGGCACCAGCGCGCGTCATAGAACCTTCCAGCTTCCTATTATGAATGCTCGAGAATGTGCTGAAACGGTCATCCCAGAAGCAAAACAACACGATGTCGCCATTGTGTTTGGACGTGAGACAACAGGTCTCCTGAACGAAGAAATTGCTCAATGCCATCGCCAAGTATATATCGACGCTAACGACGAATACCCGGTTCTAAATATATCCCAAGCAGTACAAATCGTTGCTTACGAGATTTGGATGGCGAATCAAGATCAATCCATCCATGCGAAGGAAACCGCCGAGTACCCTCGTAAAAAAGAAATGGACCTGTTCCATGAGCATTTAGAAGAAACGCTCTACGGCTTAAATTTCATCATCAAAAACCACCCAGGCAAAGTCCTTGAGAAACTCCAAAGATTCTTCAATCGTTCTCGCCCTGAAAAACAAGAGCTTGGTATTTTACGCGGTGTATTAGCCGCCGTTCAGCGCGAAGCCAATCTAACACCTTCGACCAAGAACAGCGACGCAAAAGACGGCTCAGAATAGTAAACATAGCAAAGACTCACGACGTGGGGTACGTGAAAGATCATCACCACTCCACTATTAAGCAGCCTACCTATCAATCTCCATATTTGATCCAAACAACACTTCGTTTTTTCACGCTACCATTAACAGAACTTAAATTAGACGATGAAAACAGAAGGATTAAATAATGTCTTACAAAGCCATCACTCTAAAAAAACGCCCTGAAACCGTTATCAGCGAAGACCTGTTTGATGTTGTAGAACTCAACCAGCCTGACCTTTTGGATGGACAAGTACTGGTTAAACTTAGTCACCTTTCTCTCGACCCTGCCATGCGAGGATGGATGAGCCCTGACGAAAACAGCTACATTCCGCCCGTGAAACTTGGCGATGTTATGCGTGCAAGCGGTGTAGGCGACATTGTCGAATCTAAGAATGAGCAATTTCCGGTTGGCACCCGAGTAATGGGCCTAATGGGCTTAACAGAGTACGCTGTGAGTGATGGTTCAAATCTGAACATTGTTCCCAAAGAGATACCTCAAGAAGCGATCCTTTCCGTTGTCGCTCTTCCTGGAGTGACAGCATATCACGGCCTTTTCGAGGTCCTTAAGCCACAAAAGGGTCAAACGATTGCCATTACGGCAGCAGCAGGATCCGTTGGCTCATTGGTTGGTCAAATGGCGAAAAACCTTGGCCTTACCGTCATAGGTGTCGCTGGAACGAACGAAAAATGTCAGTGGTTAACAGAAGAACTTGGCTTTGACCATGCTTTAAACTACAAAGCCGACGACTTCCAAAACCAGCTTACAAACGCATCCAGCAACGGAATCGACCTCTTTTTCGAAAATACGGGTGGGACAGCACAAGCCCCTATTTTTAATGCCATGAATGCACACGGCCGTATCGCCGTCTGTGGCCTTATCGCAGAATACAACAAAACCGAAGCCTCAGCAGGGCCGAGCTGGGTTGGTATAATCAAGAAGCGCTTAAACATCCAAGGCTTTACGATGCCCGATCATTTTCACAAATTCCCCGAATATGGCAAAGCACTTGGCCAAATGTTGATGAAGGGCGAGCTTAAATACAGAGCCCACACTCTCGAAGGCATCAACAGCGCCACTTCCGGTATCAACTTACTGTTTAGCGGCGAAAATAAAGGCAAGCTTATTGTTAAGCTGTAACGTCGTTTTACCTGCTCACAGTAGCCTTTATACAGTATAGCGATCGGGTCAAACATACGGAAAAATTCGTTATGATTCTCTGTATTTTCGACCTGACACGCTAACCTAGTCTTCTATCTTGACGTTATAGTCAACTTTTTTGCTTTAACGGATCGGCGTTAAGATTAATAGCTTGACTAAAAGCTGCTTCAGAGTAACCTCCCTGTCACTTTTCAGACCTATCCTAGTTACATAACTTACAAAAGAAATCGTTTGAATACGGCGGCCATTCTCATTGCCGTCGAGGTTTTTTAACTAACTTTTATAATTATTCAACGTTTTGAAAAGGTCTTTGACGTAATTAATCTCCGAAAGTAAGGACTCTACCTATGGCCATGTCTCTTCAGACAAAAATCACAACTTTTTCAATAGCACTCGCTATCATCATTGCAATTAGCATTGGCAGTTACTCTTACAACGAATACCGTAACTCCATTCAAACAGCCACCTTCTCAGAAGCTGAATCACAGGCAGAAGCGATAGAAGCTTACCTTAGCAGCTGGATGACAGATCGAAAAAGTACCGCTGCGACATTGAAGGCACGTTTTGAAAAACAATTGTCTTCCGTTGGCGAAAACGAAAAAGAGATTCTCCCTGTATTACAGCAGGCTCAATCAAGTCTGAATTTTGGGATGACCTTTTTCGGGTTAGAGAACGGTCATATGTATCGCCACGACCCTTCTCTTAACAGTGCGAGTTATGACCCGAGAGTACGCGGCTGGTACAAAACAGCTAAGTCGACAGGCCAAGACTATGTCACTGCCCCTTATATTTCATCATCGACTAAAAAGCTCTCCATGACCTTTGTCGAACCAGTACAAGTTGGTGGGCAGTTTAAAGGCGCAATCGGTACCTTAGTGTTCCTTGATAGTATCTTAGACACCCTTCTGGATCTCAAAGTCGCTGGTAACGGCCACTTAATCATATTAAGCCGCAGTGGGAAGATCATTGCCCATAAAGACAAAGCGCTGATCCTCAAAGAAAGCACAGAGGTTACCCCTGAACTTACCAAGGCCAAAATGGCAAGCCTCAACACACCAGTGAGTGAGTTCATAGATTTTGAAGAAAAAGGCAATGACAAATACCTTTACCTCAAACCATTAAAAAACAGCGACTGGGTCGTTGGACTCGTCTTGGATAAGGCGACACTTAATACCCCTATTTCAAGCTACGGCTTTCATATCGTGGTTATTTGCCTTGTGATCTTAGTTGCCGCCTTTCTAATTCTCATGCGCTTGGTTAATTGGTTACTTAGAGATTTGCGTCGCGTGACCACAACGATGGAAAATATAGCCACAGGGAACGGAGACCTAACTCAACGGCTCGAAACCACCTCTAAGGACGAAATCGCGGCATTGGTAAATAGCTTCAATAAGTTCGTCAGCACCTTGCATCAAACTATTACAAATGTAAAAAACATCGGCCAAAACTTAGAAGCGCAAGTGCAGCATTCTCACGAAACGTCGTCACAAAGTGCAGCGCTGTCGGACAAACAACAGGAAAAGATTGTCCTTGTCGCCACTGCCGTCACCGAGATGTCCCAAGCGACTCAAGAGATAGCAACAAGTGTTCAAACCACAGCACAAGAAGCAAATGACTCTTTAGAGGCAAGTCGTGTAGGACAAGCACAAGTTGAAAAGGGTCAAAACACCATCAGTTCGTTAGCAACCGACATCAAAGGCGTTGCCGAGGTGATCAACGAACTGAATGACAATGCCGACGACATTAATGGCATATTGACGACCATTTCGAATATCGCGGAGCAAACAAACCTATTAGCCCTAAACGCAGCAATCGAAGCCGCGAGAGCAGGCGAGCAAGGACGTGGTTTTGCCGTGGTCGCTGATGAAGTGAGAGAGCTTAGTCAGCGCACATACAGTTCAATCGAAGAAATACAAAAGATGATTGAAACACTGCAACGAACAACAAAATCTGCTGTAGAAAGTATTGAACGAGGCTATCAACAAGCGAATAACAGTGTGGCGGATATCAATGAAACTAAAAACAGTCTCGATACTATTTTACTCTCAGTAAACAACATAAATGAAAGAGCGATTCAAATTGCCAGCGCAACTGAAGAGCAAACAAGCGTAACAAAAGACATCAATGACAATACTGAAGAGGTATCAAACAGCTCTCTGGAATTGGTTGAATTCGCAAAACGCAGCGCAGAACAATCTGAAGAAGTAAAACACTTAGCGGAAGCGCTTGCTAAAAATATCAACCACTTCAAAACCTAACTAGACTCCATGTAATCTAGCTCTGATTGCTGAATAATAAGAGTCGAGTATTAAGAGCCAAGCAATAAGAGTCAGTGTGTAATACAGAATCACTGGCTCTTGTTTATCCGCTCAGCCTCACCTACCACCTCACTTTTCGCTCTTACTTTTAACCGCGCTCCCATCCTACAATTACCTTACCGCCAACCTTATTTACAGCCTTATTTTTACCCCTATTTTAGACGCCCTATTAGAGCCATAGCGAAAACTTGAGAATCATTACTTGATTTACTTATGTAAATTAACAATAATCATTTTCATTACGATCATATTTAACAAATTTAGGTGCGCGTTATTAATACCAAATATGCGGCAATTGTGCCCTCCCAAATACTAAGACACCCTAGTCTAATGCTGAACAAGAGGATGGTTATTCCTTTTTTAGTCGCAGTGCTCTGGTTCATCCCGACACTAAGTGAGGATATTGCGTCGGTTCTTGCAGATGCTTTTCTGCAAGTATCGGCTTTTGTCGCTGCCACACTTGCCCTTTATTATGGGATTAGCCATCACTTCAATTCATCAAAGATACAGCAGTGGATGCAGCATCGCCCATACACTGAAGTTATCTTCGCAGGCATAATGGGTGTCTTACCTGGTTGCGGTGGCGCCATCATTGTCATCACTCAATACACTCAACGTAAAATCGGATTTGGCGCCGTTGTCGCTGTATTAACCAGCACAATGGGGGACGCGGCATTCTTATTAATCAGCCAAAAGCCCGTCGACGCAATAATCGTCTTATCGATCAGCGTTTCCGTAGGAATAGTGTCTGGACTAGTCGTAAATAAAATTAACCCGAACCCAAATTTGCTCCCCGAGCATACAAATCTAGAGAAGCAAGCGCACCCCGACACAGCACTTCTTACGCCAACAATCGCTGATATCTGGCTATCACGTATCAGCATTGCATTTTGGTGTATGTTAATCATACCAGCGACGATAATTGCCTTTCTGTTGGCCATGCAATACGACGTAAACGCATTATTAGCGCTCCCAGACAAAAGCATCGAAACACTTGGTGCTATCTCCGGGTTTGCTTGCCTGTGTCTTTGGGCAATGTCAGCAAAAAGTGACCGCTATTCAGAACTGGCCAAAGAGAATGAGAACATACTGCCAAAACATTGGATTAGAAAAGTAGCGCAAGACACGCAATTTGTGACGAGCTGGGTGGTGGTTGCCTTTATAGTGTTTGAATTGATCCTACATATTTTCGGGGAGGACGTTCTCAATATTTTGCATAGCCTAGGCAGCACAAGCATTTTGTTTGCAACTGTTGTGGGATTGCTACCGGGTTGTGGGCCACAAATAATGGTAACTGGACTATATATTCAAGGCGCCATCCCATTGTCCGCACAGCTGGCTAACGCCATTAGCAATGATGGTGATGCGCTCTTTCCTGCAATAGCGCTTGCACCCAAAGCCGCTTTTCTCGCGACCGTATATTCCACTATCCCTGCAGTGATTGCAGGTTATGCCTACTACTGGATAGTGGAAAGAGTTATTTAATGGATAGTGGAACGAGTCATTTAAACCTCAACGCGAGTACTTAAAACGCATCCTCGACCAATAGCTCACGCAAAGGCAACTGCCCTCCTCTGGGCTTGGCTTGCTGTATGCCTTTGCCAATGGCTAATAGCATCACAACAACATGATCATCGGGTAAATTAATCAGTTCCGCGACTTGATCAAAATCTATTCCGATCATTGGGCTGGTGTTGTAGCCCATTTCCTCTGCCGCGAGCATGATGTTTTGTGCCGCCATTGCCCCCGAACGGATGGCTTCATCCCTCTGCAACCATTCTCGCCCCAGATAAAATTGCTGCAACATGGGGACTAACATTCCCTGCACATCAGTCGGTGCATTTTTCCAATATCTTTCAGGGTTTTCTGACCACGCTTTTGAGTTACCCAATACTATTACGAGCTCTGATGCGCTTGTAATCTGCTCTTGATCCCACGCCGCCTCTCTGATTTTCTGTCGCAACAATGGATTCTTTACTCTCACAAAACGCCAATGTTGAATATTAAAAGAGGTGGGTGCCAAGATGGCGGCATTAAGAATACGTTCAAAAGTGGAATCAGGCATAGCATGATCTGAATCGAAATGCTTTATAGAACGTCGCGTTTCGATAATGTTTAGTGCACTCATATTTCAATCCAATGGTTTTGATTTCGATATACGCATATTGCCTGACAATCATTCTTGCAAAAATACCGTTTCTTACATCACCTATTTTGCATAAAACGCAAAACTGAATAATAATACGTTCACGATAAGATCAAAGGCGTCTTCGAATGTTTGAAGCAATGGAACAATTTATCAAAATAGTAGAGCTACACACATTCAGTGCCGCTGCAGAATCCCTCGGCAAAAGCCCAAGCTCACTAACACGAAAACTTGACCAGCTTGAAGAAGAACTCAAAACAAAGCTACTAATACGCTCTACTCGCAGATTAGAGCTTACGTCTGATGGTGAGCAGTTCTACAATCAGTGCAAGCAAATTCTCGAGTCGGTCCAAGTTGCGAAACACAGCTTTATAGAAAAGCGTACGAGTGTAGAAGGCACAATTGCCATCACCACCTTTGACTCATTTGGAAGATCTGTACTGGTGCCACTCATCGCGGAATTTCGCGACACCCACCCCAATACAAAAGTAACAATCGGTCTCGACAACACCATCGCCGACCTACACAAAAGCCCTTTCGACATCGCCATTCGATATGGACGCCCTGACGATTCCAACCTAATTTTTCGACCATTAAAAAAGATGCCGTCTATCCTCATCGCATCTGAGCACTACTTGGAGAAAGCGCCTCCTTTAGAATCGCCTGATGATCTAAAACTTCATTCTTGCTTGGCGTTTTACAAGTCTCGCCAGCATACGTGGTGGTATTTTGAAAAGAATAATGAGCAGAGAAAAGTTCGCATCGACCCGACACTGACTTCAGAAGGCGGCACTCCCTTACTGATGTGGGCACGTGCAAATCAAGGGATCGCACTCGTCAGTAAGTATTTCGTTGAGCGTGATTTAAAAAACGGCAGTTTGATCGAAGTATTGCCAACGTGGAATGCATCTTTGACGGAACAGGACAACGCCATTATGTATTTAGTTTGGAAAGCCTCGTCGGCTCAAAAACCCATCGTACGAGCCATGATTGATCTAATAATGAATCGTGTTGCGAACGAATGAAGAGACATAAACGGGTTACCACTATCTGCGAACGTAAACCATCCAAGAAAACTGGTTACCAACTAGAAGAGTGAAAAAACCATCATTCACTCATTCGCTCTCAACAAGAACACCTAACTCTCTTTGCTTCTTTTTAGACAGTCCAGATGCAACGATGCGATGGGATTCAGTAATGTAATATTTAAGAGAATCGTCAGCACTAGAGGGAAGATCATATTGCTGAATCCATTTCATACCTCTAGACGCAAGATAGGGCGCGGGGCGATATCCAGGCTCATCCTTTAATATTTCATAGTGCAACTCAGACACCTTAAAGGTAAAGCCCAGCTCGCCTGACTTCTGCCAGCCGCCAATCGCAAATACCTTACCGCCCACTTTCCAAACATGAGAACCACCCCATTGAATCACATGAGTAGTTGAAACCAACGATGCGCAGAACTCGTTAAATTCCTCGTAAGTCATCAGTGATGGCGCCTTCAAATAAAGAGTTTAGTATCTGGGAAGCTCAATCCCTTCGAAAAGAGCTTCAACCCCATGCCTGTTTGACAGCTCCATCGCTTCCGTTATCAAGTCTGGAGTTAAATGAGGAGCAAAAGACTCAATAAACTTATACATATAACCACGGATGAAGGTATTGTTGCGTATACCGATTTTTGTCGTACTGTCTTCAAACAAATGAGACGCGTCAATAGCCACTAAATCAGAATCGATTTTGGGATCATGTGCCATTGTTGCGACGATACCAACACCCAGCCCCAACCTCACATATGTCTTGATGACGTCAGAGTCCGCAGCAGTGAACACGACATTCGGATCAAGCTCGGCATCTTGAAAGGCTTTATCAAGCTGCGAGCGCCCAGTGAAACCAAATACGTACGTTACCAAAGGAAACTTTGCCAGCTCTTTTAGCGTCAGCTTAGAGGTCTGAGCGAGCGGATGATCTTTAGGAACAACCACCGAACGATTCCACGTATAGCAGGGCAACATGACCAAGTTTCCAAATAGCTCTAAGGCTTCCGTTGCAATCGCGAAATCAACCACGCCATCGTTCGCCATTTCGGCAATTTGCATTGGTGTACCTTGATGCATATGCAAGGTCACATCAGGATAACCACCGATAAAGTCGTGAATAATTTTAGGTAAAGCATAACGCGCTTGAGTGTGAGTGGTGGCGATATCTAGTGATCCTTTACGCTCATCACTGAATTCTTTCGCCACTTTTTTTATGTTTTGAGTTTGATTTAGTATTTCACCCGCGAGTTCAATAATCTTTTCACCCGCTGGCGTAACATGAGTTAAATGCTTACCACTTCGAGCAAATACCTCAATTCCAAGCTCATCTTCTAGCAGCCGAATCTGCTTACTGACGCCGGGTTGAGATGTATACAGACTCTGAGCTGTCGCCGATACATTAAGATCATGCCTAGCGACCTCCCAAATATATCGAAGCTGCTGTAACTTCATAGACTGCCCTTATTCGAAAAAGAATTAAAAACATAAAAAAATATTACTTTATAGAATAGAGAAAAACCTCTAGTGTTGCTAGCTTAATTCATTTAAAGAACGAACACGATGGAAATTTTTTGGTACATTGCTGCGGGTGTTGGCGTTGGTTTAGCGGTTGGTATTACAGGAGTAGGAGGCGGTTCTCTTATGACACCACTGCTTTTGTTATTTGGTTTTCCCCCTCATATCGCCATAGGGACAGACCTCATGTATGCCGGCATAGCCAAAAGTACGGGTGTTTATATGCACGCGCGTCGAGGCAACGTTAACTGGAAAATAATGGGGGCGATGGCTGCGGGTAGTCTCCCCGCTTCCTTGATCACCATTTGGGTACTCTCAGGCTTTGAGCACCCTGAGCATTACCAAAGCACGCTTTCAGCAACGCTGGGGTTCATGCTCGTATTAACCGCTGCGGTACTCATATTTAGAAAGCGTCTACTTAGCTTTTTGAACCCCAATTTAACCGAACAACAAAGTCGAACGTACATCTTTTTTGGTGGCATCGTTTTAGGCGTGCTAGTCACCCTCACCTCGGTTGGCGCTGGTGCACTTGGCACTGCCATGCTGTTGCTTTTATTCCCACTTATGCAAGCAAAGAATGTCGTCGGTACAGACTTAGCCCATGCTGTCCCCTTAACCTTGGTGGCAGGTATCGGTCATGTATTCCTTGGAAACGTCGATTATTTCTTGTTGTTAGGACTACTGATTGGCTCTATTCCTGCTATTTATGTCGGAACACGGCTAGCCAGTTTTGTACCAAACCAAGTTTTACAACCTATTTTAGCCTCGACATTAATGGCTTTTGGCGTTAAATATCTTTTCTTCTAATTAAAGTGCGAAAAAAGTTATATTAAATATTCAATATTGCCGAAAAAACAGGTAGGGTTACGCCTTAATTAAAATCAATAATTAGGGTACCCCGTAATGAGTGATACACGCTTAGAGGATTTGAATGTTGCTTCGTTAACGCCTCTAGTTACACCTGCTAGTCTAAAAAACACGCTTCCTTTATCCGAAACTGTACGCGATATTGTTTCTCGCTCTAGAGAAGACATCAAAAACATCATGGACGGAAAAGATCACCGTCTCGCGATCGTAATAGGCCCCTGCTCTATTCACGATACAGATGCCGCTATCGATTATGCAAAACGCTTAAAAGCGCTTTCAGAGAAAGTGGGTGACACTCTTTACATCATTATGCGTGCCTATTTTGAAAAACCGCGTACTACCGTTGGTTGGAAGGGCTTAATCAACGATCCAAACCTAGATGGCAGTTTCGACATTGAAAAAGGAATGGGGATCGCACGTCAGTTATTGATTGACTTGTCTGAACTCGGACTTCCACTTGCGACTGAAGCGCTTGATCCTATTTCGCCACAATACTACCAAGACTTAATCAGCTGGTCGGCTATCGGCGCTCGTACAACGGAATCTCAAACTCACCGTGAAATGGCGTCAGGTCTATCTGGACCGGTTGGTTTTAAAAACGGCACAGATGGCTCAATGACCGTTGCCGTCAATGCGATGCAATCCGTCTCACACCCTCATTCATTTCTTGGCATCAATGAAGAAGGTCAAGTTAGCATAGTCAACACTAAAGGCAACGCCTACGGTCACATTGTACTGCGCGGTGGAAATGGTAAACCTAACTACTCAGCGGAACATGTGAGCGCAAGTGAAGAAGCGCTGAACAAAGCCAATCTAAAACATAACATTATGGTAGATTGCTCTCATGAGAACTCGGCAAAGAAACCTGAAAAGCAAACAGAAGTTGCACTGGATGTGACACGCCAGATCCTAGAAGGTAACAACTCAGTTATGGGACTAATGATTGAGAGCAACATTGGGTGGGGTAATCAAAAAGTAACTGAAAACAAATGCGACCTAAAATACGGCGTATCTATTACAGACGCTTGTATTGATTGGGACACAACAGAAAAAACCTTAATTGATATGGCAACTGCTTTACGAGACGTTCTACCAAAACGCCCAAGAGCCTAGCCCTACAAAACGCCTTTTGCCAGAACCAGAATTAAAAGCGTTTAATTTGTACAAAAAAGGAGTGCTTTATGGCACTCCTTTTTTATTGACTGTTTAAGCTTGAGCACTGTCGCATTTAAACGCACAACACTCAAGCATAACGGTCTTAATTACATAAACGCATTATCGGTCACGGTGTGATCCGTCGAGTCTTTAACCGCGGTGAGTCCAGGTACCTTCTCAATCAGCGTTTTTTCAACACCTTCTTTCAGTGTAAGGTCGACCGCACTGCAACCTTGGCAACCACCACCAAACTGAAGAACAGCGACACCGCCCTCAATCACTTCAACCAGTTTCACTTCGCCGCCATGTGCCGCAAGACCAGGATTCACATCCGAGTACAAAACATAATTGATTTGATCTTCAATCGGGCTGTCTGGCGTTACTTTAGGCATTTTCGCATTAGGCGCTTTAATAGTAAGCTGACCACCCATTTTCTCCGTTGCGTAATCGACAAACGCTTCATCTAAAAACGCAACAGAGTTCTTTTCGATAAAAACCTTCAGCTTAGGAAGGTTTAAAATCTCATCAGTTTCATTGACTTCATCAGGGCGGCAATAAGCCAAGCACGTCTCTGCGTAGGGAGTACCAGGTTGTTGGATAAACATACGCACGGCCATACCTTCAATGCCTTGTTTATCAAGCAAACCTGATAGATATTCCTGAGCACTGTCAGTAATAGTGATATTCATAACACCCCTTATGGAA
Source organism: Marinomonas mediterranea MMB-1 (assembly GCF_000192865.1). Classification (NCBI taxonomy): domain Bacteria; kingdom Pseudomonadati; phylum Pseudomonadota; class Gammaproteobacteria; order Oceanospirillales; family Oceanospirillaceae; genus Marinomonas; species Marinomonas mediterranea. Next base: position 2,540,585 of record NC_015276.1, read on the forward strand.
CTTCGTTTAATTTCTTTACCCAAATGATAACGCTTCATGCATTAAAACGAAAGACCAAGTAAAAAAGTAAGGTATTTTTGCACGTTTTTTTAGACTGATATAAAAATAGAAGAATTCTCATTCTCATCAATGGCATAGCGTTATTTTCTTATTTCACTTTACCTATATTACTTATTAGTAAAAACCCTAAAGATATAGATAAATATTCATTTTTAGAATAAGCGAACTTTGCTAGAATGCCGCCACTAAAAATTTATTAACAACGGTTTTGTCTTCTTATGTATCAATACGACGCTATCGATCAGCAGCTCGTACAAGAGCGTGTAGCGCAATTTCGCGACCAAACACGCCGCTATCTAAACAACGAGCTTAGTGAACAAGAGTTTTTGCCATTACGACTTCAAAATGGATTGTACGTTCAACGTTACGCTCCAATGTTGCGAGTGGCGATTCCATACGGCATGCTTTCTAGTGCGCAACTTAGAACCCTTGCCGACATCGGTCGCCGTTATGACAAAGGTTACGGCCACTTCAGTACGCGCCAAAACCTTCAGTTTAACTGGCCGACACTGGAATCTGTCCCTGACATTCTTGCTGAGTTGGCGGAAGTCGAAATGCACGCGGTTCAAACAAGTGGTAATTGTATTCGTAATACAACGACCGACCAGTATGCTGGTGTAATCGCAGACGAAATTGTTGACCCAAGACCTTACTGCGAACTTATTCGTCAATGGTCTACGTTCCACCCAGAATTTGCCTTCCTACCGCGTAAATTCAAAATTGCAGTAAATGCGACTGAGTCAGCAGACCGTGCAGCAACACAAGTCCACGATATAGGACTGCACATCAAAAAGAATGACGCAGGCGAAATTGGCTTTAAAGTCATCGTTGGTGGTGGCTTAGGTCGTACCCCAATGGTTGGTGTAACCATTAGCGAGTTTGTCCCTCGCGAAGACCTTTTGACCTATCTCGATGCGATCATCCGTGTTTACAACCAAAATGGTCGTCGTGACAACAAATACAAAGCTCGTATTAAAATACTGGTTAAAGCGCTGGGAATCGATGCATTCCGCAAGCTTGTTGACGCTGAGTGGGAACACCTGCGCGGAAAAGAAAGCACGGTGCCAATGAGCGAGTTCGAACGCTTACAAGGTTTCTTCACAGAGCCTGCTTACAAAGCACTTGAAGAACAACCTCAGTCTTTGACCGACAAATTAGCAAACAGCGCTGGTTTTGCCCGTTGGTACGAACGCAACACCTTCTCTCACAAGAAAGCTGGCTACCGTATTGTTACGCTTACACTTAAGAAGAATGGCCAAGCGCCTGGCGATGCTACGTCAGAGCAAATGGATAAAGCGGCAGACCTTGCTGATAAATACAGCTTCGGTGAACTTCGTGTTAGTCATGAGCAAAACCTAGTACTTGCTGATGTTCAACAAGACCAACTTGTTGAACTTTGGGAAGCGGCAAAAGAGTCTGGTTTCGCGACCCCTACTCTGGGTCTATTAACGGATATGATTTGCTGCCCAGGCGGTGACTTCTGTGCACTAGCAAACGCTAAATCCATCCCGATTGCCAAACAAATTCAAGACACATTTGATGATCTAGACTACCTATACGACATCGGGGAAGTTGATCTAAACATTTCCGGCTGTATGAACGCATGTGGACACCACCATGTTGGTAACATCGGCATCTTGGGCGTAGATAAAAAAGGCGAAGAGTTCTACCAAGTCTCCATGGGTGGTGCATCTGGCCACGATGCAAGCATTGGTAAAATCTTGGGCCCTTCGTTCGCTCAAGAAGAAATCGGTTCAGTAATGAAGCGCATCATCGACCTCTATGTAGATCAGCGCACAGAAGAAGAACGCTTCATCGATACATTCCGCCGAATCGGCATCAAACCGTTTAAAGAGGCCGCATATGCAAAAGCTAATTAAAGACGGCGCGATCGTCGACAATACGTATTCATTAGTGAACGATGCTGAACAAGTAATCAGCGAGAATAGCATCGTTCCAATGCAACAATGGATCGAAAACGCTGACACACTTGGTAAGGTTGCGGGCATCTGGATTGACGCTGGCGAAGGTGTCGAAGCATTGGAAAATCAAGACCTGAGTCAATTAGATGTGGTTGCAGTTAACTTTCCTGCGTTCGCCGATGGCCGTGGTTTCAGTTACGGTCGCCTCGTTCGCGAACGCCTTGGGTTCAAGGGAGAAGTTCGTGCGATCGGTAACTTCATTCCTGACCAACTAGGCTACTTACTACGCTGCGGGTTCAGTGCTTTTGACTTCGAACAAGACGTAAATCTTGAAAAAGCCCTCGAATTGCACAAGCCTTTTAGCGTGGCATATCAAGGGGACGTTGCTGACCCTCGCCCGGTTTTCCTTCGCCGAGGCTAAAAGACAACCCTCACCTGCATAACGACATGCAGGGTCGTTCTTAAAAAAAGGCTCTTCGGAGCCTTTTTTATTTGCATACACCTACCAGAACCCAGTATCTTATAGTGCTGAAGTGATTGATTGTTAAAGGGTCTTAACGTGTTCAAAAAATGTCTTACCAGCCTTGCATTTGGCGTCCTAATGTCTACCAGTGTTATGGCTGAAACCGTCTATGTTTCAGATATCCAGTTTATCGCTATTCGCGAGGGCCAAAGCAACAACACAAGAGCCGTCGAGCGCGGTTTAAAAAGCGGCACACCTCTTGTTGTCCTAGATAAGAGCAGCGGCTATACAAAAGTTCGCACCCCCCAAGGGAATGAAGGTTGGGCAGCGGATTATTTTCTAAGTGAGAACCGAGTAAGTCGTGATCAACTAGTGCGATTAGAAACCAAACTCACAGAGGCAGCAGAGGCAAAATTAAACGCCGAAGAAGCACTCGATGAAGAAAAAGCGAAAACGACTGATTTAGTTAACCAAGTACAACAACTAAATTCAGAGCGCTCCTCTCTTCAAAATCAACTGAACGAAATTAATGAGCTTGCTCAAAAGGCGCGATCTATTGTCGAAGCCAACGAAGAATCAGCGTACAAAATCGAATCTTTACAGCAGCAACTGAATGCCATTCAAGGCGAAAACCAGATGCTAAAGTCGTCCAAAGAACAACGCTGGTTTATCATCGGAGCCACGACAATTATCATTGGTGTATTGGCAGGACTCGTCCTTCCAGCTACACGCAAGAAAAAAACGTCGACGGGCTCTTGGAGCTAAAATCAACACGATCTTGACGCTAAAAAGGTAACGAGTTATATGGACGTATCGATCGTACATTCGTTTTTTTTGATTTTTGCTGGGGCGGCGGTCGTCGCCTCTATCGCGTTATATACTCGTCAACCAATGATTCTCGCGTATATCGCACTGGGGGTATTGCTTGGGCCTTCTGCACTTTCGTTGATAGACGAACCAAAACTAATGGATGAAATGTCTCATATAGGCATCATATTCCTGCTGTTCTTGCTCGGTCTAGACATGCAACCGAGTCACCTCATTAATATGCTCAAAAAAGCATCCTGGGTTGCCCTCGCGTCATCCATCGCATTTGCAGCCTTAGGATACCTAGTTTCCACCGCATTTGGTTACACACAGACAGAATCCATTATTGTCGGTTTGGCAATGATGTTCTCAAGTACCATCGTCTGTATAAAACTATTACCCACTACCGTATTACACCACAAACACACCGGTGAACTTGTCGTGGGACTTTTGCTTTTACAAGACATTATTGCGATCGCTGTATTACTGGTCCTTTACAGCATTGGCAGCAGTGAAGACACCAGCGATTTCATGCGGTATGCCAAACCCGTTCTTGGATTGCCGATTTTAGTTGGCGGCGCGTTCCTATTTGTGAAATATGTACTCCTTAAACTCATCGCTAAGTTTGACCGTTTTCATGAATACATCTTTCTTGTTTCTATCGGTTGGTGTTTAGCGATGGCCGTCGCGGCTGAGACAGCAGGCCTCTCCGCAGAAATGGGTGCATTTATCGCTGGTGTGGCGCTCGCAACCAGCCCCATTTCACAATACATCGCCACCAACCTTAAGCCGCTAAGAGATTTTTTCTTAATCCTATTCTTCTTCTCAATAGGAGCAAGCTTTAATCTCGCTCTACTCGGCACGGTTATTGTCCCAGCGATCGTACTGGCTGTGAGTGCGCTACTTATTAAGCCAACGGTGTTTAGATACCTTCTAAAAGGCTTGAAAGAAGACAAATCAACCTCTTGGGAGGTTGGGTTTCGATTAGGGCAAGTCAGCGAGTTCTCTTTGCTTATTGCCTATCTCGCCGCGTCCATTGGATTAATCGGCGTAGAAGCAAGTCATGTCATCCAAGCAACGGCCATTTTAAGCTTCGCGTTATCGACCTATGTGGTTATCCTGAACTACCCTAACCCAATTGCGATATCAGACCGCTTAAGAAAAGACTAAAAGAAGCGTTAAGCTACTGAAAATTCAGCTTTTAGCGAAAAAAATTGAACAAAGAAAGGGGCGTTTAAAAACGCCCCTTTCTTTGTTTACTAAAAATATAATAGAATACGCGCCAATACCTGACTACAAATGCAAAAAAGTCTTGTATACTATCGCGAAAATTTTCGTCCCAAACTTATAGAGTAAAGTAATGGCTGACTTATCACACTACAGAAACATTGGTATTTTTGCCCACGTTGACGCGGGTAAAACAACCACAACAGAACGAATCCTGAAACTTACTGGTAAGATTCACAAAACTGGTGAGGTTCACGACGGTGAATCTACTACAGACTTCATGGAACAAGAAGCAGAGCGCGGTATTACTATCCAATCGGCTGCTGTAACTTGTGAGTGGAAAAAGCACCGCCTAAACGTTATCGATACTCCTGGACACGTTGACTTCACAGTAGAAGTATACCGTTCTCTTAAAGTTCTAGACGGTGGTATCGGTGTATTCTGTGGTTCTGGTGGTGTAGAGCCTCAATCAGAGACTAACTGGCGTTATGCTAACGAATCAGAAGTTGCACGTTGTATCTTCGTTAACAAACTAGACCGCCTAGGTGCAGATTTCTTCCGCGTTGTAGAGCAAGTTAAAAACGTATTGGGTGCGAACCCACTTGTTATGACATTGCCAATCGGTACAGAAGACGAGTTCTCTGGCGTTGTCGATGTACTAACTAAGAAAGCGTACATTTGGGATGACACTGGTCTTCCTGAAAACTACGAAATCACTGACGTACCAGAAGACATGGTTGATCAGGTTGAAGAATACCATGAGCAGCTTGTAGAAAGCGCTGTTGAAATGGATGACGACCTAATGGAAGCCTACATGGAAGGTGAAGAGCCTTCTCTAGAAGACATTAAGCGCTGTATCCGTAAAGGTACTCGCGAACTTGCTTTCTTCCCAACTTTCTGTGGTTCTGCTTTCAAAAACAAAGGTGTTCAGTTGGTTCTTGACGCTGTTGTTGATTACCTACCAGCACCAACAGAAGTTGATCCTCAGCCTCTTACAGATGCTGAAACAGGTGAGCCTACTGGTGAAGTTGCGACGGTTTCTGCTGATGAGCCACTACGTGCATTGGCATTTAAGATTATGGATGACCGTTTCGGCGCCCTAACCTTTATCCGTATCTACTCTGGTCGTCTTAAGAAAGGTGACACGATCCTTAACTCTGCAACAGGTAAAACTGAGCGTATCGGCCGTATGGTTGAAATGCAAGCTGATGACCGTAACGAGATCTCTGAAGCTCAAGCTGGTGACATCCTTGCTGTTGTAGGTATGAAGAACGTTCAAACAGGTCACACTCTATGTGATCCTAAGCACGAATGTACTCTTGAAGCGATGATCTTCCCAGAGCCTGTAATCTCTATCGCTGTTAAGCCTAAAGACAAAGGCGGCAACGAGAAAATGGGTATCGCAATCGGTAAAATGGTTGCAGAAGATCCATCTTTCCAAGTTGAAACAGACGAAGATTCTGGCGAAACTATCCTTAAAGGTATGGGTGAGCTTCACCTAGACATCAAAGTTGACATTCTTAAGCGTACTTACGGCGTAGAACTTGAAGTGGGTCAACCACAAGTTGCTTACCGTGAAACAATTACACGCGAAGTTGAAGACAGCTACACTCACAAGAAACAGTCTGGTGGTTCTGGTCAGTTCGGTAAGATCGACTACCGCATCAAGCCTGGTGAGCAAAACTCTGGCTTCACGTTCTCGTCTTCTGTTGTTGGTGGTAACGTACCTAAAGAATTCTGGCCTGCTGTTGAGAAAGGCTTCAAGTCTATGATGGAAGAAGGTGTTCTTGCCGGCTACCCTGTACTAGACGTTGAAGTTGAACTGTTCGACGGTAGCTACCACGCGGTTGACTCCTCTGCTGTGGCGTTTGAAATCGCAGCTAAAGGCGCTTTCCGTCAGTCTATCCCGAAAGCAGGCGCACAACTTCTTGAGCCTATCATGAAAGTAGACGTGTTCACTCCAGAAGACCACGTTGGTGACGTAATCGGTGACCTTAACCGTCGTCGCGGCATGATCAAAGACCAAGAAGCAGGTGTTACTGGCGTTCGCATCAAGGCAGACGTACCGCTTTCTGAAATGTTCGGTTACATCGGTCAACTACGTACAATGACATCTGGTCGTGGTCAGTTCTCTATGGAGTTCTCTCACTACAATGCATGTCCTGCGAACGTTGCTGAGTCTGTAATCGAAGCTGCAAAAGAGCGTCGTGACAGCTAAGATTCATTGCGAATACGCAATAATCTAACGCATTAAAAAAACCCGGCATATGCCGGGTTTTTTATTAGCTGTTTTTTGACTAGACGGTTTTTCAAATGTTAACGCTTTAGAACTTTTAAGCTCTAAATCTTTAGTAAGGCATTGGATAACGTTTAAATACGTCTGCCACATCCTTCAAAACATCATCTGACAATGCAATTTCAAACGCACCAATATCTTCAATAAGCTGATCCATTTTCGTCGCACCAATGATCGTTGATGTTACACCATCTACTTGGTCACACCATGCTAACGCTAACTGAGCGGGCATTAAACCGTGCTTTTGAGCAACATCACAATACTCGGCGATAGCAGCATTAGAAAGCTCTGTATCGCGGAACAAGCCATTGCGCTGCGCGTAGCTCCAACGACTACCTTCAGGGCGCGCTCCGTTCAAATATTTGCCCGTCAGCGCACCCGCCGCCAGTGGCGACCAAGGCAAATACGCAACATCATCACGCACACACTGCTCTATTAGGTACGGCCAGTCTTTCGCGTGAAGTAAACTAAACTCGTTTTGAATAGACGCAACACGCGCCAAGCCATGTTTTTCACTCAACTTAACGTATTCACTGATACCCCAAGTCGTATCATCTGACAGGCCAAAGTGACGAATCTTCCCAGCCTTCACGCTCTCATCTAATGCCTGTAAGATCTCAAGCATTTGTGCTTTATGCGCTTCGGTATCAACATCTGTAAAAGTTATACGACCAGGATGATGTTTTGCAAAATGAGGCGTCGTACGGTTCGGCCAATGCATCTGATAAAGATCGATGTAATCCGTTTGCAACCTTTCAAGCGACGCGTCAATAGAGCTAATAATCGCCTCCCCCGTAATATCACCACCACCGCGAATATAACGAAGACCATTGCCTGCAATCTTAGTCGCCAGAACAAATTCATCCCTGCGATGAGGGTTACGCGAAAGCCAATCACCAATTATCGTTTCAGTTTTCCCATAAGACTCAGGCGTTGGTGGCACAGAGTACATTTCTGCGGTATCAAAAAAGTTAATACCTTGAGCCAGTGCATACTCAATTTGCGCGTCTGCGTCTTCTTGGGTGTTCTGCGTACCCCATGTCATCGTCCCCAAACAAACACGAGACACCTCTAAACCAGTACGACCTAACGTTGAATACTTCATTGCTAAGTGTTCCTTAATAAAATTAAATCAAACATACCAATCCAATGTAATCAATTTAACGCTCAAGCACCAGAGTCACGAAAGGAAAGTTTGTGCATTTGCCACCCACAAAAAAGCCGCCCTGCAACAACAGAACGGCTCTCTCAATCTAGGCCCATTTAAATACAAACCCGCTACAGGCTGCCCTTACTCGACTCATCAATAAGATGCTCATAGCGGGAGTCTGTCAGCGTTTTCATAAAGGCAACCAACGCATCAACACGTCGATCATCCAGCGCAGGCGCTTTTTCAAGCTCTTTAAAGTCAATAGACTTAGCCACTTCTGGATCTCGCCACGGTTGTCCGGTTTCAGGGTTTATTTTACGCTTAGGATTGTTGTATTTATCGTAGAACAATACGACTGTCCTTAAATCCTTAAACACACCATTGTGCATATACGGACCCGTGACTGCGACGTTACGCAAACTCGGCACCTTAAACTGCCCTTCGTATTTGCGATCGGTTACCGCAGGATTGTTCAGCAAACCAATGTCATACCCTTTTTCATTGTGAACAACGATATCGGGGTTAGAGGGCACGCCAATATTGCGGTAATCGTAGTTAGAAAAGGTTTCTTGCGGATGAATCGGAGAACGTCGAAGTTGATGACAGGCATTGCAATTAGTAAATTGCTGAGAAAAGAAAAGTGTTTTACCTAACTCCTCTTCTGGCGTTAACTTGACCTCACCGCGTAACGAACGGTCGTATTTCGAGTCAAACGGCATAAACAACTCCGTTCGCTCAAAATAGGCAATAGAGTCAGTCAACGCCGCATAGGCTTTTTTGTCGGTTGACAACACATCTTTGCCATAAATCTCTTCAAGTTGCGTTAAGTAACTTGGATTTTCCCGAATACGATCCATGACTTCCGTTTCATCTTTAAGCGCCATTTCAAGAGGGTTCAAGAAAGGGCCTGCCGCCTGTTCTGCCAACCCATTTGCACGGCCATCTAAAAACTGCCCTCCCCGATATTCGCCGTTCGCTTTACGGTGAAAAGGAGGTGAAAATGCAGCGTAACCGGCGGTAGGTGCATTTCTATCGCCTTGAGAGACCTCGTCACTGCCAAGTGAAACCGCCCCGTCACCCGCTAAGTTACGATGATCAACAAACGCGGCCCCCATATCATGACACGAGGCACAGGACTGATTTCGTTCTTTCGACAAATTGGTATCAAAGAAAAGCTGGCTACCCAAAAGCGCTTTGGAATCGTCTAACGGAACTGGCAAATCTGAACGTTTTACCGGGGGAGCCTTCACAGGCTTATGATTAGTTTGCGACACTTGATTAACATCAGAACCGCATCCAACTAATAAAGCGGATAGGGCCAGGCTTGAAATGAGTAGACGATACATCTCTTTCTCTCAATAAAAATAAAACGTAAGACAGCGCTGAAACATGAACCATCACATAAATCGGTTGATTCAGAATATATCACGCATGATCAGACTATTAATTGCGACGAATCAGCTATTAACGCAATTTCCTTATTTTTACGTCGACGACGCATTAGAGCGCCTACCGTAGGAGTAGGCGCTCATTCTAATCTTACAAAAACCTTACAATGTCACACCTACTGATCAGGCAAAGTGACATTTAACTCCAGTACACTGCAATCTTCTATATTTTCAAGCTGTATCTGAACATCTTTAGAATCAACCTGAACATACTTACGAATCACATCAATGATTTCCTGCTGCATTTGCGGCAGGTAATCTGGCTGCTGACGCTTAGAGCGCTCATGAGCAACGATGATCTGAAGACGATCTTTAGCTACGGACGCCGACGAGGGCTGACTTTTGCTTTTAAAATAATCAAATATACCCACGTTAACCTCCTAACAAACGCTTAAAGAATCCCTTTTTCTGCACATCAAGGAAGCGCATTGGACGCTCCTCACCCATCAATCGATCTACCGCATCAGAGTAGGCCAAACCAGCTTCCGATTCTGCCTCTAAAATAACAGGCGTACCTTGGTTAGACGCTTTTAAGACAGATTCAGATTCTGGTATAACACCCAACAATGGAATCGCCAAAATCTCTTCCACATCTTCGACACTCAACATCTCACCGGCGGAAACGCGCTCTGGGTGATAACGTGTGATAAGCAGATGCTCTTCAATCGGCGCTTCGCCTCGCTCCGCACGACGACTCTTGCTCTGCAAGATACCTAGAATACGATCGGAATCTCGTACAGAAGAGACCTCAGGGTTAGTAACCACCACCGCTACGTCAGCGAAGTACAACGCCATTTGCGCCCCACGCTCAATCCCTGCTGGCGAGTCACATATAATGTAATCAAAATCTTGCGCGAGCTCCTGCAAGACAGCATCAACACCTTCTAAAGACAATGCATCTTTATCGCGGGTTTGTGAAGCAGGCAAAATGTAAAGCCCGTCCGTTCGCTTGTCTTTAATCAGCGCTTGATTTAACGTCGCTTCTTTATTGATCACGTTTACAAAATCGTAAACAACGCGACGCTCACACCCCATAATCAAATCAAGGTTACGCAAACCAACATCAAAATCGATGATAACGGTTTTATGACCCCTAAGTGCAATCCCTGTCCCTAATGCAGCACTGGAGGTGGTCTTACCCACACCACCCTTACCAGACGTGACAACTATAATTTTCGCCAATGCTAAATCCCCCAACTCTCTGTCGTATAGGTTCTGGTAAGTTGTTCTGGCGTCACTCAAAAAGAGCCCTGAACAACCTACTGAATATTAATTTCTCTAAATGAAAGCAAAAACAGCGCTAATAGATAGGCCATTCCATTCATCTTCTCTTGCTCTGCTCTTGTCTTGCGTTCGACGTTACAATCGACCGCTCAACACTCTAAAGTGGCGCGACTTCTAAATTGTCGTCCACCAGCGCCACTTGAGCACTTTCTTTCCAAACGTTTTTTTGCAACGAATCACTAAGCATAAAGTTCCCTGCGATAGACACAAGCTCCGCTTCCAAACTTTTACAAAAAATTCGTGCCTGCTCATCACCACGAACGCCGGCTAACGCTCGTCCGCGTAATGCGCCGTATACGTGTATGTTTCCATCCGCCAGCACCTCCGCTCCAGCACTGACCTGAGACAAGACGATCAAGTCGCCTTCTGCGTAAACCTGCTGCCCGGATCGTATCGGCTTTGTAATCACTTTTGCAGGTTGGTTAATGTGCTTCTCTTCAATGACCTTCTTGATCACCACGCTCGCTTCATTCACAGAAGCGTCGTTCGAAGAAGCGCTCACGTCAGAAACCACTTCCTTGACTGGAGCGACTTTAATATCACGCGATTTTGAATCGGGAAGCTGAGGAATGCTCGACGCGTCCAACCAATCTGGCAAATTATCTTTTGACCGCCACCCGATAACACTCATTCCTAGGTCTCGAATGAGTTTAACCATCATCTCAAATTCATCCAGCGAAACCGCTCTGCATTTAGCCAGATCAACAATCACGGGAGCTTGATTAAAAAAGTGCGGCACTTGTTCAATTTTTTGAGCTAGATCCTTTCGAATGCGATCCAATTCAGGTTCATGAATCTCAAGTAGCACGGTAGTTACAACACTTCCTTTTAAGCGGAAGCTAATATCTGACATCGACTATTCCTTCTTACGTACAACGCCTAGCAAGGCCATTAAACGGCGCAATTTGACGTTTCCCCGTATTCTAACAAGATATGAGTAAGTCCATCATATTAATTTCAAAGCGATTAATAAAATGTCAGTGCACTATTTACGCAAATGCGCACTAATCGATCACTACTACAGTAAAACATACCAAATATGACCAAGCCAGTAACTCTATGTATTTTATGGCTTTTTTTAAGTTATTTACAAGGTTTTACCTAGATATCTGGGGAAAACCTCTGCCCAATTTTATGACAGAGGCAAAACATGAAAACAACCTCTCTATCGAGATGCAATTAGCCTCCGGCAATATTAGGTAATAACACCAAGTAGCACTTAATGAAACGCATCAAGAAACGTTACCGAACAGAGTAGCACTCCGATAAACGGCTAAACCCTAATCCAGCCTGCTTCGACACGGTTATCTGAGTGGGTATACGTTCCTTCAGCGCGTCAATATGACTAATCACCCCAACGTGTTTGCCGGACGCATTAAGCTGATCCAACGCATCTAGCGCAATTTCAAGTGTGTCGTCATCAAGCGTCCCAAAGCCTTCGTCGAGGAAAAGAGAGTCAATACTGGTTTTATGCGACACTAGATCCGACAACGCGAGCGCCAAAGACAAACTAACGAGAAAGCTCTCACCTCCTGACAAGGTTTTGGTATCACGCGTGATGTCCGCTTGCCAAGTATCCACAACCAACAACGACAGACCTTCCTGTAGGTTTCGTTTTAGCTGATATCGAGGCTGCACCGTTTTCAGGCGTCGATTCGCTAAATAAACAAGATTGTCGAGCGTTACGCTCTGCGCATAGCGGCGAAATTTGGCGCCATCTGCCGAGCCAATCAAGTTATTCAAGGTCGCAATCGCTTCAAACTGCACTTTTCTAGCGTGCAACGCCGCAAACTGCTCCTTTAAACGCGCTCTTTTAGCAAGCTCATGCTCAAGCGTTGCTTTAAGCTCTCCTACTTCCTGCTGTGTTGCACTCAAAGAATCTGACACCTCAGAGACAACACCCTGTAACTGAAGCAAACCTTCTTCGTTTAATTCGATTTGAAAGCCGTTTTTCTCAAACGCCTCTTTACCCGTTTTACTGGATTCAAGCGCCAACGTCGCTGCATCGACATCACGTGTCGCCTCTTCCAATTGCTTAGCTAAACGTTCTTGACGCTGTTTCATTGACTGATACAGCTCATCATTTAACTGACTTGCCTCCCATGAAGCGTCATCATGAAAGCCTTTTGCCAAGCGCTCAGCACACCATTTCTGATCGGCAAGCGAAAGCACTTCTCGTTCTTGCACAATCAACTGAGTATTGAGTATTTCTTTCTGCTTTAATTCCGCCACTGATACCTGCTGACGATGTAACTTTTGCTCAAAAACTGTAAGGCTCTGTCTGCACGAATCCACCGCCTTAACATACGTTGCTCTCACGGCATCCAGAGAACGCCCAGTTAAGAACTTAAACAATGCTTGTTCAATTTCAGCAATCGTTTTTTGAGCGCGCTCAAAATCAACCTTAAGCGCATCGGCTTTTTCTGTTAACTCTCGCTTACCAGCCTCTAGGTGTGTTCGTTTAATCTCTATCTCACGGAGGTCTCGCTCTACAAGGTCTAACGCTGTCGATGCCGAAACCCACTCTTGATAACACCGTTCCAATAACGCGAGCGCCTTAAAGATCTCCCGCTCTGCATTATTTAGATCCCATTCCTTTAGACTGGCTTCCTTTTCTGAATGGTAACGATACACCTCAGGAAAACTATCTAGAGTATTGTTATTATCCAGCGTGCCGAGCTGCTCATCGATGTTACCCGTGCCTTTAAGCTCAGCAACGCCAACCCTCATTTTTTCGAACGTATCCTCAATAGCACTGGTGTTTTGATCAATACGATGATCCAACTCGCCAATCGATTCTGTGTGTCGCTTTATCTCTTGAGCAATGTTCACAAGAGAATACTGGTGATCTTTTAGAAGGCTCGCTAAATGACGCTTTCTTTCATTAGCATCGTCACGTGCTTTATCTCGCTCTTCTGCCAAGGTTACTGCGCCCGACAACACGATAAGCTCACTTTCGAGTTTTTCTACACGTTCGGTTGGAGACATCAACGCCAAGTTTTCAAACCCACTAGAAAAATCAATCTCGATAGACTCAAGCTCGTGTTTTTGCGCTTCGAACTCAAGGCTTCGCTGCTCAATTGTATTACGCGTTAACGCCATACGCTCGGTCATACCGCGAACTTCAAGACGTTTTTCTTGCAACTTGTGCTCAAGGTCGTCGTATAAAGCCTGCCTTTTAAGGCGCTCTATTTCTAAACTGTCCGTATGAGTTGGAGTATCTTCTGCCCAAGGGTGAGTATCACTACCACAAAGCGGACAGGCTTCACCATCAATCAGTCGCGCCCTTTCTGCTTCTAGGCTCGCAACACGGCGCTCTAACTCAACTCGCTTCGATAAATGCTCTAAGAAGGCTTTTGCTTCCTCATGCTGAGCACTTAATACACCTAGCTCGTTAGTCACCACTTCGGAGCTATTTTCGAGCCGATTAAGCTCCGCACGATGCTCATCCAATGTCGCACTAAGCATACCCAGTGCATCGCTCTTCTCTTTATGACGCATCACACTAGGCAGTAGGTTTTTCACTCGATGGCATCGATCAATAGAAAGTCGATCAGTTTCCGCCGAATCTAAGAGCGCTTCGAGCTCAGTGTCGAGCTCACGAGTGACAACCAATGTGTTGGTTTGCTCTGCCTTGGTGGATTCTTCCTTATCGCGCCAGAGCTGACTCGTCGCATTGAGGTCTTTTTTACGCAGCGCCAGTTGCGCGTTGTCCTGTTTCAGCTCTAGATACTGTTCTTTTAGATTCAACACATAGGGCAGCTGACTCACTCGCGCTTGTACGTTATCGGGTGCGTTAGACAACACTGAGACTAACTTAGTCTGGCGTTCCACCAAATCAGATTGTTTCTTGCTCACCAACTCGTATTGAGTCGTCATGCCATTGAGCGAAAGCATCTGCTCTTTCAATGCCAGAGAAAGCCCATCTGACGTTTGCTGCTCCCTTTCTTGTGAACGCAACAAAGGCTCAATATCACGCTTCACGCTTTCCTCAAATGCGTCCGACGCTTGCTCGCTATGCGCTAATTGTTGTCGACTTTGGGACAACTCCGCTTCTATGGTCTTGATAACGTCCGCTTCTCTTGCGGCGGTTGTGATCAAATCAGATTGACTCTTGTCTAACGTTGCCAACTTGGACTGCGAAGCCAATAACGCCGCACGGACCTCATTCAATGACACAGCTTTCTCATGAAAAGCCAGTTGCGCTTCTTCATCTTTAAATAGCGTTGATTGATGAACGACCTCTGCCTGTCGCGCTGTGGCGTTAGACAGTTGAGACTGAGCACTTAGAAAAGCGTGAAGCCATTGATAGGCGTATTGATGATTTTGCAACTGCGTGTTTAATTGAGTTGCCTTTTCTTGCACAGAATCTAGGTCAAGACGCAATGAATCCAGTACGTCGTCTTCCATAACCTCGACACTGCCATGAATCGCCTCAAGTTGCTCAATGGCCTGCTTCTCTTCGCGATACCGCTCAAACACAAAACTTGAAATCTGCGCATAGACTTCGGTTCCGGTTAACTCCTCCAGCAATTCCGCTTTTTCACGCTCATTAGAATTCAAAAACGCAGCAAAACCACCTTGAGCCAACATCATTGAACGGGTAAAACGACCAAAGTCCAGTCCCGTCAACTCAGCGATCAAACGTATTTTCTCGTTTGTCTTAGTCGTTAGCAGCTTGCCTTCGCCATCGGCGATCTCACATTTTGCGTCTTGTAGATTGCCATCAGACCGTCCTCTGGCACGACGCTGGCTCCAGAATGAGCGATAGCGTTTACCGTTAACCTCAAAAACAACCTCAGCCAAACAGTCCGACGTTGAACGCGTCATGATGTCATTGACACTTTTCGATACTTTTAGACCGCGAGGCGTCTCGTGATAAAGAGCAAGACAAATAGCATCCAACAAGGTGGACTTGCCAGCGCCGGTCGGACCGACAATCGCGAACAAACCATTTTCGTCGAATGGGCTAGACTCGAAATCTAAATACCACTCTCCTTTAAGCGCATTTAGGTTTTTAAGTCTTAACGAACAAATCTTCATTTTTCGGCTCCTTTGTCCGTATTCATTTCGGACAAAAGCTCAGCAAACAAAACCCTTTGAACCCGCTTTTGCTCATCGTCAACGCCGTCCACCTCATCAATCAAACGCTCAAACACATCAGTCACAGACAACTCATCAAGTGTTTCATTGTTTGCAACATCTTGCTGTAGAGTATTGAGCGGTTTAACACGAGTTAAACGAAGTAATTCGGCGTTTTTCCCTTCTAATAAATCATTAATACGGTTTTGTACATCGGCGCCAAATTCAAGCGATTCGACTTTAATCTCTAACCAAGTTGGTTTATCGCCATCAAACGTCTCAGTGGTTATTGCCTCTGTAACCTCAGCATACGATCCCTTAATCGACATCATCGGCTGAAAACGAGGAACAGCGACTTCTCGTAGGGTGTTAGCGATATCCGTGCTTTCAAACACCACGACCTGCTTGATATGAGAGACCTCGTCAAAACTCAACGGAATCGGTGAGCCGCAATACCGTATGCGCCCTTCACGTCCGACTTTTTGCGGTCGATGAATATGACCCAATGCGAGATAATCAAACTCAGGGAACGTCGAGCCAGGCACATTATCAACACTGCCCACATAAATATCGCGCACTGATTCTGTAGCATCGCCACCGACGACAGTCAAATGACCGGTACCGATGATAGGAACCGCTTGGCCTTCTGCAAGATCCAGTCCCTCTCTCAAACGCAACGCTTGATCGAACTGCTTTTGGTAATACGCCGCAATATGGCTCAACAATTTATCTTTCTTAAACTGCTCAGATTCACCTTCGAATGACTGATACAAGTCTTTAGGACGCAAAAATGGGACCGCACAGACAATGGCAGCAGGCTCTCCACTTGCATTTTTCATCATCAAGACATTGTCTAGACGCTCTTCAAGTTCAAGCACAGGGACGGTCACGACATTGGCGTTCATATACGACAATAAGCTTTTCGATTCATTTAGCATGCTGACGGAGTCATGATTCCCCGCAAGAATCAGAAGCTGACACTTAACATTAAACAAAGAGACAACAAGCGAATGGTAAAGCTCTCTCGCGTAACTCGGAGGCGCGCCCGTATCGAACACATCGCCGGCCAATATAACCAACTCTATTTGTTCAACTTCAACCAAAGAAACCATCCAATCAATCAACTGACGATGCTCTTCGTGACGCGTTTTTCCCATAAAATGCTGGCCAAGATGCCAGTCAGAAGTGTGTAAAATTTTCATTAACGTAACATTTTCACTGACGGTAGAGTAAAGAAGGCTCAAAGAAGAAACGAATCATAAACACTAAGAACGGTGAGCACTCACTAAAGGGAGAGAAATAAGATGCTCCGAGCGCATTTTCGCCTCTAACAGTACCTTTTCCCAATCCCTAGAACACAATGCCTGTCCAACAATAACAACACTCTGAAAGCGCTGGAAACGAAAGGCGCTTAGATCAATATCATAGCCCTCACCTTCTATCATGGTGTTCTCAGTATGATCGGTATACAGCGTTTCAATATACTCAACTAATTCAAAAAGCGATGGCTCGACGAGAAGTAGCACTCGTCCGTCAAACGCCGATGTTAAATTTGAGTCTGATGATTTGGAGGGGCGTGTTTGAGCGCGAGTTAGCATTTTGTAATGTAACGGAGAAGCGTAACTATTCGACGACCAAAAGCACGTGCCATTCGCATTACCGCCGACCACCGTCCACACATCAGGCTTAGCATCAAAGCTTACTTTATCGCCCAAAGTAAGCAAACAGCGCGCCGCACCGACTAACAACGTACCTGAGCGCAATGACTCAACGAAATTAACATTAACGGGACTGCTCTCAACCTCGGGAGACGCCAACGACAAATTAAACGAACGGTTTATTGGCGTCTGACAAGCAAGCAAATCACGGTTTGAATCAAGGTCAAGAACTCTGCATGAGCAACACGCACCCGCTCGACAACCGTAGGCAATATCGACTCCGCGCTCAAGCAGAAAACTCAGTAGGTTTACACCCTCTTCCTCTGTTTGAAACAACGTGCCATCTAGATTTACATTCATTGACCACCCGCAACATCTAATGACTATATTATACGATCAGAAGCGGACCTCTGTGTAATGCTCTTCTGAGTCCGCTTCTAGCCAGTGGCCTAAGCCAGACATCTAAGTTAGTCACTTAATTCAGCCACCTAAGTCAACGACCTAAGAGCAAAACCAAGTTGAAGAAGCTAAGCACTGGCTCATTCTAAAACACAAACTCATTCCTAGATCCGCTCTAATGGTTCATATTATGGCACACTTCGGATTCGCATTGGGCTATAAAGGTTGGGCGGGGGGACGTCGCTTAGCGCGAGGTTCGTAAGATGACTTAACTAGAGTGAAGCGTTTCTTCACAACCTGACCGATCGACGGTTGAATGAAGGCGAGATACATACGTTGATTATCCAGTGTAATTTCTTTCATTTCCCAATCACAACGCAGACTAATGCCGCCATTGTGAGAGTAGATAATCCCTTCGTGTGATCGCCCTAAAATAGCAGGACCATTGGCAGACAGCTCGGCTAGCCAATTTCGTTTATAGATATCACGTAAAAAAGGAAAGCACGTCAAAAACTCAACGTTACGATGAATCACTTTCTCTCGACGAGAGCCAACGATCGTCAACACAGAATCATTGGCTTCTATGATTTTACCGTTTCGGTCGATCAGCAGCGCCGCTATCTGATGGTTATTGAGTACCGCCTCAAGAATTTGTTCAGCAAACTGACGCCCTTTCTCTGCATGCTTGTGACTCCGGCGAGCCTCATCACGCTGCCGCGTTAAGCTTCCAACTTTTCTTGAGAAGCGCTGAAGCATTTCGATGCCGTCAAACATATTTCTAGTAGGCATCGCACTGTCATTATCGACTGAATGCAGCTCTTTAAGCTCTTTCTTGCGCCGAATAATACACACAACAAGCCCAATGAATGAAAAAATAAGCAGCGCTAACGCAAGTACGCCGTACTCACTCGATAATCCCTTAAATAAAAGTGTTGAGGAGCTAAAACCAACAAAAGAGGACAGCACAACCACACAGAGGCCGTTATTCTTCATTGTACCTCCAACACTCAACGTCTAAATTCGTCAAAACACACCATCTAACCAAAAAAGTGGATGACTAAAACTCTAGCAGCCGCTGCATTTTCGCTCTGTAGCATTTTGTATGAGTTTGATTGTTGGCGCGTAATAGGGTGACAGAAGTAAGCAAATTAAGAATTTAGTGTGACCAAAAAGGCCAATATTGAGCCTATTCAGAAAAAGCATTCGTTATTTACTCCCTCAACATCCCTTTGCCTAAGGCGCTGTTACAGCGGGGCTTGTAGACAACACGTCATAAACTTTGGCGCTTTAAATTTTATGAACTACCATTCAATTTTATAGAATATCACGCCAGATGGATGGAGGAACGCTTACTCATTTATTTAAATCCAACTAAACATACATACTACAAGCGAGATGAAGGTGTGAACAAGTCCACTGACTTCAGCGTGTGAATAATGCTTCTTTATTCGAGGCAAGTGTCTGAAGACAAGTGTCGCCTTCCAATATGAGCATATTGGCAAGAAAGTTAACAAAGAATTTAAAGAGAGCTGAGCCCGCGCCTTTTGGGTCTTTCAGAGAAACAACCTATCTTCGTTAAGAGTGATTGAAAGGTATCAACCTGCTCACTCTCGCCTTGATAAGCTGTTTCTCTGATAAG
Organism: Marinomonas mediterranea MMB-1; assembly: GCF_000192865.1. NCBI lineage: Bacteria > Pseudomonadati > Pseudomonadota > Gammaproteobacteria > Oceanospirillales > Oceanospirillaceae > Marinomonas > Marinomonas mediterranea. The sequence continues at coordinate 2,560,020 of NC_015276.1, forward strand.
ACTGAAGCTCATAAAACTTATTCGTACCTTCCCTACATATTTACACAGTTATTACATAGCTGCGACTAGGTTTCAGTATGTAAACAAGATATAAACTATTTAACATTCTATTACGCAAATGTACGCTTTATTAATTGAAACAAGTGTTGTAAGTTATGTGGGCAGTGTAAATCTTCTAGGGCGAACTTAGTTGATATAAAAGCAATAAAGGCGTGTAACAAGGAATTCAAAAAGGAGCGGGATCATGCCAGATGCTATCAAAAAAAATACAAAAGCCGGCAAAACAAACGGACTAGACATCAATCAAAATGCGTTACCCATTTCTGCGAATACATTCGCTGGTGGCATTCTACAATCTAGCTCAGGCCAACTCATTTATTTACGCCAGTATCACTCTTTTGGCCGCATGCAAGGCTGTCACACACTACTCTCAAGAGAAGATATTTCACGCATCCATGCACTCATCTGTTGGAAAAACGACCGCTGGCACTTAGAAGACAAAAGCACCAATGGCGTATGGATAAACGATCAAAAGGTCGCCAAAGACACCCCTATTGAATTACACATAAACGATAAAATTATCTTATCGTCGAGAGACGGCGAATCGTTTAAGGTCTTGAGCCTACTTCCACCATGCGACCTACTCATTCATATCAACCCGTCTAAACCTGCTATCCCACTGAACAAACCCCAGACCGATATCAATGAAAACATCAGCATGACCTACGGAAGCTTGGGGTGGAAATTTATCGATCGATCAAAAGGTGGCCAACCTTTCCCGATTCAAAATGGCGAACTTCTTCAATGTGGCGGCGCGTATTACCGACTCCAAACCAACATAATCGAACACGATACCCTAATAAACCGTCCAACAGCGCACTCAGCATCGGACTTAGACTTTAAACTTGAAGTCTCCGACGACGAAGAGCACATCAAGCTCATTATCCAAGACGCTCACCAAACAACCGAAGTCGCGGGACACCGAATCCAAAGCCAACTCTATTTACTGCTCTGCCTTGCACGTAAAAGCATTGCTGACAAAGAGGCTGGGTATTCAGACAACAACCGAGGTTGGATTGCGCTTAGGCAACTCTCTAAAACCCTAGGCATCGAACCCGAAAACACGCGCATTCGTCTCCATAGACTGCGTACTAGGCTCAGAGACTCCGTCAGTTTTAGTGGATTCGACGCCTGTGAGCTACTGCAATTAAAAGACGGAGAAATCCGCTTTAACAGCGAAAATATTACCGTAATTAAGGGAAATGACTCGGAAAACAGAAAGGAACATCACTAAACCTCAAACATAAGATGAGAAAACGTGAGACAGATAGAGAATAACCTTACCACCGAAGTGAACCAAAGGTTCACCAACATAAGCACTCGCTTTATTTCGAATGCCTATGAGCTCCTACATAAAATTGGGGAAGGTGGTTTTGGCGTCGTCTATAAAGCCGTCTACAAACGCACAGGCCAACCTGTTGCGATCAAGTTCCTACACATATCTCAAGAAAAAGACACTGGCCAGCAAGCTCGCCAATTGGCCCGATTTGAACGCGAAAGCAACATTGTCTCTCAACTATCCCACGCTCACATCGTTCGCCTTCTCGACAAAGGCGTCATGGACGACACAACCGTTTTTAGTGTTTTCGAATTCGTAGAAGGCACGTCGTTAAGCGACCATATAAAACAACATGGCGCACTCAGCATCAATGAAACCTATGACATCATGCTGCAAGTGCTCGATGCCATCGTTTATGCGCATTCACAAGGCATTATTCACCGCGACGTGAAGCCATCGAACATCATGCTCAACCACTCTGGTGCAAAGCTTCACGCCAAATTACTGGATTTCGGCATAAGTACCTTAACACTCGGTCAGCAACCCGAGGATTACCGAGCCATCACGATCACCCAAGAATCGCTCGGTACCCCAACCTACTGCTCGCCCGAACAACTAAGGGGCGAATTAACCACATTCAGCACCGACTTATATATGTGGGGGCTGGTGTTCATAGAATGCCTGACTGGCGCCCCCGCCGTCCCCGGGACCAGCGTTGCAGAGATTTACCATCAACACCTCAACGATGTTCCCATAAAAATCCCAGCGCCACTGCTTGATCATCCACTAGGCGCACTTCTCGAAAAAACACTACGCAAAAACCCGAAAGACAGAATAGACGACGCACAAGTACTTTTTGACGACTTAAGTTCATTGCTCGTTAACAACCTTGTAGGCAAACTACTCCCGGACTCAAGCAACGCCACCAGCTTAAACTCACTTGAAAATACGGGCGCAAACAACACCGCCACCCTCTTACTCCGTACCGACGATCCAAATTTCATCCCCTCGGTTGCAACACAGTCAATCGAACGTCGCTATATGACCGTTCTCTCGCTCACGATCAACGTGCTACACACTGACCGTTACGATGCAGCAGAAGCCGATGTGGTAGAAGCCTTGTTTCAATCCACACAAAATCAATACATCGACGTCGCTCGCCGCTACGGTGGTTTCCACGTCGGTAACCTAAGCAACCAAAGCGTCTTTTATTTTGGCTACCCGGTGGGGTCAGATCATGATGCAAGGCTCGCGGCTCGAACCGCGTTAGAAATCCTAAGCCTTTCTAAGCGTCAAGCATCGTACCTCACTAAAAAACACGGCTGTACCTTTGAGACCAACTGCGGCATACACAGCGGCATCATGCTAAAACGCAGTAACCAAGTTCCTGAAGGCTTCACCTCACACACTGCCACACAAATGGCTCAAGCAGCGAGCAATAGGCAAATACTCTGCTCTGCCGATACTCAAGCGATCCTTTCGCCTTATTATAACTTTACTGAAAACCGTCACGCTGAAAAAAACAACACAGCACAACGTCACGCTGAATTAACCTCAGAGCGTGTCATCGAAGCGTTTGGCTTTATTCGTGGCACAAGAAACGCCTACCCACTTGTTGGACGCCAAACCGAACTGAATCAGATTCGCGCCTCTATTACACGCCCAGAACAATACGCACCGGAAGACAAAGCACTTCACAATACGACTAACACGAGAGACACAAACCAAGCCGTCTACATTCATGGCGACGCGGGCGTCGGAAAATCCCGACTGATTCAAGAACTTCGCCGCCATGAAAGCACTCGCTCACAAAAAATATTTCAATGTTTGCCAGAGCACCAGAACAACGCACTCTACCCCGTACTCACCGTCATCAAACGCCATCTAACTCAGCACACACTTGAAGACAGCAGCGAGTATCGCCACCTTGTAGACACCTTGGTCGATGCAGAGTTTACGGGCTCCAAAGACGAGATCACAACCTTATTAGCGATCTGGCTAAACCTTCCAGACATCGACAATAAAAGCTTGTCTAGCTTGTCACCCGCAGCACAAAAAGAACTGCTGTTCGAAGGGCTTGCTTACCTATTGCATGAAAACACCACTCTGCATCCTTTGTATATCTTCGAAGACATCCATTGGGCCGACAACACCACATTGGAATTTATCGCCGCACTGCAGAGCACAGCGCAACAGACAAAACAGCAACAATCAGAGCAAACAGTCACACAAATAGAACAAGGCCTAGGCTCTGATAACCTAAATTCCGATGACCTAAAATCGGCATCTGAATACGATGACGAAAGCAAGGCGCAGCACAAAAGCGAAAGCAACAACGAAAACAAAGCGGAACATAACGACCAACCGTCGATCGTCATCACATCTAGAAACGAATTGCCCGCCCAACTTAACGATTCCAGTATCTACCCGATTGCTCTAGCACCCTTGGATCAAGCCGCAACAGAAGCCTTTATTTCGGAGCTATTTGGGGGCGCAGACATTTCCGACGCGGTAAAAAACGTCCTTCTAGAACGCACTGATGGCATACCGCTCTTTATTGAAGAACTGGCCACTGCCATGCGTCGGAACAATACGGTACGAATACAAAACAACACCGTCGACTTTACCGACCCAGACAATATTGACCAAATCCCGAGTAGCTTGCGCGAATCGATTCAAAGCAAAATCGACCACCTTGTTTACGCCAAAGACACCTTGCAACTGGCCTCTTCCTTTGGTCGTCAATTTAGCTATAACCTTTTGGTTGCCGCATCACCGTACAGTGAACTTCAGGTTCAAAACGACCTAGATGAACTCATCAACAATCAGGTCATTATTCAACAACGACACGTCGACGGCGACCGTTACCTGTTTAAGCATGCCTTAGTACGTGACGCGGGCTACGACAGCATTGATACACAAGCAAGACCTGCCATTCATGGCCTCATCGCCGACGCAATTCAAGAGCATGCAGACATAAGCGACCGCTTCGTTGCCACCGAACTGGCACAGCACTACGAAAAAGCAGGTGTACCTGAACAAGCGTGCCAATGGTATAACCAAGCCGCCACCGCCGCGAAAGACACCTTCGCCATTGACGATGCGATACACCTATATGAAGCTGCCCTAACAAACGTTCGCAGAGCACAAATAAACCAACCGCTCTTAAATGCCGTAGCCACTGACGATCAGCATGAAAGCCACAATTCGAACACCTCAGAAGCCCTCACGCTAAAACTCAAAGACATACTCGACGGCCTTGCCGCCTGCCTTAGCCGCGACGGCCAACATGAAAATGCTCGAACTTACTTAGAAGAACTCAATTCACTTCTTGAAATAGACAAGCAGTACGAGTGGTTGGCATCGAGTTTAGTGGCATTGGGTAAAACCTACGAAGTGATTCACCAGCATAATGATGCACTGAAATACTATGAACAGGCTTTAGCAGTACTTGAGAAAGCACCGCACTCCGAGGAGCCAGATAAAAGCAACTGGTGGCAGGTTTGGTTGGAGATAAAAAGTGCCAAAGTGTATGTCTATTACTGGCTTGTAGACACAGAAAAAATGCACGTTATTTTAATTGACCTAGAAGATAAACTATTCCGTCTAGGTAACCACTTAAAACTTGCACATTTCTATTTAAACAAACTTCAATTCTTATACCGGATAAAATCTTACGCTCCTTGCGACGATTATATTGCCCCATCGAAAAACGCAATTAAATATGCAAAGTCGTCGCATTGCAAGATAACATTAGCAACTACCGTGTTTGGCTTAGGATTTAGCCTCATACTCTGTAAAGAATATAAGGAAGCAGTCAAAAACCTTGAAATCGCGCTAAAACAAGCCGAGAGCAACTGTGATAAAACCTTAACTATTCGTTGCTTAGTATATCTATCGATTGCTTATCGTTTAACAGGGAATATCCACTCATGTAGAGTTAATGCGGAAAAAGCTGTACTAGTTCTTAAGTCCTCACCTATGGAGGAATATAGAGCAGTATCTTTAGCGAATATATCTTGGTGCTACTTTAGGCAAAAAAAGTATAGTGATTCATGCCATAACATAAAAGAAAGCTTGATCATATGGAATGAAATTGGTGAAAAAATTGCATTCCCATTTCTTTGGACATCACATTTACATGCTATCGTATTGAAAAAATACTATGGCGATATTGTATATCCTAATCAGCTAACAGAACTAGATCTAGCGAAAGAAATCTTAAAAGAGAAACAATCTAAATTACCTGAAGAAATAGTAAAAACTCTAAGAGAGATCATTACATTTGGGGAGATTGGCCTCAGTGAAATAGACAAAATAGAAAATGTAACATCAAAACACAAACTAATTTAAAAGGATATAAAAATGATAGAAAATCAACAACAAACTCTTAATGACATACTAGAATCAATGAATGATATATACATCATCCTTCCAGATAAAAGAGTTGCATACTTAACTCTAGATAATTATAAAAATCCAGATAGAGTTGTCGAATCTGTATCCGTAGATGGTGAATTTATAAAACGAGTATTTTTGAACTATGAAGGAGTATATCCTTCAAATTTATTAAGCCCCGCGGTAACAAAAGTTATAGAATGGAACTTAGAAGATAGTGAAAATTTAGAAACAGGTTACTTTATAGACCTAAGAAAGCTTGGAATGAATCGAGTAAACATGGTAGATGTGCTAGAAAATAATAGTCCGGAAGCAGACACCCCGATTCCAAGTCAAAACCTACCTAAAACCGACAATCTATTTATCCCAGTCCCTAATGAAAAAAAATATCAACTTAGAGAGACTCCACAAAAAAACAACCTATATATAGCGTATTTTTCTGAACCTACCAAAACTCGTTCGGATTCAGAATGTTATAGCTACAAAGTGGCATACATTCCGCATGACGATATCGAAAACTATATAGTATCCGAAACTGATACTGTTTCTATACAGCATCTAAAAGCATACTATGGAGATACTCGAGTTCAAGCGGGATCGATTAATCCCCTAGATATTGGCTATTCTCCTGACGCTTTGGCTCAAGAAGTAAATACTTCATTAGCATTTGCCGCCTGTTATGTAGCAAACTTAGAAACATTTAAATAATGTAAATGTGCAACAGCATGGTCGAGATGTGGCATGCTGTTGCAAAAATGAGTTTTGTACAGTGAGTAATAAGAGTCGGCGAATATAAATAGTGTTCGTAACCTATTCACAACAATACAAACTTTTTTATTAAAAAATAAAACACTGACACTATAAAAATCAATTTCCTATGGAGTAACTATGTCTGTTTTTGCAGTAGTAGAGCTAACAGTAACCGATCCATCTTGGATGGAGAAATATTCCGAGAATGTTACTCCAATGCTTTTAAAATGTGGAGGTCGCTATGTAACGGCCACTGAAACAATAGACTTGATCGAAGGCTCAGATAAACCGCAGCTAATGGGCATCGTTGAGTTTCCGTCACGAGAAAAAGCAAAGGAGTTTTACAATTCAGATGAATATTCTCCTTACAGAGACGCTCGCTTAAAAGGAGCAAAATGTCGTTATCTGCTAATCGACGTTGAAAACGGCGAAAGCTAATTTTGCACTTTCATACCTAAATAGTGCTTCTCAATGGAGTGAGCTTAATTTAAACATTAAGCTCACTCCATACTATAATTTCTGTCAATGAGCCTAGCAAAGCTCATATCCAGATTTAATTTAGACTGACTTAGCATGAACGGTATGGTGAATTTACTATCTGAATTGACACACTCTTCAAAAGGACGATGTCACGATCATGGAACAGTTCACACCTAACACGTCGGTTACTACGCCTTTCTCAGGATCAGAGAATCCTTTTCTCAACTCTGTATCACAGCGTTTGAAGCAAGCTTTATCGCATTATCATACGCCTAAAGCCGTCGCCGATTTCTATCAATTTCCAGAAAACTTAGGTGAAGGTCAAACCATTGGAGTGATGACACTAGGAGGCGCTTTTAATCCAGAGGAATTAAACGCCTATTGCAAACACTTCAATATCGACATGCCTGAGGTATCTATTGTTGGCACTGAGCCAGTGCTTTCAGAAGAAAATAAGAAGTTCGCTGACCTTGAAACCAATATGGACATTCAACTTATTGCTGGACTAACACCGAAAGCAAAAATCGTTTTGTACTATGGCAAAGACTTTTGCGACGCCTTCCAAGACATTATTGATGACAAGGAAAACACGCCATCCGTTATTAATATATGCTGGGCCATCGGTGAAAAATATCTAACCCGAAAGGAAAAAGAAACGCTGCTTTCACAAGCCAATCAATTATGTGAGCGCGGCGTGACTCTGCTTGCCGCATCCGGCGATGAAGGCATCTTCCAAAGTGGCACCACCGCCAAACGACGCGTCCCCGGCATCAACCTTCCAGCAGGGTTCCCCAACGTCATCGCTTGTGGCGGCACAGCGCTCACTCCCAGCGGCATCGAAACCGTTTGGAATGAAGCGCCCTTTTCCTCTGGCGGCGGCTTTAGCTTAATGACCCCCGCTCCCGAATTCCAAACAGAAGCGCTAAGTCATTACAACCATTGTCACCCTGAGATTGGCACTCACAATATCGCAACGCCCGACCTATCTGCCAATGCCAGTATAGAATACCCAAGCGCCGTAATGCGCGACGGAAAACTCGCCAAAGCATGGGGTACCAGCACATCCGCACCAATACTCACCGCCCTAATCGCTCGCATCAAAACTGAACTTAAAAACCCCTTTGGCGACATCAACGCCCTACTTTACCAACACATCGGCAGCGACGTATTCAACTCTAAAATTGAAGGCGAAAATGGTTATCCAAGCGGACACAAGTGGAACCCGTGTGTGGGACTTGGTAGCCCTAATGGTATGAAGCTATTGGCAGCCATTAAACAGTATTTGAGCGAAAACAAAGTAGATCACAATATGTAGGTCGGGAAAGGTATTGACCCGAAGGGGAAACCGTCTCCCGACATTGCAATGTAGAATTGGCGTGAGGCGTTATACACCCGACCATTTCAACGTCGGGAGTCGTTTCTTCGAAACTCGCCCGACCTACGCTTTTGTCGATATAAGTATTAATGCGTTTTTAATCAATGAAGGAATACCAAGGAGCTAGCTATGTCAAATTATCCATACGAGTTCAACGAAGAGTCAATTCAAGACGTGTTTATCATGCGTCCAAACGGGAAGATCGCTTACTTGCCATACAGTTTTTATTCCGATCCAAGTCGCGTTATCGAATCGGTTGAGGTAAACGGCGACGCACAGCGTTTCTTTTTAAACGAAGACGGTTCGTATCCTTTTAACCTTGCGGGGCCAGCGGTTACCAAGGTCATTGACTGGAACCTGCAAACAGAAAATGGTGAACCAAAAGTACACCCTAAGCAATCAGATATACGACCTCAAGCGGGTTACTTCCTCGATCTTCGCCGTATGTCGATAGATCGGTTAAGCATGATCTTTATTGGGGAAGAGCCAAACTACCCAGCCGACCAAGCCGTCACCGATTTACCTAGATCAGACTCGGGTTATCAGTTGGTGCCAGAAGCGTTTCAACATCAACTAAAAGAAACGCCAGAACAAGACCACCTCTACCTCGCCTTCTTCAACCACCCCAACAAAACCCGCTCTATTAACCAATTCTACAGCTACTCCGTGGCCTACATCACCGCCGACGAGCTGACTCAGTGGGAATACTCCGCAGAGTTGTTGGGCAAATTGGCAGATGGGCATGAGGGCTTGGAGCCGAATGTTGATTTCACAACCAAGCATTTAGAGACCTACTACGGCGAAACGGGTGTGCAAGCAACGGCGTTGAGTCCGATGGACACCAAAGGGAGTGCCTTTCCATCACAATGTCTGTTGGCTTGCTATATTGCGAATATACGAACTTTTAAAGGGTAAACAAAGTAAATCACAATACGTAGGTCGGGAAAGGTATTGACCCGAAGGGGAAACCGTCTCCCGACATTGCAATGTAGAATTGGCATGAGGCGTTATACACTCGACCATTTCAACGTCGGGAGTCGTTTCTTCGAAACTCGCCCGACCTACGCTTTTGTTGATATGAGTATTAATGCGTTTTTAATCAATGAAGGAATATCAAGGAACTAGCTATGTCAAATTGTCCATACGAGTTCAACGAAGAATCGATTCAAGATGTGTTTATCATGCGTCCAAACGGAAAGATCGCCTACCTCCCATACAGTGTCTACTCTGACCTAAGCCGAATCATTGAGTCGGTTGAGGTAAACGGCGATGCACAGCGTTTCTTTCTAAACAAAGACGGCTCATACCCATTTAACCTTGCTGGGCCAACGGTCACCAAGGTCATTGACTGGAACCTGCAAACAGACGAAGGTGAACCCAAAGTACACCCGAAACAATCAGACGTAACGCCTCAAGCCGGTTACTTCCTCGACCTTCGCCGCATGTCGATGGATCGCTTAAGCATGATATTTATCGGGGAAGAACCGAATTACCCCGCAGATCAAGCCGTTACCGATTTACCAAGATCGGACTCAGGCTATCAGTTGGTGCCAGAGGCGTTTCAACATCAACTAAAAGAAACGCCAGAGCAAGACCACCTCTACCTCGCCTTCTTCAACCATCCAAACAAAACCCGCTCTATAAACCAATTCTACAGCTACTCAGTGGCCTACATCACCGCCGAAGAGTTAGACAAGTGGGAATACTCCGCAGAGTTGTTGGGTAAATTGGCCGATGGGCATGAGGGCTTAGAGCCGAATGTGGATTTTACGACCAAGCATTTAGAGACCTACTATGGAGAAACGGGTGTGCAAGCGACGGCGTTGAGTCCGATGGATTTGGAAGGATCTCCTTTGGCGATGGCGTGCTTAACTTGCTACGTTGCTAATTTGCGGACTTTTAAAGGGTAAACAAAGTAGATCACAATACGTAGGTCGGGAAAGGTATTGACCCGAAGAGAAAACCGTCTCCCGACATTGCAATGTAGAATTGGCATGAGGCGTTATACACCCGACCATTTCAACGTCGGGAGTCGTTTCTTCGAAACTCGCCCGACCTACGCTTTTGTCGATATGAGTATTAGTACGATGGAGCGAATCACCTTGACTCTAAGCGTGTCCCGAATTACGGTCTGTTTAGCAACTTTTACGATAAGGAGATGTTTTGGAAACACAGCAGGTTAAAGCTTATACGACGGGGACGCACCGAACGGTTTCGCCGAAGGAAACTCTGGAGAAGATCACGCCGTTGTTGTTGAAAATGGGGATTACTCGTTTAGCTGATGTCACGGGGTTAGATGATATTGGTGTGCCGGTTATTACGGCTTGTCGCCCCAATGCGAAGGCGATTTCGGTCTCTCAAGGCAAGGGCGTTTCTGTTGATGCGGCGAAGGCGTCGGCGGCGATGGAGGCGATTGAGACCTGGCATGCGGAGAACATTGATCTACCTACGCGTTTTTGCTCATTTAATGCGTTAAAAGAAAACCATGTTGTTGTCGATTTAGACACCTTACCTAAAATGGATGTGAAACCTTTTAACCCTGATGAACGCCGTCTTTGGATTGAAGCGCAAGATTTAAACCGAGAGCATTCGTATTATGTCCCTTATGACCTTGCGCATTGTGACTTTACCCTTCCACTGCCTCAAGGTAGCGGGTGTTTTCAGTTAAGTACCAATGGTCTTGCATCGGGTAATACCGTTAATGAAGCAGCAAGCCACGCTTTGTGCGAGTTGATCGAACGGGATGCGATGACCTTGTGGTCTTTTCTATCGTCAGAGGAGCAAGGTAAACGAAAGGTGGATTTATCGACCATTACCGACCCCACCATAGGCGGCTTGCTTAATAAATTGGAAGAAGCGGATGTGGCTGTGAGTGTTTGGGATGCCACCTCGGACATCGGCATTGCGACGTTTGTTTGCACTATTATCAATAAAACCGAAAGCCAATACCGCCCTCTGTATTCTATGTCGGGTTCCGGTACGCATGTAGACAAACATGTTGCGATTATGCGAGCGATCACGGAAGCCGTTCAAGCGCGGTTAACACTTATTTCAGGCTCGCGCGACGATGCAAGCATCAAGATCTATGAAACACGTCAACAAATGGAATACCAAAGACGCATTCGCAAAGAGTTGATGGAAACGCCCTCTTTCGTGGATTTTAACAAAATTGATAGTTGGATATTCGATACGATTGAAGAAGATTTAGAACTTCAGATAGCCAAGCTTGCTGCTCAGGGGTTACCTTGCCCGCTGTTTATTGATTTAACGAAGACGGAGTTTGATATTCCGGTCGTTAAGGTTATTTCGCCTGGGTTAGAAGGCATTCACGATGTGCCTGGGTATAAGTTCGGTAAACGTGCATTGGCGTTCCAAGCAAACGTTAAAGCGGTTAAGGAGTCTTTGTAATGAGTTCGAATATGATTGTGTTTGCAGGCCCTTCAATTCGTAAAGAAAAAATTCTCGAAACCTTGCCTGAAGCGGATGTCCGCCCTCCTGCGAAGCAAGGCGATGTTTACCTTGCAACGCGGGATAAACCTCAGGTTATCTTACTAATTGACGGCTTTTTCGAAAGTGTTCCTGCGGTGTGGCATAAGGAAGTCTTGTATGCCATGTCTAACGGCATACATGTTTACGGTAGCTCCAGCATGGGAGCATTGCGTGCAGCTGAGTTAGTGCCATTTGGTATGGTGGGTGTCGGTGACATTTTTGAAAATTACGCCAGCCTAACGTTCGAAGACGATGATGAAGTTGCGTTGACTCACGGCCCAGCTGAGCTTGGGTTTATGCCGATATCACGCGCGATGGCCGATTTACGCCATGACCTAACTTGTGCTAAAAACAATGGCATTCTGACCGAAGAACACGCTCAAGCTATTGAAACTCACCTAAAAAGCCTTTGGTATCCAGAGCGTAATCACGCGGCTTTGATTACGTTTGCAAATACGCTGTTGGATTCCCGCACATTAACGTTATTAGAGTCCTTCTTAAAAAATGAAGCTGTCTCATTAAAGGAACAGGACGCTGAGCAGTTGATTCGTTTAGCGGCGGATATTGACCTTGCTCATCTTGCTCCTAAGAAAGTAGATTATACACTTCAGGAAAATGACGCTTGGCAAACTCTGATTAACGATGTCTCCCCTACTCGAGCAACACGTATCGAGGTGGATCTGCCTGAAAACCGCTCTGACAGTATTGATACTGACGACCCGTTGGCTAAATTCGACGCAACACTTCGCGCACGCGCGTTGGAGCACGCTGAAGCGATTGGCATTGAATTTAAGCCGTGGGTCCGCCCCGCCTTTCACAAAGTCGTTACTAAGTGGGGTTGTGTGGACGAAGATGGGCAAATTGACTTCGGGAAAGTCAGCCAGAAGATGCTTGCTTTAGGTCTATCAACGCAACAGTTTGACCGCTGGATCGAGCGGGAAGCTATGTTATTGGCCTACGCTTATCAAGTTGAAGTGGGTAATGAGCACATAATCGATGCGACGCTTTTTGCAGCGGGTGAGTCGGTTTAACTGGGGGTATTTAGTAGGTAAGACCCCCTCCCAACCTCCCCCTTAAACAAAGGGGAGGAGCAAGTTGCGAGTCAGGTTTAACTGGGGGATTTAGTAGACAAGACCCCCTCCCAACCTCCCCCTTAAACAAGGGGGAGGAGCAAGTTGCGAGTCAGGTTTAACTGGGGTATTTAGTAGATAAGCCCCTCCCAACCTCCCCCTTAAGCAAGGGGGAGGAGCAAGCAGCATTTATTCCCTCCCCTTTAAGTCAGGGAGCAAATTAAAGCGGTTTAAAGCAGACGTCGTACTTAGACACATACAGCCGACTCTTAGCGCTAAAAGTAGATCAATACTAGTCGTTTTTGCTCTTTTCCAAAGCAAGCTTATAAACTTGATTTTTCTTTAAATCGAGGAATTTAGCGACAATTTCAGACGCTTTTTTAACAGATACTTCGGGAAGCAGTAAATCCAGCATCTCGTTGGCTTTCGCTTCCTCTTCATCGACATCGTCTTTTTTCAAAGATGCCATGACAACGAATTCACCACGGGTTTGATTGGAATCCTCAGCGAACATATCAAGGATGGTTGCTGGCGTACCGTGTAAAAAGGTCTCAAACGTTTTCGTCAGTTCACGCGCTAAAGACAAGGTTACTTGGTTGCCGTGCACTTCATTGATGTCTTTGACCGAGTCAATAATACGGTGCGTCGACTCGTAGAATACAACGGTACCAGGTACGTTAACCCAGTTCGATACAATGTCTTTTCGAGCTTTGGATTTCGCGGGTAAAAAACCAAGAAACGAAAATTGGTCAGTCGGTAAACCTGACGCACACAACGCGGTGATTAACGCACTAGGGCCGGGGACGGGGACCACGTTATAACCGTCGTCTCTTAAACCATTAACAACGTGATAGCCGGGGTCTGAGATCAACGGTGTGCCAGCATCTGAGACCAGCGCGATGTTTTTGCCATCGTCCAGTAGGCTTTTAATGTAATCAACTTTGTCGCGTTCGTTATGGTCGTGAACTGAAAAAAGCCTCGTTTCAATTCCGAAATGATTTAGGAGCTTTTTGCTATGGCGGGTATCTTCTGCCGCAATGAAGTCCGAGTTTTCTAACACCTTAAGAGCGCGGGCGCTAATATCGTCTAAATTGCCGATTGGTGTCGCTACGATGTAAAAGCTTCCTCTCACATCAGGCGTGGTCTGTGTTACCATGTTACCTCTTTGAAACAACTGAAGTATTGAGCTTATGAGATCTCTTCATTCGCGTATCATAGCACTATCTACATTCACTTTGTTGCTTGTTGGGTGCGGATCGATCGAAACAAACGAAGACACGGCGTCGGCGGCAGGTTCTCAACCTGAGATTCCACTGATCGTTGAGGAAACAGCACCCACAGATCCGGTAGAATTTGCTTTATGGCGTGCCCAAAACGCAGAAAGCATTGAACAATCAATACTTCTCTATTTCCACGCGGCGAAGGAAATGATGGCTGTTGAGGAATGGGAATCCGCAGCAAGTATCTTAAACGAAAAGGTCACGCCTTTTTCTAGCTCGGTTCAATTTCAAGGATATTTACTGTTAGCACAAGCCAATGCAGAGTTACAGAAGCCTCTGGACGCGTTGTCCGCCTTGTCACGCGCAAAACGCTTGCCTATCGCGCAAACACCCGCATCCGAAAATCAACTTGGTTTGCAACGTGCATTGGTGCTTGAAGCGCTAGAAAACTGGCCCGCGACGTTAAAAGAACGTCTTAAGCTTTCACTTACATTACCGCCAGATCAAAGAGCAGACAATCAATCAAAACTTTGGTTGGCGGCTCAGAACTTAACCAATGTTGAGCTAGATTACCTTCGTAACGACAACAATATTATTTTGCGTGGTTGGTTAGACGTCAGCTCACTATTGCGCGACCAGTCTTTAACATTAGAGCAGCAACTCAACGCATTTAGTCAATGGCGAACAAGCCACCCATCTCATCCTGCGTCGATCAATCCGCCGATTGATTTTCAACTTATTGCCTCTCTCGGTGACCTTATCCCGACATCCATTGCGCTAATGCTGCCTATGAGCAACGAGCTTAAACCTGCATCAGATGCGATATTAGAAGGCTTTTTAAAAACATACTACGCAACGACGGGACTTCGCCCGAAAATAAAGGTCATCGATACAGACCAATACGAACATGTTGAACAAGCGTATTTGGATGCGACAAGCGATACGCCTGACGTTGTCATTGGGCCATTGAGAAAAAGCAATGTTGCAAGACTGGCGAATACCTACTTAAGTATTCCTACGATTACGCTCAATCGTCTTGAAAACAACCAATCAAGAGACAACCTTTTTTACTTCTCCCTGAACGTTGCAGACGACATCAGCGAGCTAATTAATGTGGCGAAACAAGCAGGGGCCGAGAAAGCGGCTATCTTAACCACACAAGCTACTTGGGCTCTGCGCCAAGGCGACGAATTCAATGCCGTCGCCGAAGAAGCGGCCGTGCCCGTTGCGATGAACCTAAGCTATGAAGACACGCCCCGTGGACGACAAAACGCCATCAAGAAAATACTTCTGGTTGATGAAAGCGAAAAAAGGCAGAAGATGGTTTCTAAATGGATAGGCGAACCGATTGAAAGTATCTCTCGTGCACGTGAAGACCTTGATTACATCTTCTTCGTTGGAAAAATAACCGATGCCAAGCAAATTCGTCCACTGGTCGATTTCTACTTTGCTGATCATATTCCATTGTTGTCGACAAATTCACTCAACGACACACCACCCTATAAGCTGGCCAAAAAAGAAGACATCGAAAGAATATTATTTACTGAAATTCCAGAGCTGTTGGTAGAAACCAACGACACGGGTTCAACAGACTCCAACCTTATTTTACGCTTGAAGGCGATGGGATCGGATGCCCTACTTCTTGCGAATCGCTACCCTGTTTTCGAACAGCTTGCTAATGCAAGACTGTCAGCGAAAACAGGCATTATCACATTGGATGAGCAAGGTGTTTTTCACCGTCGTCCAAATATTGTCACCTACAGAAAAGGGAAAATCGTAGATGCTCAAACTGCTTTCAAGTTTCAAGGAGAAGAAACTCAGTAAAAAGCACTCCACAAGTGGTAAAGTGGCAGAGCACTTAGCTGCCGAGTTTCTGGAACGCAATGGCTTAACCGTCATAGACAGAAATTTTCATAGCCGCTATGGTGAGATAGACATTATTTGCAAGGAAGGCGAAGTGGTCGTTTTTGTTGAAGTAAAATTCAGGAAAAACCACACTCGGGGTAAGGCCGTTGAAAGCATCACCCCGTCGAAACTTTCAAAGATACTGTTAACCGCGCAATATTGGATCAAGCGACATAAACATGAGCACAGTCCAGTACGTTTTGACGCCGTTACGTTCGACAAAATTATAGATGAAACAAGTTTAAACTGGCTTAAGGCAATCATTTAGTAGTATGGATCTTCAAGAAGCAATTTACACTCAATTCGCACAGAGCTTTGAAGCACAACAGCAAGCTCTTGAGAGCTTACCTCCTTATATAGAACATGCTGCTAAAGTGCTATTTGGCAGCATTGCTTCAGGTGGTAAAGTCATTTGTATCGGCAACGGCACCAGCGCCCATTTGTCGCAGTACTTTAGCACGCTCCTATCCGATCGAATGGACAGGGAGCGCCCAGGACTGCCAGCATTTTCGCTGAACGCTGATGCACCTACGATCTTATCGATCACGCATAATGACAGTTATCACGATGTGTTTTCCAAGCAGATTACAGCGCTTGGGAACCCTGGAGATGTGCTGTTTGTTATTGCGAACAAAGGAAATACGTCTCCGATTATTCAAGCGATTCAAGCAGCTCACGAGCGTAAGATCGCAATTATTGCTTTGACCACCCCTGATGCGAAGAATGTTTCGTCTTTAACCTCTCGGGATGATACTGAAATTAAGATCAATCTAACCGGAACAGCGCGAGTACAGGAATGCCAAATTACGGTTATTCATACTTTGGTTGATTTGCTGGAGAGACAGTTATTCGGCTACGAAGACTAAAGGACATGAATCATAAAAGGCGTTTTTGAGTCATAAAAAACGCCTTTTGTTTAAACTAGACGGGCGCGTTTAAACAAAGCGAATAGATCGAACATTAGACAGTATTTCGCTTAAACACCACTTCTCCGGCATTGAATACACACAACCCCCCTTCTTCCATCTGATTCCAGACTTCGTCTTCCGTAAGGGGTTGCGTCGCGATGACCGTTACGACGTCTTTGTCGGTTGTGACTTCTTTAAAGTCTACGCTGACGTCCTCATCGGACAACGTCGCTTTCTTAAAGGGCGCCCTGCGTGTTATCCAATGAAGCTTTGTTGTGCAGTAACAAAAAAGAGAATCACCATCAGACAGCATCATGTTAAACACACCCTTTTGCTTGAGGCCGCTGGTAAGCTCATACAAAAAGCTGGATAACACCTCTAAGCTCGGGCGCTGATCTCCATAACGAGCGGCCAGCCGCCCCAAGATCCAACAAAACGCTCGTTCGGAATCCGTCGAGCCAATCGGATGATAGTGGTCTAACGCGAGCTTATCTGACCCTTCAAGTTGCCCATTATGCGCATACACCCAGGTTTCACCCCATAACATACGACTAAAAGGATGCGTATTAGGCAGGCAAACGTTACCAACGTTGGCTTGTCTGATATGGCTAATAACGATGTCACATTTTAAAGACGTTTGACTCATGACTTCCGCCATATCGGAATCCGCACTGGGCCTAGGATCATGAATCGACCACACCTGACGGTCGCGATACATGGCCATTCCCCATCCGTCCTTATGCGGGCCAGTGCGACCACCTCTTGCTCTCAAACCCGAAAAGCTAAAACATATATCGGTTGGCACATTGGCACTCATGCCCAATAACTCACACATCGTCTTCTACTTCAATCTCTTCTGTATTTTGCTTATTACGTTTAATACGGCGGTAAACAAAGTAACCTCCGCCAATCAGTATGACAGCCAACAAGTTCAACCCGCCATACAATAACCAATCTCCCATACCAAACGTCGCGACTTCTTCTGGCGGTGTTTCAGGCAATGAGTCTGCGACTTCTGGTTCTGCGTTAGCGTCCGTTTCAGCCGCTTCAGTAACGTCAGGTTCAGTTTCGACGTCTTCTTCTGCCACGATGGTAATTTGTGGTGCTACAACAACTGGCATAACCTCTCTATTTGTCGTCGCTAAAGCGGTGAGCGCCTCTGTTGAAAGCACTTGATCGCCTTTTGAAAGCGTTACGTCACCCGCTGCTTTACGTTCAACAGTCCAAGGCTCGGATTCGTACTCAAAACGTATACCCGTTTGCGTAATACCAATCAGTTTCGCTTTAGCCCTAATCACGCTTTCAGGGTCGATGGGGAACACTTTCTCCCAATATCCTTGACCAACGAACGGCATTTCTTGCACTTCCGTCGTTCCGTTTTTATAAGCCAACTCAAGCTTAACGTTACTGCGAAGCGTGTTTAATCGTAAATTCGTTGGTGTCGCACTAAAAGCAACGAAATTCTCCCCTCTATTCGCCGACTCGAACTTAATCGCTGGGAAGACTGAAAAATACTGTGTTAATTTACGGGTGAAGGTTTGTCCATCAACCTTGCTCGCTATCGAGTAGTTGCCTTCAGTTGTCAGTTTTTCAACCTTGTTTTTAAACTGACTCGCAGCCTGAATCATTGGCTGTTTTTCTAAAATTTGACGACTGTCGCCCGTGATTAACGATAACTCTTGAGTAACGTCCATAAGATCCAATACTTTCGGATCTTTAATTAGGTTATTACTTTCAAACAATCCCACCGTTGAAAAAACAGGCTCATTAACAAAAACAACGGGCGAGATCTTTGTTGCTTGCGCATTCAAAGACGTAATGATGCGAATCGAGCTTCTCTCGATATCAACATTTTTGATTTCCCAAGTCCCGCTTTCTGGTGAGGTAATCGTAACCAACGTGTAATAAGGCGTACGTGACACTGCAACCGACCCATTTGACACAAGCGGAACATTCACAGCATTGGGCTTCAATAACTGAGGCGTAACGTTTGAGCTTTCATGAAAAACTAGCAGCGTGACCTCATCTATCGATGGATCGATAAAGAACGTATTCCCTTCAAATGGTAACTCTTCAGCTGGATCTGCTTGAGCAAAAATACGATCAAACGTATCTAACAACTCTTCTGGTGATGCCACTTCCGTATGAGAAGCATTGGTCTTCACCGCAAGCTGCTTAAGCATGTCTTCATCTGTATAGCCCGTCATTGAGACAGTGTGCAAATGAATACCGCGCTTTTCCAACGCTTCCGTTAACGTCGTCATAATCCTACGACGAGAGGCTTCGTTAACGTCTTTGTCCAGACTCACGTCCACCATACCATCCGTCACCAATATCCAATGACGGTCAAAACCATCGCTTAGTGAGGGTGTATCAGGTGTTTTTAGAAGCAGTTCAATAATGGATTCTAGATCGGTTTTGAGGTCTTGCGTGACATAGTTGTCAACGTAACTGGCGAGCTTTGCTTTGGTTTCTTTATTGATTGGCGCTTCCGGTAGAAGTACACGAGGCTCTTCTCCGAATAGCCAAACGCCTAACGTGGCATGCTCTTCAGGCGCGAGATTGGATATCAGTTTTAGCGCTTCGGATGTAAGCTTATCAGGGTCACTAATAACCATACTGCCTGACGCGTCAACAATAATACGAAATTGTGTGTCAGCAAACGCTTTGGGAAATACAATAGAACATACGAGAAGTAATGCTCCACATAACAAAGATTGCATTCTAAGAATCACTCTCTACTCCTTGCGTATGAGGCTTTCACTACAATATAGCGAAAGCTTCTCCCATTGGGTTATTAGGTTAGTGTATCTGAGTTAACGCTTTTCTCGCATGATGCCACGAATTTAAAAAGGATCGTAGGATTCAGGCATACCATGAACCCAGCGAATAATATGAGTATCCCAGTCTTCCTCGTCCACTTTGGATTCGCTTACCGCGTAATGAGAGACTTTTAGCCCTTGGCGTTGCATTTCTTTATCGTCGCCAACAACCAACGGGTGCCAGTTCGGCAAGTCGCCCGTCTCTGACAGCACACGATAGCTGCATGTATCAGGCAACCAGTGGAATTCTGGAATGTCTTCTACCTTCAGCGTCAAACACGATTCCACTAGCAGCTCTCTTGTCTCGTACACTTTGCACTGGCATTTAGCAATATCAAGCTGATGACACGACAAATCCGTGTAATACACCTCATCTGTCTCATCGTCTTGCAGCTTTTGAAGACAGCACTTGCCACATCCGTCACAAATAGATTCCCATTGATCTGATTCCATGTCCTCAAGCGTGGTTGTCTTCCAAAAGGGTTCGTAACGCTTAGCAATCATTAATAAGCCGCCTCCGTTGGCGTCTTATATAGATCCAGCAAATAGTCATCGCGAACTGGCGGCAACTGTAGATAAAAACCTTGCTCTTGAATTGCTTTCATTACTGCACTCGCATCAGCACGTGCCAACTTGCTCTCTTCTGTGAGAAGCATCGTCATTGCACTGATGCCTTTGCCAAAGCGCTCCATCAAAGCTTCTGGTATTTCCGTCAATCCTTTTGACTTTTCGACATATAAATACATTTCGTCTTTTTTTGAAGAACGAAATATTTCGATGATTATTCTGCTCATATTTAATTCACTAATCAGTTAGAGGATTGCTCACCAAAATTGCTCAAAATTGGCTCAATTATCGTGTCTTTACGCCACCCTACCATCGCTGGATTTGACCAATCCAATTCACCACCCTCATATAAGTGGCGGACGATGGGGTCTAACAATTTCCGTTTCATGACCGCTTCTGGCGCAACACCCAACTCTTCGGAACGCTTTCTTATATAACTCTTGATGGATTTTGACAGCTCACCAGCCTGCGATGGTAAGGGCATCGGTAGCATGAGTTGATATTCATCTTCCGATAGCGACTTAATCACTTTTACTTTCTCTAAAATAGTATCGCCATACAATCGGTGCTGCTTACCCGTCAGATCTTCGGTTTTAGAGATCGCTTTGTGGTGATCTGGCATAAATTTAGCGATGGCCCACAAGCTGCGATCTTTGAGCACCTGCCCCTTGGGCACATCCTCTGATTTTGCTTGTTCTTCACGCCATATAAACAACATTCGAAGCAAGGTTAAACTCTTTGGACTCAGTCTCCACGCCGCTTTAACATTGCTCCAGTTCTGCTCTGGATCGCCGTTTTGCATGTATTGCCACTTTAACGTGTCGCAATCTTCAAGCGCCCAATCCAACATATTTTTCTTTTGTAGCATTTCAATCTGTTGAGGGTACACCTTCGCCAAATAAACCACATCTAAAGCCGCGTAACGTTTTTGCGCCTCCGTCAAAGGACGCACGGTCCAATCAGAACGCGTTTCGTCTTTTGCGACTTCAATACTGAGATACGCTTGTATTAACTTAACGTAACTGACCGACCATTGGCCGTTTGCGTACGCCTCACCTATCTGAGTATCGTAAAAAGGCGTTGGCAATACGCCAAGAAGACGATCAAACACATCAAGGTCTTCAGAACAGGCATGGAATACCTTCATAACATCAAGGTTAACCATTAAGTCTTTTAATGGCGCCCATTCGGTAATGGTTTGAGGGTCAATTAATACCGCTTTTTCGCCTTCACTTATTTGTATTAACCCCGTTATCGGATAATACGTTGTGCGGCGTAAAAACTCGGTATCAACGGCAATGACATTCAGAGTAGACCAGTACTCACACCAAGAGGCCAACTCGGCGTCGGTCTCCACCCAAACAATGTCATAACTCTGATCTACTATTGTCATACTAAAGTTTCTTTCGCCCTTTCAACGCCAGTGCCAATGTATTGCCATCGACATATTCCAGCTCACCACCCATTGGCACTCCCTGAGCAAGGCGGCTTAGTTCAATATTTAATGGTTTCAGCAACTCAGAGATGTAGTGGCTCGTTGCTTCACCTTCTATTGTTGAGTTCGTCGCTATAATGACTTCCTCAACGTCCGTGTTACGGACTAAATTTTCCAGTCGATCTAAACCAAGCTCTTCAGGCCCTATCCCATCTATTGGAGACAAGTGACCTAATAAAACAAAATATCGACCATCGAATGAGCCAGCATTTTCCATTGCGATAACATCTGCTGGCGTTTCGACAATACACAACCTAGTGCCATCGCGTGCTTGATCCAGACAGATAGAGCATTCTGTATCTTCGGTCAATGTTCGACAGGTTGCGCAGCGCCCGACTTTGTCCAGCGCGTCGCGAAGTGCATTGGCTAATCTATCTGCTCCTTGACTGTCGCGCTCTAACAAATAGAGCGCCATTTTTTGAGCAGATTTAGGGCCTACTCCGGGTAGGCACCTAAGCGATTCCATCAGTTCTTTGATAAGAGGACTAAACAAAGTCGTATCCTAGAACGGCATTTTGAAGCCTGGTGGAAGAGACATGCCTTCCGTCGCTGCGTCCATTTTTGCTTTCTGAGTCGATTCAATATTACGTACTGCGTCGTTTAGTGCAGCAGCAACCAAATCTTCCAACATCTCTTTATCGTCTTCCATCAAAGAATCATCGATAGAAACACGTTTAACATCGTGACGACCTGTCATAACAACCTTAACAAGACCAGCACCCGCCTGACCTTCTACTTCCATGTTTGCCATTTCGTCTTGGGCCTTTTGGATGTTCTCCTGCATTTTCTGCGCTTGACGCATCATGTTGCCCATTCCACCTTTAAACATAGTGTTTTTCTCCAATTAAGCTTTTACTTTTACTGTGTCGTAGATTAATTGCCCCCCAAAGGCATTGCTTATTGCTTGCACGACGGGGTGGCTGTTTAAATGATTTATTGCAGCTTGGAGCGCTTCTGCTCGTTTACTCGCAGCAAATTCTTCCGCTGTTACACCTTCTACCTCTTCCACCGTATCAATGATGAGCGGCACGGGCATATTAAAAAAGTCAGACAGAGAAGATTGTATTTGTTCGTATCGACTTTGATTGAGCATGTGCCCGTATTCCAACGGCACTTGCAAACGCAATCCTTGTTCCGATGCCGAAATCAAAGAGGAATTCATTGCAATATTGTACACCAATCCAGTCAGTGGCAACCTTGGTGCAATCAACCACCAAATTTGCATCGTCGTCTCACTAAAGTGAGCAATAGACGGTAGTGGCATTCCAAGCGCAGGTTGCGTGACTGAATCCACTTTGGATGTTTTTTGCTGACTGTTTTGTTCCGCCGATGCGCTTTCTTCTTGATCAGCGTTATGCGAGTCGGAGACACCAATATTATCGACCAAATCGGCCGCTGGATTAAACGGATCAACCGTTTCAGCAATGGCACGTTCTTCCGCTTCGTCTTCATCCTCGTCATCGGGCTCTTCGACAGGAGCCTGTGACAAAAGCTCACTCACTTCTCGCATTCGAGCCGCGCCATCATGCTCTTTCACAGAGTCTGTGGCATTTACCGCCGCAGACGCGTTATCGGAGACTGCTGGGACGTCTTCAGTATATGTATGTTCTTCTTGAGGTGCTGGAATATTTGACTCAGCGTGCGCAGATTCATTTAGTGAAGGCGCGCTTTCGGTTGCGACATCAACCTGTGCCGACGCGACACTTTCTTCCCACGGTGGCGTATCTTGATGATCAAGCTCTTTATTTTCTGCGATGCGCTCTTCTACAACGCTTTTTTCCGCCACATTTCTTTGTAGGCGTTTTTCTTTTTCGACTTCGTTTTCTACTTCTTCCGCCACGTCAGCTTTAATCGCTACGGCAGCCGTTTCGTTAGCAATGCTGATTTTACTCGCGGTCGTTTCATAGCTAGGCGCAGCATCTGTGCTAACAACCACTTCAGCGCTATCAACTGGCTGTTGAGTCGAAACGGTATTAGCTAACGTAGAATCATTTGGTTGCGCTTCCGGCTTTTTTGGCGGAACCGCTCCTGTGTTTATCTCATCACCGTACTGACTCACCGACGAGTCAGTAGACTCCATTGACGCGGTAGGCTGTGATGCAGACTCTGGTGCAGACACGGATGGCTCTGAAACAGGCGATGTAGACGAAGCTGGTGAAGAGGATACTGAGACAGTTGGTGGCGTATCGTGACTGACTGTCATACCCAATTGCGGCCTAAAGGCAATCATACGCAACATCAACATTTCAAAACCGGCTTTGGGACTGTGAGCCAAATGAAGATCTCGACGCCCTACCATTAGGCTTTGGTACATTACCTGAACATCTTCCGGCATGACGGTTCTAGCAATGTGCTGGATTCGTTCTAAATCCCCGAGTTGATCTACAAGCACACCAGGCACCTGCTGTTCAACCGCGACGCGATGCAAGGTATCGAGTAAAGACGCGCAAATCGCCGCAAAATCAGGTTGATAGTCAGCCAGTTCATTGATCTTTTGTAACGTCAGTGCGGCATTTCTGTCAGCAACGACTTCCAACAACGAAATAATCTGACTTTGATTCACCAGACCAAGCATGGACGTTACGCCTGTCTCGGTAATCTGGCCGTCACCAAATGCGATCGCTTGATCCGTCAAACTCAACGCATCTCGCATACTTCCGTTTGCAGCCTGACCAATTTGCCAGAGAGCGGCTTGATCATAACCGACGTTTTCGGCATTCAACACAGTGTGCAAATAATCAACGACCCGCTGGGCTGACATGTTTTTAAGATTAAACTGCAAACAGCGAGATAAGATAGTAACAGGCAGTTTTTGAGGGTCTGTCGTCGCCAGCAGAAACTTAACGTGTTCGGGTGGCTCTTCCAGCGTTTTCAAAAGCGCATTGAAAGAGTGCGTCGACAACATGTGTACCTCATCGATCAGGTACACTTTAAATCGGCCTCTTGTTGGCGCGTATTGTACGTTTTCAAGCAACTCACGCGTATCTTCAACTTTGGTACGAGAGGCCGCATCGACTTCGATCAAATCAACAAATCGACCCTCAGCAATTTCAGTACAGCTAGAACAAGTGCCGCAAGGCTCCGGAGAGATGCCATTCGTCTCACAATTTAAACTTTTCGCAAAAATGCGGGCGATGGTTGTTTTACCTACTCCGCGAGTTCCAGTGAACAAATAGGCGTGATGCAAACGCTGTTGACGCAATGCATTGACCAATGCCTGCAAGACGTGATCTTGCCCTGCCATTTCGAGGAAGGTTTGCGGGCGCCACTTACGTGCCAGTACTTGATAGCTCATGATGCCTTAGAAGAAATACAACAAAAATCGTATTGTACGGGACATGCCAACATTTCGAAACTATTCATTTAACGCTCGGTAAAAGTTTTTGGCGAAAAAAGTATAAAATTCAAAGTTCTGAGCCAAAACCTAAATCCACAACCACTTACGATCAGGACACAAAAAACCTGTATAAAAAGCCTTGCTGGCGCCCCAAATAATCAAAAGTATCTTTAGCGATTTTAACAAAGAGCATCGCACTTAAGAATAGAATTCAGAGCATAGATACGACAACGTTCATCAAGATAACGAGAGGAAAAGAACAAATTATATTGCCAATGAACTGTTTAAGCCTCAGTAGGTAAAAGCCAAAAATCTGCTGGCTTTTACCTATCATTTTGCTTTATATCAATTTTTGAGCTTTCTGTTTTTGTGATTCATCCAGAATCCACTGCTTAAAAACTTCTGCACCTGGGCTAAGATATTGATGCGTTGGGTAGGTTAAGAAAAAGGCTTCCGAAGTCTCAAGTGTTTTTTCAAAAGGTGCAATAAGAGTACCATTTTCAATCATGTCTTTTACAACAGATGTACGACCTAAAGCAAAACCTTGGCCTAGTTTTGCCATTTCTAATGCGGAAATTAACGTATCAAATTGAATACCCTTACCATTGTCTGTGTAATCTGTACTCGTTTGGTTCAACCAGTACCCCCACCCCTCTTTGTAACCGAGTACATGTAACAACGTATGATTGGGTAGTACTTCTTCTAGTGAGGGTAGCATTTGTTCTGATGTCGTCTGAACATATTCCCTTAAAAGATCGGGACTGCAGACAGGAAACAGTTCGTCCCAAGTTAAACGCTCAGCTTTTACGTCAGGCCATACTCCCTGACCGTAACGAATGCCTAAGTCGGTGTCCTTTTGCTTTTCCTCTTGCCAAATATTGCTTGTGAAGCGAATTTTTACATCCGGATGTTGCTCATAAAACAACGGCAATTTGGGTGCTAACCAAGTAGTAAAAAAGACTAAGCTAACTCTGATTGTAACCTGCCGACTCTGACCTTGGCCGAATAATTCATCGGTGACAGCAGTAAGTCTTTCAACGGAATCATGGATGGCAGGCATATAAGCCATACCCGCATCGGTTAATGCCAACCCTCGCGGCAATCGTTTAAAAAGAGTTGTACCGAGTTGCGACTCTAGACTTTTGACCTGTTGACTAATTGCAGCTTGTGTAAGGTTGAGTTCATTAGCAGCTTGAGTGAAATTGAGGTGGCGTGCAGAAGCTTCAAAGGAGCGTAGCCAGTTAAGTGGTGGCAGTCTTTTCTTCATGTTTGTAATCTCAACATATATTCCAATGTTTGCTATTAAATGGTGTGTCAAAACTTCATATTTCAGTAAACATAAGCTGAAGTTGAACTTAATAGACTTTTTATGGCCATGTATTACATATATTTATTTTTATAATTTTTTAACCATTATATTTATAATTTACAATTCACATAAAATAAAGCCATAACCCTTAATAAGGGCTATGGCTTTCAGAGGCTAACATTTTTGCTGTCCTTAGCTAAACTCTTTTACTTCATAGTAGGCATTGAGAACTCAACGCCTTCACGAATACCAGCAGAAGGCCAACGCTGAGTCACAGTTTTACGTTTAGTGTAGAAACGAACTGCATCAGGACCGTAAGCATGCAGATCACCAAATAATGAACGCTTCCACCCACCAAAGCTATGGTAAGCAACAGGTACAGGTAATGGTACGTTGATACCAACCATACCCACTTGGATATTGTCAGAGAAGTAACGAGCAGCTTCACCGTCACGTGTAAAGATACAAGTACCGTTACCGTATTCGTGAGCATCAATAAGATCCATCGCTTCTTGCATCGTTTGAACACGAACAACTTGAAGAACAGGACCAAAGATCTCTTCTTTGTAACTTGTCATATCAGTGTTTACATTGTCGATCAACGTTGCACCAACAAAGAAACCATCTTCATAGCCTTCAACTTTCGCATTACGCCCATCAACAACAATGGTTGAACCTTGCTGCTCAGCACTGTCGATGTAACCAATAACTTTTTCTTGGTGAGCCTTAGTGATTACTGGTCCAAAGTCATTGTTTGCATCAGAGTATGGACCAACGTTTAGGCCTTGCATAGCCGCTTGCATCTTCTCAATTAAAGCATCACCTGCTGCATCGCCAACTGTAACAGCGACAGATAGAGCCATACAACGTTCGCCGGATGAACCAAATGCAGCACCTACTAATTGGTTAACAGCGTTATCCATATCGGCATCAGGCATTACGATAGCGTGGTTTTTCGCACCACCTAGAGCTTGGCAACGCTTACCATTAGCATTAGCTGTCGTGTAAATGTATTCAGCGATAGGCGTTGAACCAACAAAGCTAACCCCTTTGATACGATCATCATTTAACAATGTATCAACTGCTTCTTTATCACCATTAACAACATTCATAACGCCGTCAGGTAGGCCTGCTTCTTTCAACAGTTGAGCGATGAAAAGCGTTGAGCTTGGATCACGTTCAGACGGCTTAAGAATGAAACAGTTACCGCATACCAATGCCATAGGGAACATCCACAGTGGCACCATTGCTGGGAAGTTAAATGGAGTAATACCGGCAACAACACCTAGAGGTTGGAACTCACTCCAAGAATCAATGTTAGGACCAACATTTTTGCTGTGTTCGCCTTTTAGCAACTCTGGAGCGCCACATGCGTACTCAACGTTTTCAATACCACGTTGCAACTCACCCGCAGCGTCATGGCTGATTTTACCGTGTTCTTCACCAATCATTTTACAGATAGTGTCAGCGTGCTCTTCTAGCAACGCTTTAAACTTGAACATGATACGAGCACGTTTGATTGGTGGAGTATTTCGCCACGCTGGGTAAGCCGCTTGAGCTACAGTGATAGCTTCTTCAACCGTTTTTTTAGAAGCAAGGTCTACCTGCTTAGTTACCGCGCCTGTTGACGGATTGTACACATCCTGTTGACGAGTTCCTTCAATGAAAATTTCGCCGTTAATAAGTTGTCCAACTGTGCTCATTTCGTTTTCCTCAGATCAGAATTCAAGGAGATGATAGGTTTATATCACTCGTTTTCTTGTTTTATATTTAAAGTGTTTGACGATATAACACATCTAAAAAGTGTGTTTCATATCGCCATTTTATAATTTATGCCCAAAGCTCTTTGTATAACTCAATAACTTCCTCAGCACTTGGAACACGAGGATTGTTATTAGGCGAACCTGATGCTAAAGCTTGCTCTGCCATCGTATCCAAAAGAGACATGAAGTGTTCTTTATCGATACCAAACTCTTCAGGAGTTGGAACCTTCAGCTCTTCATTTAACGCTTTAAGCTCAGCAACTAACTTAGCATTTGCAGCTTCGTCACTGTCTTGTTGAGACGCCACACCCATCGCTCGCGCACAATCAGCATAACGCTCAGATGCCGCAGGAATTGAATACTCGGTAACAGCAGGCAAAAGCATGGCATTGGATAAACCATGAGGAACATGGAATGCAGCACCAATAGGACGGCTCATACCGTGTACCAAAGCAACAGACGCATTTGAAAATGCGATTCCCGCAAGCGTAGAACCTAACATCATCGCTTCGCGAGCTTCTTTATCTGCTCCATCATGGTAAACACGACGTAAATTCGGAGCGATAAGACGCATCGCTTCAAGGGCTTGCGTATCACTGTATAGACTTGCTTTTTTACTTACGTACGCTTCCATCGCGTGCGTTAGCGCGTCAATACCTGTATCTGCAGTCGTTCTCGCCGGCACAGATAGCGTTAGACTAAAGTCAACTAGCGCAGCAATTGGCATGAAGCCAACGCCCATACAAAGCATCTTTTCATCTGTCGTTTCATCAGTAATGATGGTTACCTTTGTAACTTCAGAGCCAGTACCTGCAGTCGTAGGGATTGCGACAATAGGCAAACCAGATTCTGTTACAACACGCGGAAACTTATAGTCGCGCATTTCACCACCGAATTTACCCAAAATACTGATAGCTTTAGCACTGTCAATTGGGCTACCGCCTCCCAATGCGATGATACTGTCGTAATCACCTTCTGAGATTTTTGTCACTCCTGCTTGAATAGAAGCAACAGTTGGTTCAGGTACAGTGTCATCAAATATATCAGCCTGCATGCCTTGTTCGGCAAGCACTGCTTGGACATTTGCGGCGTAGCCTAGCTGCACCATCATTTTGTCAGTAATTATAAGAGGACGACTGCAACCAAGACTTGCGAGAACTGTTGGAGTGGCATGACTTGCATTTTCGCCGACCTGTAACATACGCGGAAGAATGATTTGAGTAGACATACTTTATTCCTAGCATTAAGCGTTTCTAATAGCTGATAGAGCGTGTTTTAAAAATATGTAAGCGGCTTACATTATAGTGTTGTTAAGCCGCTCTCATATTAAACGGTTACTGAGTATTCTCAGTGAGTGGTGTTAGGTCTTCGGTTGATTGACCTTTCACTTCTTCTCGTAATGATTTAACCAGTCCGTAGGCTGCCATCAAAACGATAAAAGAAAATGGTAATGCAGCCACAATCGAAGCAGTTTGCAATGCTTTTAAGCCACCTGCGTATAGAAGTACTGCAGCAACTGCACCAATAGCAGCACCCCAGAATACTCTGAATTTTGCTGGCGGATGTTCATTACCAAAGGACACTATAGTACAGATAACCAATGTTGCAGAGTCTGCAGAAGTAACAAAATACGTTACTAGCATAATTGTACATAGTGCAGAGATCGCCATAGTAACAAAATCGCCTGCATTCATACTTTCAATGGTTGCAAACAAAGCCATTGTTGTATCTGAGTTTACCGCTTCTGTAATACCACCGGCACCAAACAATTCAACGAACATCGCAGTATTACCGAAAATAGAGATCCAGAAAGCGGCAAGCGCTGTTGGAGCAATCAGTACACCAAACACGAATTCACGAATAGTACGACCTTTAGAAATACGAGCGATGAAAATACCGCAGAAAGGAGCCCAAGCAATCCACCACCCCCAGTAGAAGATAGTCCACCAACCTTGCCATTGACCTTCAGGATCAGGATCAACCCAGAAACCTAACTCTACAACGTGGAAAATGTAGTCGCCGACGTTAGTGAAGAATGCACCTAGAATATATACCGTTGGACCAAAAATAATGAATAAGCCCAAGATAATAATGGTCAAATGCATATTCCATTCACTTAAAATCTTAATACCTTTGTTCAAACCCGTTAGTACGGAGCCCGTAGCAATGACAGAAAGGATAGCAATTAGAATAATTTGGTTAGATGTTGATACCTCAAACCCAAACAGATAAGAAAGCCCTGCATTCATTTGCTGAGCACCTAGACCCAGAGATGTAGCGATACCAAATACAGTACCAAATACAGCTAGCAAATCAGCTGCATGTCCGATTGGCCCGTAAATACGGTCCCCAAAAATTGGGTATAAACTCGAACGAATTGAAAGAGGTAAACCTTTTCTGTAAGAGAAGTAAGCCAATGCTAGACCGATAACCGCAAATAGCCCCCAGCCATGCAATCCCCAATGGAAGATAGCTATACGCATCGCAACTTGAGCAGCTTCTACTGTACCCGCTTGACCTTCACCAATAAACGGGTTGCTTTGAAAGTGGTAGATTGGTTCAGCGATACTCCAGAAGAGGATACCGATACCAATGCCTGCACTAAAAAGCATGGAGAACCATGCATAATTACTGAACTCTGGGCGATCAGTGTCTTTACCTAGTCTGATATTTCCGTATCGGCTAAAACTAATCCAAACAGCAAACATTAAGAAAAAGCTAATTAGACCAATGTAATACCAATCTAAGCTTGACGATATGTAACCATTTGCAGCGTTATAAACCGAATTTGCTAATGTGGGGTTAATTACAGTAAACAGTACAAAAGCAACCATCAGCACTGCTGAGCCAACTGCTAATATAGGGTGTGTGCCAGAAAACAGCCCTGTCTTTGGCAAAGTATAAGACTTGTCATTCATCGGATTCATCGGGTTAACCTCATAGTTTCATTATAATTATCTGTTTCTATGTCAATTAAACCTACCGGTCGTGACCGCTCCATAAGTATGGAACTCAGCTTGATTTTATTATTCATGCAGTCATTCTCGCTATTATTTTTATTGTGTTCATTAGAAACACCTTATGAAGTCTAAAAAAGTGACACTTTTAGACGGAAGGTAATTCTACATATTGTTGTTGCAGAAATCATTGTTATGAATCTATCCCGAACTGAGAAGCAATAAAAAATCTATCTAAGACCCCTTAATTTTTATGGATCATTTTTCAGTCATATTTATTTCAAATTAGATATAAAAAAAATCATGTCTCAGACCATTTTTATATTGCTGGTTCGTTTTTAAATTCGCTCCTAAGATGCAGCCTTCGATACTACGTTGAGTAAAGATATAAATACCAACGATATCGCACAAAACCTAAAAGCAGCCGGTTCACCGGTATAAAAATAAATAATTTCAGCCAACTAATCGTTTACGTATGAGCTGAAGTTAGGTTGATTAGGACTTGAAGCGTTATGAATACAAAAAATCAATTACCTCTAGCTGGCGTTCGTGTTGTAGATTTTGGACAACAAATTGCTGCACCTGCCGTCGCGATGGTTTTAGCTGATCTAGGTGCAACCGTTGTACATATAGATCCGCCTAATGGGCCAACTTGGCAACATCCCGCTAACGCTGTTTTAAATCGCAATAAATCGTCTTTAAGCTTAGATTTGAAAACCTCATCAGGCTTAAATCAGGCATTAGAGCTAATTTCTAATGCTGACATTGTGATTGAGGGTTTCCGTCCTGGCGAAATGCAAAAGCTGGGTGTTGATTTCACTAAGCTGCGTCAACAACGTCCTGAATTGATTACTCTTTCTATGCCTGGATTTGCAAGCAATGATGAGTTACGTCGCGATTGGAAAGCGACAGAAGCTATCGTTACAGCAACCTGTGGAGCCTTTACAGACATGGGATTCAACCGTGTATTGATGGGCGTTAACCCTAGTTTCTCTCCTCTTCCATTAGGGTCCTCATACGCAATTACATTGGCAACAAGCTCTGTTGCACTTGCTTTATTTGAACGAGAAAAAAGTGGCCGTGGTGATGAAATTGAAGTGCCGATCGCAGCCGCTCTTATGGAAGGACTGTCTTACAATTCCTATGTAGTTGATCAGCTTCCTGAGCGCTATAAAACAATGCGTGAACTCGAAATTGAGCACCGCAGAGAAAATAATATTGAAATGGACCTAAGTTACGATGAACTTCAAGAGTACTTAGACCCTTTCTTTCGCACTTATACGTGTGCCGACGGCCGCATGTTCTATTGCGTTTGCCCTTCTCACCGTAACCATGCAAAACGCGCACTTAAAGTTCTCGGTATTTATGATGAATTGGTTGCCGAAGGCCTGCCTGATGTTAAGGATCTACACGCTCCTATCAGCGAGTGGGACGGCGAAACATCTATTGGCGTTTACCCTCTACCGAAAAAATGGGCGGATATAATTTCCAAAAAAATGAAAAAGGCCTTTTTACAAAAAACCTCTGAAGAATGGGGTGTTATTTTTGGTGAAGGCCAGATCCCTGGTGCTCCTCACCGCACAACTCAAGAATGGGTAAACAGTGAATACAGCAAAGAGTCAGGACTGTTTGTCGAAGTAGAAGACAAAGAATTCGGCAAAATGATGCAGCCTGGCCCGATTGTTTGGTTTGAAAATGAAGCCGACGCAATGTTAACACCGAATTCTCGTGAAGATGTTGACTTCGAGACAGCGCTAAATCGCCTCCAGCAAGCAATTGAATTTGACAAATCTCCACGACCTGTCGGTCAAGAAATACATAAAGCTAGCGGTGATGGCTGGTTAAAAGGCGTTAAAGTTCTAGATTTAACTAACGTTATTGCTGGCCCTCACTCCACAGCGTTTTTAGCACGTTTCGGTGCAGAAATTACGAAACTGGACCCTATAACACCGCTGTATGACCCATTGATTGGAATTTTATATACATTCCAAACAGGCGTCGGCAAAGAAAGCGCTTTGGTTAATATCATGACGGAAGAAGGCCGTGAAGTACTAGAGCGCCTTGTAAAAGAAGCGGATATTGTTGTTATCAATGCCCCTGAGCGTCAAATAAAACCTCTTGGGCTAGACCAAGAAACAATAAGCGCCATAAACCCAGAGGTTCTTTTCTGTCGTCTTGATTGTTTCGGTGCCCCTCGCAACGGCAGCAAAACAAACTACATCGGTTACGATGATATTATTCAAGCTAACAGCGGAATTATGAGTCGATTCGGCAAACCGGAAACACCTGAAGAACATGCCCACATAGGCACGCTTGATGTAAACTGTGGTTTCGCTGGCGGCTTAGGTATGGCTATTGCTCTATACCAAAAACGCAAAACAGGGAAAATCACCCGTGTTAGAACCTCTCTAGCCGCAGTAACTAACATTGCCCAGCTTCCTTTTGCCTTTGATTATGAAGGACGTGCTCCTTTTAATGAAGCATCAGGTCGTGAAGCGCTAGGTAACAACGAACTATCACACTTCTACCACACGAAGAGCGGTTGGATATTCCTAGATTCAAATGAAGGAGAGCTTGCTACACTTGCGACAATTAAAGGCCTTGAAGGAATTCAAGAATGTCAGGATTTAGGCGAGTTCTTACGCGAAAGTTTTGCCAAAGAGCCTTCTGAATATTGGTTAAAAGCATTCATTGAAATTGACGTTGCCTGCGCAGAACCAATTTCTATTGAATATTTACGTGAACACAATAGCCGTGTAGCAGATCAAACAGCCGGGATAGATCGAGGAAGTTTTTCATTCTCGATCTATCCAGATCACCCAAGCGGCCACTGCATTACACAAATTGACCCCTATTCGATCCGCCCATCTGAAGCATCGATTAGCGCTGTAACACCTGCTGAAAAATTCGGTAATTCAACCGAGACTGTTTTAAGCAGCCTAGGCTACAGCAATAGTGAAATTGATTTGATGCTAGAGAAAAAAATTGCAGCGAAAGGTTGGAGTAACGAGTTCCTACCAAGCTAAACAATTGATCTTAAATAAAAAGAGCCAAGCTAGCCAAGTCGGTTTGCTTGGCTTTTTAATTGATAAAGCAGCGCGAATTTTTAATAAACATGGCTCTTTCTAGGCGGTAACGTTTGCCCTTATAACACCACCACTGACTTCTAAAACGGCTCCAACAAAAACAGCGTATTGCCCATTCGCCAATATACCCCATACAATTTTCACATCTACTATCTTTAATTATTATGAGGCATTAAGCCCTCAGATTTCAGGAATAAAATAGGCGTAATGCAAACGCTGTTGACGCAACGCATTAACCAATGCCTGCAAGACGTGATCTTGCCCTGCCAATTCGAGGAAGGTTTGCGGGCGCCACTTACGTGCGAGAACTTGATAGCTTATGATGCCTTAGAAGAAATACAACCAAAATCGTATTGTGTGGAACAGGCCAACATTTCGAAGCTATTCATTTAACACCCAACAAAAGTTTTTGGCGAAAAAAGTATAAAATTCAAGGTTCTGAGCCAAAACTGAAGGGGCCAATCAAGCTATCAATCTATTGAGATTAAACCTTCTTTTGAACACTAAAAAAAACACCCATAAAAAAACCATCAACGCTATAGTCATGAAGATAGGAAAAACAATAAAAGACGCGATGACAGGAGAAAAAAAGTATGAAACGTAAAAGTCGAATTTCGATAAAATATTAAACAGAATATACAAAGTGAAGAAAGACACCGTTAGGCCAAATATAGCCCATTTAAAGAAGTATACTTTTACAGACTGATCATAATTCTCTAGTTGTCTTTCTATTTCTCGATCGGCCATCTCCATCAACTCATTAAACTCAACGGAACTCAACATTTTCCCTTCTACCTGAGAATAATAATTAGCGTATACTTTTCCTCCTTCATCATGCAAAAAAAACCTTGAAAAAGAATACTCTAACCCCAAAAAAACAAGTGCAAAAAAAACGATTAGATATAGTGTCTTCACTAGGGAACCTGCGAATAAGTCGGCAACATGAGACAATCTCACCGACTTAAGCCGACTAAGATTCCTAATCAACCATGAACCAACTCTCCTTCGCAGATAGCGAATTCACCAGTAAACGCCGTAAAACCCGCACAGAGCTTTTTCTGGGTCGAATGGATGAGTTGATTCCATGGCAAAAGCTCGAAGCTCAAATAGAGCCCTTTTACTCGAAAGCAGGTAACGGGCGACGCCCTTACCCGCTTGCGACCATGTTACGTTACGCATTCACTTTATGCAAAACTGGTACAACATGAGTGATCCCGCAATGGAAGATGCTCTGTATGAGATAACCTCTATGCGTTTATTTGTAGGCTTGTCTTTAGAGGGTGCCATTCCTGATCACACAACCATCATGAACTTCCGTCATTTGCTTGAGATGCATAAGCTTGGTCGTAAGCTCTTTAAAGAAGTGAATAAATGGTTATCTGACTCAGGAGTCCACTTCAAGGAAGTGGACCATCGTTGACGCGACGATTATTGAAGCGGCAAGCTCAACCAAAAACAAATCGAATGCGCGTGATCCTGAAATGCATCAAACCAAAAAAGGGAAATCAATGGTTCTTTGGACTAAAAGCACATATTGGTGTCGATGCAAAACACGGCTTAGTGCATCGCTTTACTACTACACCCGCCAATGATCATGATCTAAACCAAATCCATGATCTCATACATGGCGACGAGCCATTTGTGTCAGCCGACTCAGGCTACCGTGGTGTAGAAAAACGAGAGGAAACTAAAGGAAAGAAGCAGGATTGGTTGATTGCTGAAATGCCCAGTAAGATACGAGCTTGGAAGAAACGTCCTCGTATAAATAAGAACCCCATCCGAACAGAGTATTTAAAGGCCAGTATCAGAGCCAAAGCCGAGCACCCGTTTAGAATACTATAATGCCAATTTGGCTTCCGAAAAGTCGCCTACAAAGGCTTGTCGAAGAATGACAACAAGCTTGCCGTCTTATTTGCGCTTGGAAACGTACTGCGAGTCGACCAAATGATACGATCTGCACGGGGTTAGTCCGTCTAGCGTCCCAAACAATGGGAGTAACAATCCCAAAATGGCGTTAAAAGCGCTCGAAATTTATGTTTATAGAGCGCAAATGCAAAACTTCAACGCTGAGCGACTAATAGACTGATTTATTCGCAGGCTCCCTAACTTTTTCATAATCATTCACTCCAATTAAACTCCGGAAACATTTCCCCCTAACGATTGACTTTTGGGACAGGTACTGAGGCAACTCCAAATAACACCTTACTGATAAAGCAATTTATTCCTTTTTCCAGTGAAAAAATATAACGTCATTCCAAACCTTATAAAAGACCGTTTTTGACCAATCCCACCAAAACCAATTGAAAGATAGAGTATGAACGAGGCTCATGTTGAAGGCTGAAAAGGGGCAATGCCTTTGTTGAAGTAATGCCGATACAGCTGATAAAAACGCGTAACGTGAATCGGTTTTTCACCTTTATATTGATGTAAAAAATAAAAATGCCAGCTCCGGCCTCTTAGGTCAGGTAGCACTCTAACAAGGTTTTCTTGATTCAGGTGCGTTTGAGCGAGAAACTCAGGCAGTAAAGCCACTCCCATGTCGTTCAATACGACTTCTAAGGCAGATGTTAACGTATTGACCTTAGCACTGTAAGGCAGCGCTATTCGTTGTTCGTTGCTATAGTCATTCGCAAATATCTGTATCTTCTCACGATGCCAAGCCGTCGCAATGTATTTATGTTCAGACAGGTTTTCAATGGAGGTCACATCACCATATTGTTTCAAATAACGTGGTGAAGCGCAGAACACCTCAGAGACAACACCAACAGACAACGCACGATAATCGCAATTCTTGATGTCGCCCCCAAAAATTGCCGCATCCAAATTGTGCTCGATCAAATCTTGCCATTTCTCGGTGACCACCACTTCTGGGGTTAGCTTTGGAAACTCCAGACACAATTGCTTTAAAGCCGGTATAACAATGCCTTTTTCAAAAAACGGCGGCACCGATACCTTAAAATGACCGCTGGGTTGCTCTTTTTCACTGTTCAGCTCAGTCAAGGTTAAACTGAGTTGCTCGTTTAGTAATTCACTGCGAGCCAACAGTGTTTCGCCAGCTGAAGTCAGCACCACGCCCCGGGTATTGCGTATCAATAATTGGTGACCAATCGACTCTT
This sequence comes from Marinomonas mediterranea MMB-1, assembly GCF_000192865.1. Classification (NCBI taxonomy): domain Bacteria; kingdom Pseudomonadati; phylum Pseudomonadota; class Gammaproteobacteria; order Oceanospirillales; family Oceanospirillaceae; genus Marinomonas; species Marinomonas mediterranea. The sequence continues at coordinate 2,597,406 of NC_015276.1, forward strand.
CTAGCCGTTTTATTTGTTGGCTAATGGCCGATTTACTCATACCCAACTTTTTAGCCGCTGCAGTAAACGAACGTTTTTTTGCCACTTCGACAAAAATTAATAGTAATGGCGCCAGCTTCACAGTGTTCATATATTTAAACAACACGTTAATTTAATGGGTATTGTCTACTATCTTATACAAACCTAAGCTAGGTCAACCATCATCACTTTGGAGATACAGCATGCCCAGTTACATTGTCGTTGACTTAACCCCAATAAACAAAGAAAAACTCGCAGAATACAGTGCCCTTGCTGCGGAAACTCTCGCCCCTTTTAATGGCCACTTTATCGCAAAAGGTGAAAGCCAAGCACTGCATGGTGACAAACCGCACCCACTGAAAGCCATCCTTGAGTTTCCAGATAAAGAAAGTGCGATCAACTGGTATCACAGCGACGCTTACCAAGCCATCATTCCCATTCGGGAACAAGCAATACAGTGCCAGTTTCACTTGCTTTAACGGCTACTTACCATCTATATATAAAGCCAATAGAAATACGTTTGCTTGCAAGCGTATTTCTCCCAATACACTAAACAATGTAGGTCAGTATGATTAAGGTTATTTCAACGCATCTTCCCTCTAAAAGCACCTTACACGATCGTATGAAAACAAAGGACTTCGTTGATTGCTACTCCGTTGAATCAAACCTTTCGCCGCGTCAAGCCGCCAACATCATTACCGACTTTCCGGGATGGGCGCGACTTCTTGTGAGCATTAGAAACATCGTCACCACACCATTTGGGCTATTAAAAGAAGGTCCTAAAACCGAAGATCAAGTTGGCTTTTTTCCTGTGGAATCGGACACCCCCACAGAACTGATCGCGGGTTTTAATGACAAACACTTGGACTTTCGCGTCTCTGTGATGACACTAGATGGACATATTTATTTAGCGACTTGGGTTCACCCTAACAACCTCTTGGGGCGACTGTACCTGAAAACCATTATGCCTTTTCATAAATTGATTTCACGCGATGCTTTGGCTCGAGTTCACTTAGGTAGCGTGAAAGTTTAGGGACAAGAAATATAGGGAATTGGAAGACTATTGCTTAAGAATACTTTCAATATTGTGTCTTTGCTCATCAGAAACGAGGAAATACAGAACCAGATAACCATCGTCAATTGGTCCTTTTGAATGCTCGACGCTCAGTCTAGTTAAAACATCTAAAAGCTCATCAGCCTGGTTTTTAGATTCAAATATTTTTTGAACTTGATTGGGTGGAATACCAAATGCTTCACGCACAATAAGCTCGTCATGCTCTTTATTATAAGGGCGCCACCATACAACAAAAGGCTCTTCTGGCATAATTTCGTATGGTATGTGTCGGCTATCGAGATAAGATTTAAACGTGTTGAGGGCATCTTGACTTGCCAAATGATTACCAACCTTAAAATCACCAGAAGCAACAGGGGTTAATTGTCCTGTTTCAGTATCTTGACTGCACCCAAACAACAAGAAGATAGAAAACGTTATTAAATACTTCATTTATCCTCGATACTTAAAATTGAAAGCTTATAACGTCGCGAAGGCGCCACCTTTTACCCTAACACTTCATCAGGGTGCATTACGTTGCGAAGGCGAGGCATTAAAGGCTTTAGAATGGGTAAAAGGGTCTTCGATTTGTCTTTGCTGCTTGGTCGCTTCCGCCCACCAAACTAACTGATAAAAGCAGCGATCGAAATAATCAAACCAAGCATTTTCGTCTTCATCCGCTTGTAAAGTGCCGTCTTCATGAAAAACGTCTTGTGCTTTAGGCACATGAATCATAGCGGATACTGACAAACACCCCAATTCGCCTAGAAAGTTTCTCATACCTAAGGCGGCTCTCATACCGCCCCACTGAACAGCTGAATAAGTAATAATGCCACTTGGCTTGTAGGAAAAAATAGAGCTACCAAAATGATTTAACAAATTAGCCAATGCTGGACTCATTGAATGATTGTATTCTGGGCTTACCATGAGATAACCATCCGCGACGGCAATCTTCTTAGCTAATTCATCCAGCGCCGTTGGCGCTTTACCTTTTACATAGGAAAAATGTGGTTTAAAAACCGGTTCTATTAGATAATCCAGTGCATCAATAAGCTCAATTTCATGCTCTTCAAAACGCGCTACGAAACGACTTAAACACGCTTTCGCAACACGTTCACCCACGCGAGCAGGTTTTGGCGGCGTACTGTTGCGAACACTACCTAGAAACACTAGAAACTTCATCATTTCACTCCACTCAATCAGAACAACGAATATTCGCACAAATCCTCATGCATGACTTCGGATGAATTCAATTTTGAAGTGGACAATAGCCTATTAAATTAGGCCTGACTCCCTAAGTTTTACCTGACGTGGGGAGTCATACCGGCCAGTTAAACCGCCGAAACGGAGTTGGATGTTTTGCGCGAGAGCAGCGGAAAAGCACAAAACATCCAACGTTGTGAAGATCGGGTTGAACTGATTGCTATGTATTTGCCCCACCGAAAACAATTAATTCAGCTCGACCTTTGACACGAGCCCTATGCTCAACTCCAGCGAGAACTGTATGTGACTGTCCCGTTAAGAGCTCAATGGTTCCGTCTTTAGTATCTATATTGACTCGGCCTGACAACACTAAAAACATTTCATCAGAGTTTTCATGTGTATGATATTTAGCTTCCATATCATTCATTACCCTAACAGATATAGGGTTTCCATTTGGAGATCCTATACTTTCAGAGAACCATTCTTTTTCAATCTTGGCGATGTGCGAAAATATATTCTTCATATGATTTATGCATAACAATTAAGGGGTTATACGGCTGCGCAGCCGCTGTTATAAATGTCTGTTGAAACACTGCGTTATCGTTTTTATAAGGGATTTGTCTTTCATGATGCGACCTCCCTGTGGCTTTGCGGTGTGTTTTCGAGTGCTCTTATTCTTAAACTAGGCTAAGAAAAATCCATTTTGATCATTTTTTGACCACCCATATCTATAGTTTTACCCAGATTATAAGTGATTGGCAAGCCTAATCCCTCGGAACCTTTCGCCTGATCATGGTTGCTCTTTTTGATACTTATTATAATGCAAAACACCCACAAATCTGGTCTTATTTGTTTTGTGTCCAACAATTTGATGGCATTTTCCTTGAACTTAGGGTCTGAATTTAAGGTCAAATAAAGAATTGGAATTTATTTTCACCTTGACCCTAAGTTGTGAATGGCTTACGCTATTGTAGGCTTCTTCTGACGTGTTCACTCATCTATTTTGAAATGAAAATTTAGTCTATTAATTAGACCTGAACCTCTGCGTTTTACTTGACCTAGCGGGCTGTGCCAACGCCCAAATCAGATCGCCTTCAGGATTTACCTATTAGACTAATGTTTCAGCTGATCCTTGACCAAAAAGACATGTCGACTGAGTCGTGATCAAGTAAGTCTAAATATCTTTGAGCTACATCATTATGAAGCCAGAGTCGGCATATTTCTTCTGCTTTTGCTTGAGTTGTAGCTATGGCGACATCAGCGTATTTGCCATCTTTACCTTTTAACAGGAAGTGAGACAAAAGCTCGTTCTCGTTAGATAGAAACTTATCATCAACTTCCTTGGATAAAGCTAAAAGCTGCTCTTCAACAACGCCTTTTTTTAGCTGGAACACTGCAAACTCAAACCCTACAAATTCAAATGTATTTTCTTGAAATATCATATATCCTCTCCTTTATGTTTGGAGATATCATTGTCGATCTATACTCCTGACAGCGTTGTGTCAGTGGTATTGTGCGTCGATCGATTTTTTTGATATTCGATGTAGTTATTTAGGTTAACAGAGTCTGGTAGTTTTACAGGAGCAGATGCTGGCTCAAGAGTATCTATACGATCAAGTCTGAAATCACGGTACGCATTTTTAGAGCTACACCAGCTACCAATAGTCCATTTTCCTCCCCAGAAAAATAGACCCAGCGGGAAAATTATACGATTGGTTTCTGTGCCTGATAAAGACCTGTAACATATCTGAGCCCATTGGTTTTCTTGAATGAGTTGATGAAGTTCATCCCAATGACAAGAATCAATTGCACGAATATGTTCTCCAGGCGTCCTTACAGTTCGTTGATTATTTGATTGAGTTGAAACTGTATGTGGTAAAGCAGCTTCTATCTTACTCAATAAAGAACGAGATGCCTTACTCAACATTGGTCCAGTCCATGAAAAAGTCATATTCACGCCAACAATCAAAGCCTCAAGTTCTTGTTCAGTTAACTGTAATGGCGGCAGTTCGAACCCTTCGGAAAGTTTATACCCAACGCCCGCTTCACCATATACAGGGACACCAGACACAGAAAGGTCATCAATATATCTATAGATAGTTCTTTCTGAGACACAAAGGCGTTCTGAAAGCTCCCTTGCAGTAATCGGCTGATGAGCTCTCAAGATATTAGTAAGCTGAAACAACCTGTCAGATTTACTCATAAATTATTGGATGTACTCTAACGAGCCTAACAATTAAGGGTTATACGGCACAGTCGCAGTTATAGTCGTCTGTTGAGCCGCCGCGTCTTTATATAGGAGGGTTGGTTTTTGCATGATGTAACCTCCCTGTGTCTTTGTAGTGTGTTTACGAGTATTCTTGCCCTTAAGAAGACTCTTTTTGATCGTCGACCGCTGTAGTTTTACCCAGATAGTAGGTGATTGGCAAGCCTAAGCCCTCAGAACCTTTTGCCTGATGCGCCTTGTTTCATTGTTGAGAATTTAGGGACTGAACTTTTACCCTGCTCCATTAGTCGCCATTAGTACTAGACATTAATCTCCCTCTGCCTTTGTATCGCAGTTACAACATCTATCATGACATTCAAGCGAGCCGACTGATCAGGCCTTTATTCCACTCAACCAACTCTGCCAGTTTTTCACAAACTGCTTTCGCATCGATAAACTGTCTTGGTAATGCAAGATAGGAGAAGCAGACATGTGAATCTTTGTCGATACCAATGCCGGGGCTATCATTGCGGATAGGGTTCAGCGCTTCTCTTGAAAAACCTGCCTTGCATTGCTGGGGGAACCGTCTCGATATCAACCATACTGATTAATAAAACACGTTCGGCTTTTGAGTCATAGGACATGAGAACGGGATACTCGTCATCAAACACCAATTCGTACTCGCCAGTATTTGCGCTACCGTCAAGTGTCATTCCCATGCTTTTAAACACATCAGAGAAGAGAGTATTCATAAATACATCAGAGAAGAGAGTATTCATAAATACATCAGAGAAGAGAGTATTCATAAATACATCCGACATTTTTCCTCCTGAACACAGCCTTTAGTATCACTGCGGTTCGTTTTCTTTTGATGGCTGATCCGAAGATCAGTCTTCTCCAAGGTACTTTCTCGTTAATGCGTCTACTTCGTCCATAAAACTGTCATGCTTTGTTAGACCAGACTCATGTCCGTAATAGTCCGCATCAGATTGGCGGCTCCTTGAACTGGCAGGAGAACTTTGACTTGAAGAGACTGAATCATAGCGTTCAGGAGTTTTGGGGGCAGGCCTTGTCCGTGGCTCCGCTTTTGTGGTCTGGTTGTATTCCTGTTCAACGCCCTTCTTATAACGGGAGTATTCCTGACGAATTTGATGTTCGGGCGTGTGTACACTTTCGTAACGATCCTGGCCGCGAACATTCTCTTTGAAACTGGCATAATCCATCAAATTTGGCGGTGGCAATTGAGTCTTAGATTGGCGTTTCAGGCCAGTCTGTAATCTAGCCTCTGGCTGTTGATTCGAATTCCGTGCACTTGTGTATTCTTGGTATTTTTCTTTAATAACTCGCTCGTTTGCCCTTTCTCCATAGTGGCTGGCTGCGTCAAGTTCGTTCTGTCGGAAGCTACTAAAAGATTGCAGTGTAGGAGCGTGTTGATTCACACGGGTTGAGCTTGACTGCGGCTGTGTCTGAGTACGCTGATTCTTAATTTTCTGGATTCTTGCCTGCTGGGCCGAGTGAAAATCCTCATTATTTTTAATGCCGTTCAGTGCATCAGCAGCACGATCACTCCTGGAGAATTTGGAACCCTCTGCCATACGGTGAGTAAACTGTTCTTTCGCAGCGCTAAAAAAACTCTTAACTTTATTACCAGAACTCTGATGGTGGCGCTCAACTGCAATAGAGCCATTTCTAAGCGAAACTTTGTAGTTGTGATCCCCTATTTTCAGATTGCCTTGTTCCAATAACTTTTTTGTATTTACGCTAGATTGACTTATTTCAGAGACATCTCTAAAAGCAAACCCTGAGCTTTTTGATATGGACATACCATCACCTTATGTTTTTCCATCTTCACCAGAAATTTACTGAGACACATTAAGGAAGATGTGAACAAGTCCACTGGCTTCAGCGTGTGGATAACGCTTCTTTATTCGAGGCAAGTGTTTCAAGGCCAAATGCCGTCGTCCAATATTGAGCATATTGGCAAGAAAGTTAACAAGATTAAAGAGAGTTTAGCCCTCGCTCGGCTGTTTCTATGATAAGACTGAAGCTCATAAGACTTATTCGTACCTTCCCAAGACTAAAGAGGTCAAATGAGAATTGGATTTTTTCATCAAACCCTAGATTCAAAAGCATTTATTTACATTCATCATAACAATATATACCATGCGCCTACTCGGATCTGATATGGAAATCATTTTTGCAGTAGTAATGCCTTTTTTAGATTAAAACTTAACTTTTCTAAAAAGGCGGCTTTACTATGAATCATGCCGAATCAGAGCTCTAGTATAGTGATTTTTAAAGCATATAAGTTATTCAACAAGGAGATGTAAATATGCGCGGTCAATTTAGAAGCGAAGTATTCGATCAAGAGAAACTATCCTCTTTTATTAAGCAGCTACACGAAGTAGGGATCACCTGTGACGTAGAATGGAATCGTGGTCTAAGCAGAACAGTCAAGGAAAGAGCCAATGGCTTAAAGCTAAAGTATGACAACAAAACCTTTTTTAAGCAGCAGGGAGTCCATGGTGATGTCATTGCCGAACACCTACCTCCCGAACAACGCGATATTTTCCTCACTAAAATCAAGAATGCCGGACTCTATAATGAGCCTGTTTTTTTTCTTAGCGCTCTATTAAGTTTAGTATTTTTAGGTATATTGGTCGGCTTGGTTCTTCCAGAGTTCCTACGTCGTTCAGAAACACTAGCGATAACAATAGTCTCTTTAATGGCGATCATGTTTATCGGGTATGCTCTTTTATATAGAGCTGCAGGGCCTAACGCGCTCGAAAATAGCCTAATACTACCAACATTACTTACTATCCCTGGTCTATTATGCTGTGCTCCGTCTAGCGTATTACTTACGCCGTTAGGAAGAACAATCCTTAAGCGCTCTTTATACTCTCAGATACATAATTTACCATCCGACATAGAAAATAGAACTCAATCTGACAGCGATGACTCATTGATAGCGTTTAAAAACAGCTAATACTGAATTTAGTGAATTTAGGGTCAGATGAAGAATTGGAATCTATTTTCATCTTGTATCTTGATCAACAGCTACATTATGTTTGTACAAGCGTAATGTAGCTGGGTGAGTGAGGATGTTTTCATCTTGGGTGATTCAACCTGTGGGTCAGATTATTCCCTCACCTTCTTGTTTCTTACTGGACGGTATCTTAGGCATTCAAAGCCTGTATTCACAAGGTTAGTAAAACATGAATCAATCCATCACCTCCACTCTCGGCATCGATATTTCAAAAAAGAAATTTGATGTAGCGCTCCATTTACCTTCTGGAAAATGGAAACATAAAGCGTTCACAAATAACCGTGAAGGCTTCCAAAAACTTACTCATTGGCTAAACCAGCTTGATGTCGAACAGACACATGCTTGCATGGAAGCCACCAATGTTTATGGAAATGCGTTAGCTGAGTACTTGTATGATCAAAACCATAAGGTTAGCGTCGTCAATCCAACTCGAATAAAAGGTTTTGCGCAAAGTGAGCTGCTGCGTATAAAGAATGATAAACAAGACGCTGCGCTCATCGCTCGGTTCTGTGAATCACTTTTACCCGATCTTTGGCAGCCGGAACCCCTTAGTACTCGGCAGCTAAAAGCGATGGTTAGACGGCTCGATATGCTGATTGATATGAGGCAACAAGAAGTCAATCGACTCGACGTCTCTGATGAGGTTGTGCAAGGCGATATTCACCAGCATATTAAAGAGCTAGAACAACGCATCAACAACATACGTGGGGAGATTGAAGACCATATTAATCTTGATCCAGATTTGAAGAGAAAGAAAAAACTCTTGCTCTCAATTCCAGGTATTGGTGCGAAGACAATGGCAACGGTGTTATCTTATTTTTCGGCTATTCACAAGTTTGCCAGTGCTAAGAAGTTAGCCTCATTTTGTGGGGTTGCACCTCGTGAGTACCAATCGGGAACCTCAATAAAAGGTCGGGGGCCGATGTCAAAGATAGGTTCAGCACATTTACGAAAATCGCTTTTTCTTCCAGCAATGGTGGCACTAAAATATAATCCAGCCCTTAAAGGACTGAAAGAGCGACTCAGTAAGAAAGGCAAAACCAAAATGGTGATCATCGGCGCAGCGATGCGTAAGCTAATTCATATCATCTATGGCGTACTTAAAAGCAATGAACCTTTTGACAAAAATAAAGTGTTCAATGCTTGAAATTCAAGACGGTATCTGACCCTGACGTATCTAACCCTAAATTCAAAATGATATTCATGCGTTTGCCTTTTCGACGGAACTAAGTGATGTCCGAGCACTTTGACTTTCTATATCATTTTCAGGCGCAGGGAATATTCTTTTTGCATCGGAAACTATATGTTCTAGATCTGATTTTACATCTTTAAAATATCCACGATCCGAACTGGTTGCGTCATATATATAAACAGGAATATTCAAACGTTTAGAAGATATTTGATATGGAGTTATTACGAGCTTCCTTTCGGTTAGATATATTGAATGAGTTGGGTATGTTTCCATTGCGTATATTTCCAATCTTCCTTTTTTTTTACTTTCTTCATATATCTTAATCAGCTCAGTTCTTGCTGTGTCCAGCTTACTTACAAACTCATCGTGCCGATAACCAGTTTTAATCACAAGAGCATGGACAAATGGGTTATTTCCATCTAGATGTATAAATCTCGTAGTTGTATCTCTATTGAATCTCTCCCTCAGGTCATTTGCATTTATAGTTACCCATTTATGCCCATCATTCACTACAACTGTCAACTCTTTTGAATCAGTAATCAGGTGAGAGTAATTGAAGTCATTAGACTTAACATGGTATTCAAGAAGCCCTGAGTCCTCTATAGACTCATGAATCCGTAACAGTTTTTTCAATTCTTTATAATGCTCGTCATCAATATATTTTTTATATAGAACACCTAACACTCCTCCCATAAACAAAGTGCTTGAAATTGCATTTAGGTAACTATTGGCCCAATGCTCATTTCCTAGAGATTGCTGTATTACAATCAACACCAACCCTGCAACGACAAGCCCAGTCAGAACGAAGTATTGCTTAGTGTTTACCATAAACTTCCTTTACGTACATTTAGACATAACAATTAAGCGTCATACACTGGAACAGCCACATTTAACGCTTCTCTAGCAGCCGCATTTATATAGGAAGTTTACTTTTTTCATGGTGAGACCTCCCTGTTTCTTTGCGGTACGTTTTCGAGTGACCTTACCACTATAGCAGAGCAGAAAAACTCTTTTTTGAACTTTTCTGCTCATTTATCACTCTATTTTTAACGTGATCATAAAGAATTAGCAAGCTTTCAGTTGATTAAAATTCGCTCTAATCAAGTTTTTTGCTTCCCTATAAATAAGAAGACCGCCAATGTTTTCGGCATATCAGGTGTCACTTGTCATAATGGTCTCCTTTTATCACAACACCTGCTTACATATAGAAAATCGGCAACTTTGTGACCTTCAACTGTCTCTACCAGCTTACCGCGACAGTAGGAAAGCAATCCAGTTTTTGTTCCTTGTTCGCCGATAACGACGATGTTAGGAATTTTAAGTTCAAAGCTGCGTTTTATATTTTCGATCCACTGAGTGATCTCCAAATTCACATAGTACGTTGATACCTTGTTGTTATAAGTTCGCTCGGGTTATGTTCACGTAGTTCAAGACGGAATCATTGACTGTCGCCAAGACCACAGGCTGAGGATGTATCCATTCTAGCAATACACCTTGTGATGCTTCGAGCAATATACCGATCCAACGTTCTACCAAGCCGTAAAAGGCCTAGGCCTAATGCAAGATGATCGGTTGCTCAGACCCACCTTGATCATTCGTAAATTCTAGGTAAAAGCGCTTAGGCAAGTTGAAATCCAGCTGTACCGTGCCCTTAAATTCATAAATTTAAACGCATCCGACATAGAATGAAGACAGCAGACTCTACAAATCACTCGCTCCTCTATGCCCTATTTATTTACCTGGCAAGAAAGCTATAAAAACTTTTCAATTAGAACTTCATCGACGTATTCGCCACGAACCTTTGCATGTTTTTTTGCAGTGCCTACAACCTCAAAACCTTGCCTAACATAAGCTGCCAAAGCACGCTCATTATCGCTGCGAACATACGCAAATAGTTTCTCATAGCCCTTTTGCTTTGCGACCTCAAACGTCGATTCAAAAAGCTGTTTGGAAACACCTTGTCCACGGGCACTTTCACAAACAAACGTACCGATAATACCGACATGATCAAACGCTTTTGTATATTGTGCAAAAGGCTCAATGTTTTGGAATCCAATAACCGTATTTTCTTCAGACAGCGCTACGGTAAACACGCCGCGCTCTGGGAAGTCAGCAATGAATTCTTTTTCCTCTTCGGCGGTAAAGGTTGTATCTAAAACCGTAAACAAACCTTCAACAATGATCGGGTTGAGAACATTAGTGATGCCTTCGGCATCTTCTAAGGTGACTTTGCGTACTACCAATTCCATGCGGCTAAGCTCCTACTCCTATATAGTTAGCGCTGCTTTTACATGAATGCGAAATTATCTGCAACGGGTACGGCAAAAACTAAAACCAACAACATACTTAGGCATACAGTTCGCAATCCCGACCTTTGCTACGCCATTTGCTTATTTACATGCATATCTGAATTCACCCTTCTTGCAACGCCTATGTTTTTAGAAAGTCAGCCGCAACAGATCAAACACTCGAAAGTTTATCGACTACCGTTGCCATATCCTTTTTGGCTTTCATCAGCGAGGCTTCGTATCGATCATCGGCGAACTCTTGATATTCAGAACGCACTTCATAGAAATCTGTGGCCCCAAGGTATTTGCTAAGCAGTTGAATATGACCAGTGAGGTAGTTAAGGTGTGCTCGTTCTTCCCCTTCGCTAAAGCCAAATTCCCCGCACGATGAAAGAAGAACAACGATTTTTCCCGACAAGATAGGTTCAATAGGATAATCGCCTCTCGACAGATCAAACGAGAATGTTTTGTTCACTCGCATTATTTGGTCAAACCAGGCTTTCAAGGCGGCAGGCATTCCATAGTTATACATAGGGGAAGTAATTACGATGAGATCGGCCTGCTGAACTTCCTGAAAGTACGTATTGGACTCGCTTAATTCCGTCGTTTGCTCGGTCGTTCGCTTTTGCTCTTCTGTGAATGCCGCTGCTAACCACGCTTCAGTGATAAACGATGGTGGTTCAAGTGCAAGATCCCTATTAACCACATTACATGCATTATTTTTATTCATCCATAAACGACTAAATTCTTCACCAAGTTGACGAGTAATGGAACGGTAACCTTCAACTTGATGATGAAGCTTGCGAACACTGACGTCGACTTTTAACAGATTATTCATAGATGGCCTCTTTAATTTGGGGTGTTTTGAGGCTTTAGTGTTCATCGGATAGTATTTTCTGACAAAAGGTATTATTTTTACACCTACAAAATTAAATTCATCTATGTCAGTTCAGGCATATATACACGTCAATAAAATCATCGAGAACAGTGTGTTTGCAAAGCTTCCATCGTTAACCAGTATTAGATCCTTCGAAACCGCAGCGAGGTTATGCAGTTTCAAAGACGCTGCGAATGAGTTGAATGTCTCGTCTACGGCGGTGTCGCATCAAATCCGCAATCTTGAAAAAGAGTTGGGAGTAATCTTGTTTGAACGAAGAACGCGCGAGGTGCTACTAACCGATGAAGGCCGCGCGTTGTTTCAATCTACACACAAGTTAATGAAGGGACTTAAAGCAACCATTGATGAATTAAAAGACGCGCCTACGACGCTTACGATCGGAACGACCAATGCATTTGCAGCGATGTGGTTGGTGCCAAACCTGGCGAACTTTACAGCATTGCATCCCAATATAGATGTCAGAATAAAAGCCGATGATCAGCTCGTCGATTTAGAACAAAGCAGACACATCGATGTTGCGATACGGTCGGGACACTATACAAAGCAGGATAACGAACACGGTGATCATCATGTTCTATTGCACCAAGAAAAACTAAAAGCCTACGCAACGCCGAGATTCTGGCAGCAATATCAAGCTAGCACGCATGACATCGAGATTTACTACACCCAATGGAAGAATCCGCACCTTAGTCAGTCTAATGTGGCGCAAGCTGTTTCAAATCTTGGGATAAAGAACGCAACACTGCACTCGTTCGAGGATGAAAACCAAACCATTCAAGCGGCGCTTTCGGGTAACGGTGTCTCGGTTGTCAGTGAGTTGCTTGCCACTAAACCGGTTTCGGCTACGTGGCTAGAAGAAGCACCGAGGGAACTATCGATTTGCTTGAAGGGTCTTGATCACTATTGCGTGATTCCAAGTTGGAACATCAATAAAGACGCGGCGGTGCTTTTTAGAGACTGGCTTACACTCTTGTTGAAAACTGGCTAAATCTCTCTTTAACAACACGCTCGAGACGTACTGCATCACAACCACTCCAATCCCGAGTAAGGCGTTTCTTTGAGGCTTTCTAACCGACTCATGAGGTTACCGGAATGGATCTCGAGGGATTTAACTAATTTTTTATAGTTAAATAATTTGACAATATTTTTATTGCCATCTAACCTAACAAAATATTCATAGTCAAATCAACATGGAGGTTACATGTCAGGACAGGTTGTATTCGGAGAAAAGTACTTTGAACGTCGCAAGGATGAGCAAAAGGTCTGGCGATACTTAGACAGGGGCGCTCATATCATTTTGCTTGCGCCAAGGCGATCAGGCAAAACATCCCTGCTTAGGCATTTAGAGCAAAACCCTAACAATGATTACATTTTTTTATATACCATGGTTCAGTCCTGCACGACAGAACAGGAATTCTACAAGCAAATATTTGATCAATTGTACGATACCGATTTTATAAAAAACCTAGAAAGAGCCAACCAAAAGGGCAAAGATTTTCTGAGCAAAGTATTAAACAGCATTGATAGCATTAACATTGCAGGTTCAGGGGTCAAGTTAACCGACAAAAACCGCCATATAACCTATCAAGACTTGGCAACGGTTATTCGTAAGCTTCAATTGGATAAAAAATTAGTCATCGTGTTTGATGAGTACCCAGATCTTATAGAGTCCATTTACGAAAAAGACGGTATAACAGCGGTCAAAAAATTCATGAAAAATACCCGTACCTTGTGTCAGGATACGTCACTCAACGACATGGTACAGTTCATCTTCACTGGCTCTATTGGTTTAGATTCATTAGCCAATAGACTAGAAGTCTCCAACCTTATTAATGATCAGCAGAAATTAAGTATATCCACTCTAAATGAAACGGATGGTGTGGCCTTTATTCGCTTCCTAACCACTAAAAACAACAGCACATTGCAAATCGAATCTGACATTGCCGCTTATATGCTTAACAAAGTGCAATGGTTAATGCCTTACTATATTGAGATTTTGTGGGAAAGCCTCGAAGACCATTGTTTCGATATTGAGAAAACGACGCCCACAACGGACGATGTAGACATGGCTTATACTGCCTTGTTTGAGCAAACTTACCGGTCCAACTTTAACCATTGGGTTGAACGTCTTAAACGCCTTGAAACATCAGAAAGAGCATTGGCGAAAGCGTTTTTAAACTTGCTCGCCAGATCAGAAGAAGCCTCATATAACGATTATTTTAACCTTAGCCAACAAGAAAAATACCAAGATACCCAACATGGCTACGTCATCGATTGCTTAGAGCACGACGGCTACATTTTTGAGACATCACCAAAAACCTATCGCTTTACCTCACCCATTTTAAAAGACTGGTGGAACAGACATGCCAACCGTGCCTTATAAAAACGAAATTCCCAAAAAGTACAATCCGCAAAATACGTCCACAGCGGTATTAAAAAATACCTTTGCCATCAGGCTAAAGGAGTTTAAACGCTTATGGAAAGCGATATCACAGTCGACCATGGAATCTCCTGAACAACATTACATCATTCAAGGGGTAAGAGGAGCAGGGAAAACCACGTTACTCACGCGGTTATGTATTGAGGTGGAAGAAAGCGATACCCTATCAAGTTGGTTGATCCCCATTCAGCTAAAAGAAGAAGAATATGGCATCAGTTCTTTGTTTAGCTTTTGGTTGCGCATTGCGGAAGATTTGGAAGAACACCCTCTATACGGCAAACACTTTAAAGGTCTCGCTGAAGACATAGAAGACATAGAGCAAGAAGATGGCGAAGACGCAAAAATGGCGTTCAAACTCCTAAACAACGCTTTAAACCACCAGCAACAAAAAATCATTATTTTCATTGATAATATTGCGGAACTATTTGATCACTTCACTAAGGTCGATATAGCGACCCTTAGGGAAGTATTAAGCCAAAGTGCCAACCTAAGAATCATTGGCGGCTCTGCGATTTCGCTTGAAAACTTCTATGATCATCAACACCCTTTTTACCAGTTTTTTAACGTCATCACCTTACACTCACTAAGCAAGCAGGAAACTCTGGATCTACTCTTAGCACTGGCAGAAGTCGCAGGCGAAGAGGCTGTTAAGCAAATTACCTTAGCCATAGAGCAACAACCTGAAAAAATTGAATCCATTCGGCGGCTTACTGGCGGTGTCCCAAGAACCATCGCATTGTTATTTGATATCTTAGCGGAAGGCCCTCACGGCACGACCTTTGGTTATTTAGACGACACCCTAGACATGGCCTCTCCGATATACAAACATCGGATGGACGATCTCAGTAAACAACAAAAACCCATCGTACACGCCATTGCCAAACACTGGGATGCCATCTCAGTAAAAGAGATTGCGCAAAAGACTCGTATCAACAGTAAAACCATCTCGGCTCAATTATCCCAATTACAAAAGCAGTGGATAGTAGAGAAAATCCCTACCGACAATAAAAACCATCTTTACCGCATTCATGAACGGTTTTTCAATATTTGGTATCTAATGCGCTATGGCCGCCGTCGGGATAAAAACAAATTACTTTGGTTAACCCGATTTATTGAAATGTGGTGCACCCAAGAAGACTTAACACACAGAATCGCTCAGTTTTCATCTGGGCTAAATAACGATGCGTACCTACCAGGCACGTTAGCCTACACTTCCGCCCTACTCGGTTGTAAAACCATCAGCATCCATGAAAAAGAGCAGATATATCAGCATGCTCATGATTTCTTTAAACAACAAAGTGATGAGAGTTATCTAAGTTCATTACCTGAAATAGACGGCAAAGAATATTTTGATCAAGCATATGCTCATATGGACAAAGAAGAATTTGACGAAGCAATTAAGTGTTTTGAAAAAGCAGCGTCAAAGGGACACGTTAGGGCCTATATATTAATAGGCAATTTGTACCATCTTAAACTAAACAACCCCAAATTAGCCGAAGAGAACTACCTCAAGGCCATTAAGCACGAAGTAACTGAGGCTTATCTATGTTTAGGGGATTTATACTATATTGAATTAAACGACTTTTCAAAAGCGGAACAAATGTACCTTGACGCTATCAAACATGGTGAAGTTAATACTTATTATCGTATAGCATTGCTGTATTTTGGAAAAAATTCATCTGATAAAAAAGAGCAAGTGCTGGCCTATGCTAAAAAAGGCGTTATCCATTTTGAAAACTTCTTAAGTTTATATGCCCTCACATCTGTTGCGCTATGGAACAATGAGTTAAATACGGCAACCACAGCCATGGAAAAACTCTTAAAGGGCATGATAGAAACACAAAGCATCGAAGAAAATATTGAATACATAAATGATTTAATTCTTTTCTTTTTAGCCAAAAAACAAACTTACCTAGTAGAAAACTGGTTAAACGAATTTGATTTAACAGAAGAGCTCAAACCTCTGTATTACACGCTAATGTGTTTAATGAAAGATGAATACCCGAATGAATATTTACGTATGGGTTCAGAACTAAAAGAAACCGTTGAAGAAATGCTGGCGACAGTTGATGACCTAGCAATTACTTACTCATAAGGGACTTTAGCCATTCAATCTATCAGGCGCTTATTCTCTGAATTTAGTGAATTTAAGGTAGTACTGGCAGCAGAGTGATTAAAAGAGTGATTTAAAGAGTAATTCAAAGCCAGTCACAACCACACCAATCCCGAGTAAGGCGCTTCTTTGAGGCTTTCTAAACGACTCATGAGGTTACCGGAATGGATCTCTAGTTTGTGTCCATCAGGGTCAAGAAAGTATACGGAATCGCCTTCGCTTGAATTCACTTTCCACTCTGTGACGCCTGCCTGTCTTAATTTATCACGACAGGTGGTAAAGTCTGCTTCTTGGACGTTGAAGGCAATGTGCGTGTAGTCTCCCGCTGGGGAGACATCGTCACAATAAAGGCACAACCATAAATCACCGCAAGACAAATAAGCGCCTTTATCCCATTTTACATGGCCTTTCATGCCTAAAAGATCGACATAGAATGTTAGCGAACGCGCTAGGTCACTTACTGAAAGCGTTATATGATTAAGTCCAGATACCACGTAAAACTCCTCGGCATTTTTCAAGTTAGTTGTCACCAAGTACGCTTTTTTTATCATACACTTGTCCAATACTGTCACAAAAGTTCAAAGGCAATGAATCGCGATTCATGACAAAATTTCTATAATAAGAGACTGTAAGATAAGGGCCGATATGGACAACTATACTCTAAACGAACACAACACTAGACTCCTTGTCGTAGAGGACGACATTGAACTCGCGTCACTTGTACAAGAGTTTCTGTCGAAGAACGGCTATGAGGTTGATGTCATTTCCAATGGTTTAGAGGCCGTCGATTTCATATTGAATGAACAGCCCGATCTTGTTCTGTTAGACATTATGCTGCCCGGAATGTCTGGAATTGACGTGTGTAAAACCGTTCGCACACAATTCAATAACCCTATTTTGATGCTCACGTCGTTAGACGAAGATATGGACCAGATGCTTGGTCTTGAACTGGGCGCCGACGACTACGTCATCAAGCCTGTAAAGCCACGCTTGCTACTCTCACGAATCAAGGCGCTGTTAAGACGATCTGTCGTCAACCAAACGCAACTTGAGAGCATGAATACCTCGCGCTCTAATGTGACAGACGGTCAATCAGGTAGCCAATCAAATGCGTTGGAAATCGACCTTTCGAAGCGAAGCATCACTTATAAAGGCGCGCTTATTAGCTTCACCACGGCGGAGTATGATCTTTTAAAAATGCTTATCGACAGCGCAGGAGAGATTATTTCTCGTGACGAGGTGGTACAAAACTTAAGAGGCTTTGAATACGATGGCTTAGATCGTTCAATTGACCGTCGAATCTCACGCCTGAGAAAAAAACTAAACGACGACTCGATCAACCCACGCGTTATCAAGACCATCCGAGGGAAAGGCTACCTACTCTGCGCACCGATTAAGGTGATAGGAAATAAACTGGATGATTAAGCTCTTTTTTCGGCTGTCTTTTTTCGTTTTTGTACCGTTACTCTTTTTGATTTTATCGAGTTCTTACAGCCCTATCGCCGCCATTAACCACAACTTTGTTCATAACAGGATTGTCGAAGCCTACAAAGGCACCTTCTACCTGATTGAGCAGAAGCTGAACGTCTTGCCTCCGTCTCAATGGCCCGAAAAATTTCCAGAGATCACCGCCGACTTTGCGTATCACATTGAATTACTGCCCGCTGACGGCACGGTGGAAGATTACCAAGGCGACCTGTCAAAGCTTAAACCCAACGAATATGTGTCTGTGTTCGATGAAGAAAGCGATCTGACTGGAATAATAAAGCACTTGTACGATGGTCAATGGTACCTATATATGGAACTTGACTCTAAGGAAGAGCAAGCGGTGCTTGAAGCAGTCGCCGGAACACACAGCTTACTAATGGAGCTGTTAAATAGCACGCCAAAAGAAGAATGGCGCAGTGCATTGAAATCCATTCAACCAAACTTTGGCTACGAGTTGGATTTAATAACCCAACAAGAACTGTCCGATTTAAGCGACTTGAGCGACGCAAAAAAACGCCAACTCCAAGACATTAGAGTCACTTGGCGAGACACAGAAGAGGATACGACGTATCTCTATATGACCGCCCCCGATAACGAATCCATTCTAGTAGCAGGTCCGATTCTGTTGCCTGGTTCAAGTTTAACGGCGCTTCTCTTTATCATTCTCGTGATTGTATCGTGTGTCTCTTTTGGTATTTTGAGCTTCATTTACCCGCTTTGGAGAGACCTCAACAAGCTCGCTCATTCTTCAGCGAAGTTTGGTGAAGGGCATCTAACCCAACGCGCTAAAATTGGTCGTTTCTCCTCGATACGACAGGTCGCCACGACCTTTAATACCATGGCCGACCAAATCGAAAAAATGGTCAAGGGCCAACGAGATCTTACAAACGCCATTGCCCATGACCTTCGAACTCCCCTCTCTCGTTTAAGCTTTGCGTTCGAAATGCTCCGCTCCGAAAACATCTCTGAAGATGAAAAAAAACGTTATGAAAAAAGCATCGCGTCAGGCATTCACACATTAGACAATTTGATCAATCAAATTCTCGCACTATCCCGCTATAGCCGTGCAACAGACATTACTCATTTTGGTCATCACCCACTAGGGCAATTGATTCTCTCGGAGATAGACTTTCAATCTGATGAGCATCCATCGCACGTTTTCCAAGGCAACGTATCAAAAGAACTCCAAGACACTGAGGTATTCGTCGATCAAAAAGCCATGCTGCGCGCGCTGAACAACTTAATCACCAACGCGCTCAGATACGGCAATTCGATGGTCGCAGTAGGTTTTAAGTTGCACGACGAGCACTTTTATCTATCGGTAGAGGACGACGGTCTAGGGATTCCTGAAAAGGACCGACAACGTGTTTTCTTACCTTTTAAGCAACTCGATAACGAGCAACGGGAGTCTGCCAAAGGGCACGGATTAGGCCTTGCGATTGTCCAGCAAATTGCCGATTGGCACGACGGCGAAGCTTATATCGAATCGTCTTCCCTTGGCGGCGCCAAAATCACTATAAAGTGGCCAATAAAGCGCTAAGCCTCCGACTGTTTTTACTGACTTGCGTTCTTCACTTTACGTGTATTTTGCACACTCCATTTCCTAAAAAAGAATTGGACAGAATGCGACCAAAACATCGTCACATTCTGTCCAGTAGTCGCCACATACTTCGAGTCTGATTTCCTTCAACATATCTCTTATCGAAACAACACAACGTTGTCATTTAGACGAGACTGGAGATAGAAATGAAGATATTAACTGCCTTAACTGCATCCATGCTTGTATGGATTCAACCCACCATAGCTGCTGATTTAAGCGTCAATGAAAACTCGCCGTCGTATTCAGTTGGACTCGGTGTGAGTAACTTTGGTCTTGGACTCAGTGCAGCACATAAAACCGACTGGCATATCAAAAGCGGTGATCAAATCCAAATACGCGCGATAGCGAGTACAATTGAAGGAGATACAGGTGGGTACGACACGGACATCGCTGGGATCAATTACGATAAAATCGACTACGACTCCCACGCTTTTCAGCTTGGGTTAGATTGGTACCCATCGCAGAGCGGATGGACGGAGAAAATCTTTTTCTCTGGTGGAGCGCTCTATTTGGATTTAGATTCAACCATCTATGCAGATAAAGGAAAGTCTTATACCGTTGGCTCAACGCAAATTAACCCAAGCGACCTAACCTCATTTCAAGCAAATATTACGCGAGAAAAAGTGATCCCTTATGTCAGCCTTGGTTGGGGTAACAAAATTCAAGGCGCGCCTGGTTTTGACTTTCAAGCAGAACTCGGCGTCGCTTTCATAGGCAAAGCCGATGTCAACGTCTCTTCAAGCGGAAATAAATCGATTTCTACTGCTGAGTTGGAAGCGGAACGAAAACAAATCATTGACGACACAGAAGGCCCTGCACCGTTTGCTAACTTTACCGTCGCGTATCACTTCTAAGCCCGCGCTCTACTCTAATGCAATTTTATAAGTTCTAGTTAATTGCCTCTTCTCTTCCCCCAATCATTTCCCCGTTTATCGTCAAACGGGGAAATGATGTGCTTGACCCTTTACCTGTCTGAGTTAATATGAAAGTCTAATAGTCAGAAAAGGATTCACGTTCATGCCAGCAGAGACTCCACTGTATGATCTTTTTCGTTCTAAGGCGATCGACCAAAATATTTCTTTCGACGCGTCCAACGCAACCATTGAAAAGTTCGAAGCGCTCGCTTCTCGCACTACTTTTACGTCTCAAACCGTTCTTGCTGAACAGAACGGAATAGCGAAACATTTAAGCTTTTTGCTGGATGGAAAAGCGACATTTACCAAACACAGAACCTCTGAAGCGATCACTATTGCAACAACGCAAGTCGCCTTTTCGCCTCTGGGTATCTCTGGCCTAAACTCTCCGGGACGTTATATGTCCCAAATTGAAGTGGAGGAAAAAAGCGAAGTCATTACATTACAGCTAAAAGAGCTGCGCGAGTTATTCATTAGCGACCCGGCTTTTGCGACGGCGTTTCTTTCTCTTGTTCTAGCCTGTGCAACCTCTTTGTTATGGCAAACCCGTGGTTTAAAAACATCGCCGACTCCACTAGAAGGAGACGTATCGAAAGGCGTGTCACACTCGACTGACTACGATATTGTCCGGCGCGTTGGCGAATCAGCGTTCTTCGCACCTTTTACAAAAGAAAGCCTTGAAGCGCTTATTCCCTTCTCTGAGTTGCGCTTGTATTCCAAAGGCGAGACCATTAACAAAGAAGGCGAGCCGTCGAACAACGTAAATATACTCTTTTCAGGCCGCCTTCTTGCTAGTTTTACCGATAACCGCTCAGAGTCTCAGACTCAAAAATCTCGCGCCGTCGCACGGCCAGGTGTGGCACTGTCTTGGAGTAACGGACGTTCACGTTTACCCGCACCTTATACACTGATCGCCTCGCGTGATACCACCATGTTATGTCTCTCTGAAGACAACATGCGCCGTTTAGTCGACGAAGCGCCGTCATTGGCATGCACCCTATTACTACAACAAATCTGGCAAATTGGGCGCTACCAACAAACCGCCGCCGGTCTTGCTAATGGGGAAATCGACGACGTTGCGTCTCATATGGAAGCGTTGCTTGAAGACAACAAAGCTCGCATCCCTGTTACCTCCAGCTTGTACAGCACGCCTCATAGCTTGCGCAATCGTTTTACCGTCGGCAACGCTCTGAACGCCATCTATGATGCGGTCATTCATGGAAACGATGCGGAACGATCCATCGCTGGGCTTATGATTGACTTGCTTCATGGTGTCGAACGCCAGCACCGTTTTTTCAAAAGCCTTACGGCGGTCTACAATCGCGTTGCTGGCGCGCCAGCCAGCATGACCTCACAACGAGTCCGAGAGCTATCCAATTCAGATTTCGCCCGCGCCTTTGATCAAGTCGCTTATGTCATAAAGGGCATGGAGAATTTGCCAGAGACCGCGACGAATATATTCTTCTACAATCATTTGGCCGCCATTGAGGACAATGACCTTGCCAACGGCCACGCGTTCTCGATTGACTCTCAGTTCATCAGTTCGAAAATACTGCTACCAAAATACGGCGACAGCGGACAACGCATCGTTCGCTCTAGTCGCAATACGGAATTTTGGCGTAATGGCTACTACGCAAGGCTCGATAACATTTTTGTCGACAACGCAGATTCCGATTGGATAGACGAAACACCGGAAGAAAAACAGCAACGCAAAGAGCGTCTATTTTTAGAGGCTCAACGTGTTTTTGACAAGGGTCGACCGCTGGCAATCGCACCAGAAGGAACATCAGAAACCGAGGACAACCTTACGACAACATCACCCGGGCCACTGAAATCAGGTGCGTTTTTATTAGCGGCAAAACTCAAACCTGAGCCTTATTTAGTACCGATTGCGCTGGCTAACTTCGATTATCCGGTTTCGCATACGACTTACGCCGCAGTAATCAAGCCGCCTTTTAAAATTAGTGATTACGTTAAAAACGTCGACGACAAAGACGAAATGAATACGTTTTTGGCCGAGTACCGCAAAACATTCAGAGGTTATGTCGAAGAAGCTCGAGAGCTCGCTGATCTAGTTCAGTCAAATTCAGGCACGTTACCAGACGGGCTAGTGACCAATGCGGGCCTAGTCAGCCCAATTGAAGAAGAGTTCGAGACGGACGTCAGAGATTTAGAAAGCCGACTCTGGGAAAAGCAACAACGCAGTAAAATCGCGCTGTTCGGAAGCTCAACCTTTCGACTTTGGGAAGACGCAGAATATGACATCGGCTTGCCAGATATCATTAATTTAGGTTTTGGTGGTGCCAGCCTAATTGCGTGCAGAACATATTTTAAGCGACTCGTTACGGTTCATAACCCAGACACGCTCATCATCTATGTGGGTGATAATGACATAGGAAGCAGCGCTTCTGGTGATCAAGTCGCTCATGAGTTCCGCTTGTTCATGTCGGAAGTCAATGAGCAACTGCCGCACACGAAGTGCTATTTTATATCCATTAAACCGAGCCCATTTAGAAAGCATTTACTTCCAGCAATTCAACGTGCCAACGAGTTGATATATCAGACCATAGAACAGGACGATCAATGGCGTTATATTGACTTCCATTCACCGATGCTTAACCAAGACGGAACGCCAAGCGGCGCCTTTTATGATGATGACCCATTGCACGTTAACCTAGCGGGTTATGGTCTACTCGGAAAGCTAATACGCGACGCGTTAAGAAAAGGCTAGCGAAAGCGCAGTTTATTCCTTCGTAAAAAGCCCCAGCGCTATGTGTATTTATTACGCATAGCGCTGGGCTTTGAACACTATTCGAAACTAAACGCCGGGGCTTTTTTACTGACAACAAACTCGGTAACCTCATAGTTTGCAATGCCAGCTTTATAGAACGGGTCTTGAGTCAAAAGCGATAAGAGAGCCTCTTTGTTTTCTGCTTGCGCTAAGATCACGCCGCCTGTCCTAGGCAATTTAGGGCCAGAAGCAATGAAATTCCCCTGCTCATAATACTGATCTAAAAACGCGATATGATCCGGTATCAAAGCATCGACTTCACTCAACGCCACACTGTAGGTAATTGAAACAACAAACACTCGAACCTCTCCTATACGTAAATGACTATGCTAGCGCGTACCGACAAAACAAAAGCCTACTTAAATCAGTTAAACTCGTTTTGTCTCGATTTAAACGATCGTTAGTGTGACATCAATATTGCCACGTGTTGCGTTCGAATACGGGCAAACTTCATGCGCAGTCGCAACCAATTGCTCAACCAACGCTTTATCAAGAGTTGGCACCGTGATTTTAAGCTCAACTTGAATCCCAAAAGCCTGACCAACAGGACCAATGCCAACAATCCCTTCAATCGTTGTGTCTGCTGGAATAACCACCTTTTGTTGAGAAGCAACCAGTTTCAAAGCGCCCATAAAACAGGCTGAATAGCCTGCGGCAAAAAGCTGCTCTGGGTTTGTGCCATCGCCACCTGCGCCGCCCAGCACTTTCGGTGTACTCAGTTTCAGGTCAATGGCACCATCGTTTGCCGTCGCCCGACCCTCACGACCACCAATAACATTCGCTTGTGCTGTGTATACTACAGAATCTAAGGACATTTTCGTCTCCTACTGTTTTTTATCAAATACGGTTATAAAATACGCCAAAATAAATAGCCAACTATTAAATAGCACACTACTTATATGTCAATAAAAAGGCATCTCTGCCTTACTTAATACCAACCCTAAATACGGGACAGTAAATTCTTGCGTAGCGATTCAAGGTTCGCTTTCGTTTCCAACAAGGTGTCCAAATCACAGTTTGTATGACAAAACACCTCGTTTGGGATATCTTTCGCTTTCTCCTTGAGCAACCTGCCTTCTTCCGTCAACGAAATAATGACATGACGCTCGTCCTGTTCACTTCGTCTACGCTCGATTAAATTTGCACTTTCCATGCGCTTTAATAACGGCGTTAGCGTCGCAGAATCAAGAAACAACTGCTCCCCAATATCTGTGACGGACAGCGCATCCTGTTTCCAAAGAGTGAGAAGCACAAGATACTGGGAATAGGTGATGTCCAATGGTTTAAGCATCTTACGATAAAGCTTGTTCATCGCTAACGAAGCTGAATATAAGGCAAAACAAAGCTGGTTGTCCAAGTCGAGTTGCCCGTCATTTTCGGACGCTTGGACTAGTTTGTTTTCCTCACTCATCGCTTTACCTAACACTCATTTATCTATCAATGGTGATCATATTACATAGCGCGCTATTTAATAGCAAGTTTTTGATCCGTTCTTTTCTCAGTTTAATGTGTCGTAAGCGCCGCAATGTTTGTGACATTGCGGCGCAGGTACTCTTTAGCGCGTTTTACTATCGCTTCTTACCGCCCTTCCCTTGAACGGCTTTGAATCGTGGGTTTGACTTGCAAATTACAAAGACGCGGCCACGACGCTTAACGACCTGACAATCTTTATGACGCTTTTTAGCACTTTTTAAAGAAGACAAAACCTGCATTATTTCTTGCCTCCGACCAGTTTACGCTCACCAAAACGGCGCTTAAAGTTATGTACTCGGCCTTCCAACTGTGCGGAGCGCTGCTGACCAGTGTAGAAAGGGTGCGACGCAGAAGACACTTCAATCGAGTGGTATGGATAGGTATTACCATCTTCCCACTCAATGGTTTGAGTTGTGTGAATGGTTGAGCCAATTAAAAAATACTTATCTACACTCGTGTCGTGAAATACCACTTTGCGGTAATCAGGGTGAATATTAGAACGCAATGTCAGTCTCCTTGTTTATCTAGCTATCGTTAAGATATGTTATATCATAACAATAATAATGATAACAAGTTTCATTTGTATTTTTAGATAAGTTATATCTCATAAGCCGCCTCTACACTCTCGTTAATTACTCTGCGATATATAAACCTATTTCATATTCCGAAAAGTTCATTTCAATAATTTTGCTTGAATGCTAACGTCAAATTGTCTGTACATAAAACAGACAATTAAAACTCAAGGATCACTAAAGGAGAACAATATGAGCAATCCAATCGTATCGGCTTTAACTAAATTGATTTTTCGAGTGTTAGAAACAAAAATTGATGACAACTGGGATTCAATCCTCGACCATGTAGCAATAATCTGTAATCAAAACGGTCTTGACCCGGATGATGACTCAGATTCCGCCCTTCGTACTATTTCAAGCGCATTTGCACAGTACGTGAGAGAAACCGACAAACTAGACAAACTCTGGTTGGCAAAAATGTTCGGAATAGACAGCGAAGAAGACGCCTACTTTATGATACTCCAACACGGAAATGTTAACTGGGCTAAAAGAGTAGGAAGCCGAGTAAGAAAGCTGCAAGAAGTATAATTATCAAAGACAATAAGGCGAGAGAGGTTCCAAGCAGCCACTCCCGCCAATTTACCTTTTATGGATGGGTCTCGACCTCTTGTAGGATATTTTCGAACGCCACGCTAAAATACAATTCGTAACTGTTGCGCTCAACATAACCAATATGAGGGGAACACAAGACATTCGGCAAACCAAGTAATGGCTCGTTTGCGAGATTAGCAGGTTCGGTTTCATACACATCGATAGCGGCACGCTTGGTCGGGTTAGACGCCATTGCTGCGTACAAAGCGCCCTCTTCTATTAACTCGGCGCGGCTGGTATTCACTAGCAAAGCGTCCGCCTTCATTACATCTAAATCCGAGCGCTTAACACACCCACGAGTTACGTCGTTTAGCCTCAAGTGTAATGAAACGATGTCGGCCTTTTGGAAAAATGCCTGCTTCGTTTCTGCCGCTGTAAACCCCATTGAAACGGCGTTATCACGCGAGCTTTCACTTCCCCAAACCATGACCTTCATATCAAATGCGCTGGCATATTTCGCGATACGTTGGCCGATTTTACCGAAGCCCCAAATCCCAATAGTGAGTCCGCTTAACGTCCTTCCTAGATCAAGGCTGCCCGATTGCTGCCACTCGCCCGCTTTGAATTGTTCGACGTAATCAGGGAGGTTACGCGAAGCCGCCATGATCAATGACCAACACAATTCCGACGGCGCAACAGGGGAACCTCTTCCCTCCAACACCTTTACACCGTGCTTTTCACACACCGACACATCGATATGATTACTCACCTTCCCTGTTTGGCTAATCAACTTCAGATTAGGTAATCGACTAAGCAGGCTGTCCGTGATGTGCGTCCGCTCACGGATGAGCACCAAAGCGTCAAAATCAAACAAGCGTTCAGCAAGTGCCACCTCATCGATAAGCGTGTCGGTAAATACCGTGACATCGTGGTCGTTCAACAACGCGAAGCAATCGAGTTTTTTTACCACGTCTTGGTAATCATCTAGAATCGCGATTTTCATGGGGCTTCCTCGTCATTATCCCTATTTACATCGATGTCGATACTTGGCAACACAAAAGGCTCAATGGCCTTTATCGCCGTTTTCCCTGCCACCTTCATTTGGCCTAGTTTAATCACGATGTCCGTGATTTTATCGTGCTCTTCACTTTCAGGAGTTGTGTCTTTCGATCCAGCTTCTTGTTTGAAACGCTCTTTAAGCGCCTTGCGCATCGTGATGCTTTCAAGGTTATTTAAATACTCCATAGCAAACAAGGTCACCATCATCGGGAAATGGTGCGCTGCTAATGGCGGTTCAACGTCTTCCCTTGTTAACTCAACGGACTCTTTATCCTGATCAGGGTATAGATTAAGCAACAGGTTATAGCTGTTATGTAAGCGCTTTATCTGACGTGGGTTGGACAGCCCGAAATGTTTTATCCAGTGGGCAAAAGCGCGTTTTTGTGGTTCGGTAAGCTGCTCGACTTGCTTCAATTCTTTATACTTTTCTTTAAACTCTTTTTTAAGCGCCTCTTTAAGCGTTTCTTTCAACCTGTCTGGCTCTGTTGATGGATGAGCTTCAGTCCCTGTAAACGTTCCTGTAAAAGAAGGAGCATCTGTTGCTTCAGAGTTAATATTTCGATCAGTCTTGAGAGGATTATTTTCTTCTTGGCTAACGTGATTTACTTTCTCTGTAGTCTTGGTTTGATTTTCACGCTCAGTGTTGTCGTTAGGCAATCCGTTAGCCAAGCCGTCATCCGTTTTAGCTAAAGCGCCATCGCCCTGCTCTTTGCTTTCGGGTGAACTGGTTTGATCCCAAAGGTATTCTAAATAGTGGGTGACAGAGGCATCATCTGGCTCCGTAAGCACGATCGGAAGATGAATGATTTTTGCCAAGTAATCACGGGCGATCAATTTAGGGTCTTCATTGTGGTGCTGTGTAGCGAGTTCTTTGTAATGGAGGGCTAACGCTGCAAGGGCAATCCGCTGATCCACAGCGATCACCACAATCACATTGTCTAAATCCAACACCATACGCACCGCTTCCAACACTTTGACAATGCCTTTGTGCCCACAACGGTCTAAATCGTCCACCACATACAGCAAACGCTTTTTATTACCTAGGCGTACTTTGGTGAGCTTTTTAATGTGCTCGCGCATCACCGGAATCGTGCCTAGGTGTTGGCCATAATTCGGCAGCTTTAAATAGGTCAACAACTCTTTTGCCAATGGCCCCGCAAATAAGGCTTTCGTATGTTTTAGCGCAGGCAGCAAAAAAGTGCCAATCCAAGCGTAAGGGAAAATAGAGGCAACGCCTGTCCCCAATGGCTCAACCAAATTGGATAATACTTCTTTTAACGAATCCGGTATCCATAACGGCGCGAGAGACGAAACAAACAAGGACAATGGGATCAATACTTTTAAACCA
This sequence comes from Marinomonas mediterranea MMB-1, assembly GCF_000192865.1. Classification (NCBI taxonomy): domain Bacteria; kingdom Pseudomonadati; phylum Pseudomonadota; class Gammaproteobacteria; order Oceanospirillales; family Oceanospirillaceae; genus Marinomonas; species Marinomonas mediterranea. The sequence goes on from NC_015276.1 coordinate 2,625,637, forward strand.
TGAAGGCGCCATGCAAACCGAGCAGTCAGCCAGATTTTTCGAAGAGGCCAATAGGTGCTTTCCCAACACGTCGGCTCAGGCTCTGGGCTAGAAAGCGCCTTAATCATTTCTTGGGCAATACCGGCTTGCAGGTTGTCCGTGTGCTCGTATTCCCATGCATTAAAATCAGCAAATAGAAACTCAGGCTCGTTTGCTTCTATTCTTGTTTTCAGGGCGGTTTTTAGCAACTCCACAACGGAAGTTTTCCCCACGCCCCAGTGGCCCAATAAACCGATGGTTTGATGATGAGGGTTGTTTTTGTCTCGCAATAACGCTGCTAGGCTGTTCACTAAATGTTGGCGATTGAGCTTATCTTCCGCCGCATGTTGGTGGCTGCTGTGGCGATTACCTGGGATAGTTTCAATGCTCTCAATCGGCGTTTCTTGATCATAAGGTGGTTCTGCCGTGCCGTTATTTTGCTCTGAGCTAACATCCACTTCGGATGGGGGTTCATCCTCATTATTCTTTTCGGAAACAGAATCACTGTGGGAAAAAAACGACTCCAGTTGACCAAGTGTTTGGTTGATTGCTCCCTTATCTGGTTTGCCTTCAAATATTCCCTTATAGATGGGCCAAATGTCATCAATGATGGCTTTGACGTTTGGTACAGATTGTTCTTCAGATAACTCGTTCAATGCCTCAGGAAGATGCTTTTCTAACCAGTTTAGATAGTCTGGATCTGTTTTTTGCCATAGAGGGAAGCGATCTAGTACAGCTCGGTTGCCCTTTTTCAATTGTATTAAATCGGATTCTAACTCTGTTCTAATATCTGGAAAATAATCCACGTAGGCGGCGGCGTTGGTGGCGGCTATGGCGGCTCTGGTGGCGACGTTGGCGTCGTAGGCGGCTCTGGCGGCTCTGGTGGCGGCGTTGGCGTCGGCGGCGGCGTCGTAGGCGGCGTAGACGGCGGCTCTGGCGGCGTAGGCGGCGTTGGCGGCGTTGGCGTCGGCGGCGTAGGCGGCGTTGGCGGCGTTGGCGTCGGCGGCGTAGGCGGCGTTGGCGGCGGCGTTGTCGGCGGCGTCGTAGGCGGCTCTGGCGGCGGCGTCGTCGGCTCTGGCGTCACTCTTATTATAGCGATAATAGAACAGTAATGCTCGCCAAACAGCCAACAAACATCGGGTTTTATCTTGCTCGTCCCAATAATAAAAAGACGCATTGTGATCGTTCTTTTGCGCTAATAATGGAAACACCCGTAATGCACAACGGGCAGAAAAAAGCAAAATGGCTTCTTTATCGAGTTTTTCTAATCTGTCTTGTAAACTACTTTTCTCTTCAACAGTGAGAGGTTGGTTTGTTGGCACAGCAATGTCCTTTTGCGACAGTGATTATTAGGCAGGTTAAGCAGATGCCTTCAAATATATCAGTTTTTAAAAACGAGCGTCACTCAGTTTTAAATGGATGTCGACGATGGGGATGAAGTATTTAAATTTGATGCGCGGTAAAAGCAGCAAGACCCGAAGCTGGCCTTGCATTGGTAAACTTGGGTAGACTTTGCCAATAATGACGTTAAAACAGCGTTGCGAGTGACAGACGAGCAGAATACGTAATCAGGCCTGAGCTGTACTAGCTCATGCAGACAAGGCATCGGCTACTCATCTTCCCACGGCATGTCTGGCAAACTGTCTAAGTTTTGCTCATACCTTTGAGGGTTAAATTCTTCGAGATTTTGCATGGCACCGAAAATTTCCACTGACAAAGCGCACGCAATGTATTTCTTAGAATCTTGTTTACTAATGCCGATTGAAACAAGTCGATTGAAGGTTTCTTTGACCTTTGGTGGATCATTCGCTTTTAGCTGGTTTTCGACAGCCGCTAGCATCGCCTCTCGGGCTTTTTTTGGGTCAGATTGATTCATCTAAATTGCTCCTTTTAGACTACCACTCTTAAACTAGTTCTCTTTAAATATAAAACGATAAGCAATGTCGCGATTCAGTGAATCTAGCTCGCTTGTACAATTTAGTCCTACTAAACTAGAAGTTTCTTCTGCGTCAACATTGTCTAGCTTTAACGATGCATATCTAATGAACACAAAATGCTTAACTTAACTGAAATTAGCACCGAAGGAGCGCAAGCCAAGCACTTTGCCTTCTTTTAAGGTCGTTATTGGTGGTTATTTACACTTGAGTTAATGATACTAACTATCTTTTTAGACATCGCTTCTAATTGCCTCGACGTTGTCGCGCCTAACAGCCCTTCACTAAAGCCTGAACGTGTATCGAGCTGAGATTCACTTACGACTTCATTGGTGGCTACATCGATAAGTTTAACGCTGAGTCTTAATTCCGCATTGCCTATTAATGCGCCAGCCATCAGGCGGCCAAAACCTGAAACATAACGAAAATGCTCAATAGTTATCTCTACTGAAATATCAGCTTCATTAGGTGAGCCCTTAGGCATTACGCTACCTTTATAATCGGTAGAAATTAATTGATTCAGTTCATTGATACTTTTTGATAAATCATTACTTCTTGAAACTGATTGAGAAGCGGATATATCAAGCGTTATGCTATCTGGCATAGTGCCATCCTGCACGTTTGACGTTTTTACGGATTGTTGAACATTTGCCGCACAGCCTGTCATAAAACAAACGATCATGATCAAAAAAAAGTTTTTCATTAAATCTTAAATCTCCATGAGTACATAACAATTCTATCTTTTTAGTTTCACCCAAATATATGGAGATTGGCAAGCCAAATCCCTTACAGTTTTGGTTCAAGTGACGATTTTTCTATCGTCCACTTAGTCTCCTCCTGAAGCCCCGATTTATCGAATGTTATTTACTTTTTCCAATAAATTGGTGTTTCCTCCGCTTCAAGCCAATGTCGTGGGTACTGTGTACAGCACCTAATTACTAAGTTATGGGTAGCTAGGGAACCTGCGAATAAGTCGGCAACATGAGGCAATCTCACCGACTTAAGCCGACCAAGACTCCTAATCAACCATGAACCAACTCTCCTTCGCAGATACCGAATTCACCAGTAAACGCCGTAAAACCCGCACAGAGCTTTTTCTGGGTCGAATGGATGAGTTTTGATTCCGTGGCAAAAACTCGAAGCTCAAATAGAGCCCTTTTACCCGAAAGCAGGTAACGGGCGACGTCCTTACCCGCTTGCGACCATGTTACGCATTCACTTTATGCAAAACTGGTACAACATGAGTGATCCCGCGATGGAAGATGCTCTGTATGAGATAACCTCTATGCGTTTATTTGCAGGCTTGTCTTTAGAGGGTGCCATTCCTGATCACATAACCATCATGAACTTCCGTCATTTGCTTGAGAAGCATAAACTTGGTCGTAAGCTCTTTAAAGAAGTGAATAAATGGTTGTTTGACTCAGGAGTCCACTTCAAGGAAGTGGACCATCGTTGACGCGACGATTATTGAAGCTGCAAGCTCAACCAAAAAAAAAATCGAATGCGCGTGATCCTGAAATGCATCAAACCAAAAAGGGAAATCAATGGTTCTTTGGATTAAAAGCACATATTGGTGTCGATGCAAAGCGCGGCTTAGTGCATAGCTTTACTACTACACCCGCCAATGATCATGATCTAAACCAAATCCATGACCTCATACATGGCGACGAGTCATTTGTGTCAGCTGACTCAGGCTACCGTGGTGTAGAAAAACGAGAGGAAACTAAAAGAAAAAAGCTGGATTGGTTGATTGCTGAAATGCCCAGTAAGATACGAGCTTGGAAGAAACGTCCTCGTATAAATAAGAACCCCATCCGAACAGAGTATTTAAAGGCCAGTATCAGAGCCAAAGTCGAGCACCCGTTTAGAATACTATAATGCCAGTTTGGCTTCCGAAAAGTCGCCTACAAAGGCTTGTCGAAGAATGACAACAAGCTTGCCGTCTTGATACGATCTGCACGGGGTTAGTCCGTCTAGCGTCCCAAACAATGGAAATGACACTCTCAAAATGGCGTTAAAAGCGCTCGAAATTTATGTTTATAGAACACAAATGCAAAACTTCAACGCTGAGCGACTAATAGACTGAGTTATTCGTAGGCTCCCTAGTCCTCCCCTTGGTAAGGGGAGGGAATCTGACAATCCGTAGGTGCTATTAAGCCCCCCCTATCTCAAGGCAAGGGAGCATTCGTAAAAGTGAACTTTTAGTTCACCCTTTATTTTTCGTCATGGCGAGGTAGTTTTCAATGCCTTTGATTTTGTCTTCGGCATGGTGGTTTACATAAAGGACGGTGGTTTCTGAGCCTGCGCAGATCTTTTCAATAAGCGCTAAAACCAGTTGGCGGTTCATGTCGTCTAGTCCAAGGCAAGGTTCATCGAGGATGAGTAACGGTGGGTGTTTTACCATCGCACGGGCAATGAGAAGTAAACGCTGATCGCCGTAAGAAAGTTTATTGAACGGTTGATCCGCTCGGTCGGTCATACCAAGCAACGCTAGCCATTCGTCTGCGATTTTTTTCTGTTTATCTGACGGCCGTGAATACATGCCAATACTGTCAAAAAAGCCTGAAATGATCACGTTTCGACAACTAGTACTGACACGGTATTCCCATTGCAATGAGGTGGAAACATAGCCAATGTACTGCTTAATCTGCCAAATGCTTTCGCCGTTACCGCGCTGAAAACCAAACACAAAGATGTCGTTTACATAGCACTGTGGGTGATCGCCTGTAATTAGGGATAATATGCCTGTTTTACCACAGCCATTTGGGCCGCTGAGTTGCCAGTGTTTTCCGGGCTCAATCGTCCAATTTAACTTATCGACAATCACGGTATCGCTGTATTTGATGCTGATATCAGTGAGCTTTACTAAAGGCTGGCTTGGATCTAACGCGGGCGGTTTTTCGCTCTCATCCATCTCGGGGACATCAAGATCCGTCGTTTTAAGGTGCAATAACTGGTAAAGCTCATTATAAGCCACGTCATCTTGTCGATTGACGGTGTATTTCAGTTGTCCTGCGCTGTCGCCCTGTTTATCCATGTAGGCGATGTGGGTAATAAAGTCTGGCATTTCGTCAAAACGATTTAACACCATGATCATGGGCGTGGTTTCGATGATGGATGCCAAATGAGCTTGCAGCATGGCGAGGGTGTCTGCATCTAGCCCATCAAATGGTTCGTCTAGCAGCAGTAGATCAGGTTTGTTCGATAATGCCCGAATAAGCATTACCTTGCGTGTTTCACCGGTTGATAACTTGCGAAACGCACGATCCATGAGCGAAGTCAGGCCAAATTTTTCCACCAGCTCAGTCGCCAGTTCTGGGTCTAAACAATCCGTGAAGATCATTTCATGAACGGGTGTTCCTAATGAGATAACATCCATGATGTCGGCATCGTCTTTCTTAAGCTCATTGGCAATCAATTCTGCCTGAGCTTCGAACGACACGAGCCCAATATTTTTCGGTACTCCTTCGATCTTACCGGACGTAATCTCCCCTACTCCTGCAAGTATCGCAGCAAGCGCCGATTTACCTGAGCCGTTTGTTCCTGTGATCACCCAATGTTGGCTTGGTTCAATTGTCCAATCAATATTGCATAGCGTAAATTTTTCATCAAAGTTGACGGTTAGGTTTTCTAGGCGAATGCCGTCTAAGCTATTTTGAGTATCCATATCTTACTTACCAAACAAAAAAGTGTGTGAACAGAAACTAAAAAGCCGAGTCAAATTACGACTCGGCTTTTCTATAGGTATGACTAATGAATCAACCGATTAAACGATTTTCTTCATGTCAGCCATGTGACCACGCAAAACACCACCAATTGCTTCAACAGGGTGGCTACGTAGCGCGTCATTTACTTCGATTAGACGAGCGTTGTCTACGCCAGTGTCTTCAAGATCTAGACCTTTACCGATTACGTCAGTCTTGATGTCTTTCATGAAGTCACCTAGAAGCGGTAGGCAAGCGTGGTTGTATAGGTAACAACCGTACTCAGCTGTATCAGAGATTGTCGCGTTCATTTCGTAAAGTTTCTTACGAGCGATTGTGTTCGCGATTAGTGGTGTTTCGTGCAGAGATTCGTAGTATGCAGATTCAGCGATGATACCCGCTGCTGTCATCGTTTCGAATGCAAGCTCAACACCTGCTTTAACCATAGCAACCATCAAGATACCGTTGTCGAAGAACTCTTGCTCAGAAATTTCAACATCACCTGCTGGTGTTTTCTCGAAATTAGTCTCAGCCGTTTCTGCGCGCCAGCCTAGAAGGTTCTTATCATCGTTCGCCCAGTCTTCCATCATAACGCGAGAGAAAGTACCGTTGATGATGTCATCTTGGTGCTTGTTGTATAGAGGGCGCATGATCACTTTAAGCTCTTCAGAAAGATCAAATGCTTTGATCTTAGCTGGGTTAGAAAGACGATCTAGCATGTTAGTCACGCCGCCGTATTTCAATGCTTCTGTTACTGTTTCCCAACCGTACTGGATCAATTTAGATGCGTAACCTGCGTCGATGCCTTCTTCAACCATTTTGTCGAAGCAAAGGATAGAACCAGTTTGCAACATACCACAAAGGATAGTTTGCTCACCCATAAGGTCAGATTTAACTTCTGCGATGAAAGAAGACATTAGAACGCCTGCTTTGTGACCGCCAGTACCTACAGCGTAAGCTTTCGCTAGTGCAAGACCTTCGCCTTTAGGATCGTTGTCTTCGTGTACAGCGATAAGCGTTGGTACACCGAAACCACGAACGTATTCAGCACGTACTTCAGAACCTGGGCACTTAGGAGCAACCATGATTACTGTTAGGTCTTCACGGATTTGCATGCCCTCTTCCACGATGTTGAAACCGTGAGAGTAAGATAGGCAAGCGCCTTCTTTCATAAGAGGCATAACCGCTTTAACAACTGGAGTGTGTTGCTTATCAGGTGTTAGGTTCAATACAACATCAGCTGTTGGGATTAGGTCTTCGTATGTACCAACAACGAAGCCGTTTTCCGTAGCATTTTTCCAAGACTGACGTTTTTCAGCGATTGCAGCTTCACGCAAAGCGTAAGATACATCAAGGCCACTGTCACGCAGGTTCAAACCTTGGTTAAGGCCTTGTGCACCACAACCGATCACAACCATTTTTTTGCCTTTTAGCGCTTCTACGCCGTCAGCAAATTCAGAGCTGTCCATGAAACGACATTTGCCTAGTTGTTCTAATTGCTCGCGAAGCGGCAAAGTATTGAAATAGTTAGCCATGATAAGCATTTCCTAATCTGTTTTAGTGGTATCAGTGATCAAGCCACACTGATATTAAATACGTGTTACAAGGACTTTTGGCGGTCAATGTAAACAATAAGCGTTACTTTAATTAATTATCTTTCTTTCGTAAATTGATATATTTGCAATATAACGTCCCATTTTTTGCAATACTGATTTAGAATGGACATTATGAATATAAAATCGATAAAACACTTTTTAGCGTTAGCAGAAACCTTGCATTTTGGTCGAACAAGCGACGAATGCAATATCAGTATTTCTGCTCTATCCAGAAACATTCGCCAATTGGAAGACGAAGTAGGCGTTGAACTGTTTACGCGTGATAACCGAACCGTAACGCTCACTCAAGAAGGAAAGAAATTTCTGACATATGCGCGCGATGCTGTTAGTCAATGGCGACTCATTCGACACGAGTTGACCGACAGCTCCGATCAATTGCACGGTGAAATCAGTATTTATTGTTCGGTTACTGCAAGTTACAGCTTTTTGTTTGAACTGCTTAATCAGTTTCGACAAGTGCACCCTGGTATCGAAATCAAACTCCATACAGGAGATCCAGATGAAGCCATTGCCCGAATTCTAGATGGCAAGGAAGACATTACCATCGCTGCTCACCCTACTTCCGTCGCTAAAAGCTTAGCGTTTAAACCCATTACAATGTCCCCTCTTGTCTTTATCGCCCCCATTGAACAGCACTTACCGACCGTGCCAACCACGCCGCCAGAAACAGCACAACATTGGAGCAAGGTTCCGATGATTTTGTCAGAAGCAGGCGTATCAAGAAACAGCATTGATCAATGGTTTCGTAAGCAAGACATCTCCCCTACGATTTATGCGCAGGTTGCCGGTAATGAAGCCATTGTTAGTATGGTGAGTTTGGGGTTTGGCGTGGGCGTTGTGCCAAAAATCGTGTTGGACAACAGTCCATTAAAAGACCGCGTGCAAGTGTGGAACGTTCAACCAGAACTCGCGCCGTACGACATTGGTTTATTCACCCTAAATAAAAGCCTCGAGAACCCAATGGTAGAAGCCTTTTGGAGTTTGATGACAAGTAAATAGTGTCCAATTTACTTGTCATCGCTTTAAGTGTGAGCGAACAACGCTAGAGTTTAAAGAAGCTAAGCTGCTGCTGTACGTCGACGCTGTTTTCTGCCATATCTAGACCGGAGCTTTTCGCGATTTCAGCATTGTGCTGTGTCAAATCGCGAACAGAGTGCATTTTTCTATTAATGTCTTCTGACACGGAGATCTGTTCCGCTGCGGACGACGCAATCTGCTGAGTTTGGTCAGAAATGCCTTCAATACGCTCCAGTATATTGCTCGTTAGTTCATTGCCTTGCGCAACTTGATCGTGAGAGGACTCAACGAGCACTAGGCTACTGTCCATTTGGCTAACCGCTCGATTGCTGGCGTTGTTTAGCTTCAGTAGCAGTGCTTCTATTTCATTTACACTGTCTTGGGAACGTTGAGCCAAGCCTCTTACCTCGTCAGCGACGACCGCAAAACCCCGTCCACTTTCCCCTGCACGCGCCGCTTCAATTGCGGCATTTAGCGCAAGCAGATTGGTTTGTTCTGCAATGCCTCGTATAACACCCAGAATAGTTTCAATATTATTGGTTTCGTTACGCAGTTCACTGACAACGCCGTTGGTTTCCTTCAAAGCAGCAACCAATTCATTAATGGCATCCAGCGTGTTATGAGCGGTTGATAGACTGGTTTGAGCTACCTTCCGAATTTCATTGGCGGCTTCCGCAGACTGCTGTGTATTGTCAGAAATGGTGTGGTTATTGGCTGACATCTGATCAAGAGCAACAACAACTTGTTCAGTGTTCTCCATAATTTCCAGTGAGCACTCCGCAACATCGTTGTTGGCCTTAAGTACACCTTGGCTGTTTTCATTAACAGTGTTAACCGAACTCAACACATTATCGATCACCGTTCGCAGATTTTGGGTTGTGGTGTTGATCGCACCGCCCAAGTCCGAGATTTCGTCGTGTCCAGCGATCGAAATAGGCTTATTCAAATACCCTTCTGCCATGCTTTGAGCAGCGCTTCGAACAGTACGAATCCCGTTAACAATGTTGTTGGAAATGATGTAGCCCAGCGTTAACGAGACGGCCAAAGCTATTAGGATGGCACCCCAGAAGTTAAATTCTATTTCCGTTACAAGCGTTTCGCTTGCCTGTTTGGCTTTTAGAACCTCTGAATTATTTTGTTTCGTCAAATCAGAGAAGTGCTCCATGAGTTTATTGTAAGACGTGATAAACGCAGAAAACACTGAAAACGGTGCTTTGTTGTCATCGGCATCTTGCATCGCTTTGACAAAATCTCGCGTCCTACCTTCAAAATCGTCGGTTAGATCTTGCAGTTTTCTCAGCGCGTTTGCTTCACCATTGAAGCCTTCGTTTAAGTTTGAAAATAGTTCGGGCGTGTTCTTATAGCCCTCTGATATGGCGTCTAAATACGGTGGGATTTGCTTATCTAAAGACAATAAATAGGCAATTTGCAGACCTCTCACATTAAGCATAATGCTTACTTGAGCTTCTTTAATGCGCTCTAAGTTTAATGAAGTCGCGTGATTTTCATTATAAAAGCGGTTGAAGCTGTCGACCAACTCGGTACTTTTAGACTTCATTACGCTTAATGCGACTAAGAACACAATAATGATGGAACTGACAAGTGCAATAAACTTTGCTCTCATTGATAGATTATTCATGTTAATCCTTTTTTTATACGCCCAAGAGGGGCTTTTTTCATCCAATTAAGTAGAAGCGGTGGCGTTTTAGAGGACGTTTCAGGTCAAACAAGCCAAGTTCGTTCTCCTTATTATGCAACATGAACATCTTCCAATCTTGCTTCTAAGTACATATTCTAGTTAATATTTTCTAAAATAAGCTCATTTGCTTATTTTCTCACAATTAGCAAAAAAATAGGACTAAAGAGAAGCTATCTACATTTGCAACCACCTTTTAGGCAATTGCTTGCTTACAAAAACAAAAAAGCCCAATAACACTAAAAAGTTCGGCAAAAGCCCAGAGAATTCAAGGCAACAAGCGCCCTCCATTATTGAGAATATTGACTAGAACGCCAACAAGGAAAACGCTGAGGTTCATACAACTTATTCGTACCTTCCTTAAAATATTTCATGCTTTTTATAGATAAAAGCGCCATTAAATATTTTTCATAAATAATTTATTAAATATTCTAAAAATTACTCTTTCACTATTGCGGAGAGGTAGGTGAAGAAAGTAAGCAGTGCATTTGCGCTCATGATCCTCAACGAGACCAATAATGGGTTCGTGTAACGCCGTGTAATTTTCAATGTCGGTCAAATCTTATAGTCTTACTGACAGTCCATTTGTTTACAGAACCCCTTTGTTTTCAGGACCGCTTTGCTTTCAGAAACTTAGGTAAGACCGTGTAAATCGCGTTATACACACACGGTCTTACTCAATTTTTCGCAGTGTTTTTTCACCTTAAGTACTTTAAAGGACGCGATATGGAAACGACTTCTTCCAAACCCAATACAAAAGACATCGATACCCACATTGTCAGAGCAGCAATTCATCCAGGGATCGGGGTGGCACGAGTCGGCAACGCCAAAGACGACTTTTTTATCGGTCCCGAAGTCAGCACACCCGCTTCTGCACCGCAAAATTTCTATCGCACGCCTGAAGGAGAGTTAAAGCGACAAGCCGCTCGCTTTCGCATCTTCGGCTACAACAAAAACGGCGATGTTGTTAAGGAAATCACGCCCGATGATGCGACAATAAACTGGACAGTAGAAGTCGCAAATGCGAAGGCTAACTGGTTCCATTTTATTACAGCAATGGACATCCCTGAAACAAAAGACCTTGTCGTTAAACCTCGGAACCCAACGGTTAAAGGCTCGGATAGAGAACAACTTGTTATCGCGCCCGCTCCCGTCACGATTTCGGGCCAATCAACAAAGGGAAACGACTACCAGTTTAATGGCACGTTCAACAGCGATGTAAAGAATGCAACAGACGTCAACGTTTACCTTGGTGAACTGCAAACCGACGAACAAGGGCGCCTGCTATTTTTAGGGGGTCACGGCTTATCTGACTCCCCTTCTGGGAAACCACCCTACGATCCAGAAAACGGTGATTCCTTTAATAATGCCGCGGATTGGTACGACGATATGTCAGACGGCCCTGTGGACGCATCGGTCATAATCGATGGCAAAGACATTCCTGTAGAAGGCGCATGGGTAGTTTGCACCCCGCCTAATTATGCTCCAGATATTGTAAGCTGGCGCACCATGTACGACTTAATGGTGGACGTTTATGTCGACAATGGCTGGATGCCCGTGCCTGAAACCACGTCTTTTACGAACGACGTACTACCACAACTAAAACGGCTGTCTAACTTACAGTGGGTCAATAAAGGTTTCGCTGCGATGTTCGGTAGCGGTGCACAAATGAATTTTGACGACGACACCTTAATCGCTAAGCTTTCCAAAAAACCGTCGTTAATCAACCCTGATATAGACTCGTTTGGCGAGCTTCGCAATCTCCTTTTGAACAGCTTCCGACCCAATCAAGTAGAATTCAATGACCCTCGATTGTGGCCATGGTTGTACGGAGACGATTTTGGTGGCAATTTGTTTCAGAGCTCACCTAATACGATGCTCGCATTGCCAGCGTTGCAGCAGCTTCATTTACAACGTTGGGCAAAAGGTCAGTTCATCGACGACTGGGACCCAAAGGCCACTCAAGCCACCTCTATAGACGATTTGGAGCTCGAACAACAACCTCACGAGTTAGACAAAGCAGCAATGCACTTTTGTCTTGCCGATGCGTTCCACCCGGGGTGTGAAATGACGTGGCCAATGCGACATCCTGGCATGTATTCCGCGCCTTTTAGAATTCGTCGAAGTCACCAAAAAGAAAAAGCGGATAAATGGGGCGACAGCCTAAATCAACAACAAGCGCTCTCGTTAACGGGTCCTTTGCACGCGCAACCTCCTGGCGGCCTTACACGCTGGATGGGGTTACCTTGGCAAGGAGACACCGCCTATTGCCGAGCAGGTTATGACATCGAGTATGATCAGTTTCAACCAAGCTTTTGGCCTGCACGCGTTCCAAATACCATTTTAAGCGAAAAAGACTATGAGCTTGTGATGGACAAAAACATTGATCGCGATGCACGCTATGCGGTGTTTAGCCGCCGCGTTAGTTGGAATCGTTTTATTGATAAGCCGCTCGACAATGGCGATAAACCGAGTATCGCGCAAGTAATGGATAGGATGATCGCAGATTTCAGTGCGCAAGGTATAATAGAAGCTCGCCCCGGATTTAAGGACGACCCAGACTTCCCTGACGTCATTTACGTTGAAAACAATGGCTACTCAGAAAGCGACGCTAAGACACTATTACAAGCCGCTGCCACTCTGACAAAAGGAAGCCGAGCTCACAAATTGGACGAGGCTGGATGGGCAAGCGAAGAGCAGCTGCAAGACGCAGTAAAACTTCGCCAACGAAAACCAACAAAACGTTAGGAACAACCTACTCGACAATATGAATACTCAATACGATCTGATTGTATTAGGCGGAGGCCCTGCGGGGCTTGCCGTCGCGACCCTACAAGCTCGACAAGGAAAAACAGTCGCTCTCATTGATAATTCAGATCCCCACGCTGAAAAAGTAGGTGAATCCGTTCCAGCTAGCTTCAACCCTCTATTAAAGAAACTAGGACTGCCCGAGTTGACCGACGAACATCATTGCCGCATAGCAGGAAGCGACGCCTACTGGTCAGGCAGCAGAGTCAAATACGACTTTATGTTGCACTTAAACGGATCAGACTGGCGCCTAAATAGACGGCAATTCGAAAAAGATCTTCTCGATGCAGCCATTCAAAGCGGCGTCGAGGTCGTCTCAACGCAAGCAACTCAATTAGGCAAGAGTGATGCTATTAACGGCTCTCACATCTGGTGTGTATCCACCACATCACGCTCTCTGCCTTATATCAGCCAATTTATTATCGATGCTAGCGGCCGAAGCGGCCTCATTGCACGAAAATTAAACGTTAAAAAATACAAAAGCGAACCCTTGATCGCGCTCTGGGCGAGCGTCGAAATCAGTGAAGAACGCTATCAATATCTTAGCAGCGAAACGCTTATTGAAACACAGCATAATGGTTGGTGGTACGCGGCGAAACTGCCTAATAGAAAGCTCATGTTTGTATTTCATACTGACTCAAGCTTTGCAGTACGAGCTGCACATAATCATTCACTTTGGTTCGAAAGTTTGCTCGAAACCAATCTTATATCCAAAACGTTCCCTGTTTCACTACTCAAGAACACATTAGTCAACACGCATAATGCCCGAAGCTCTGTTTTGGATACACCCTTTGGCTCAAGTTGGGCTGCGTGTGGCGACGCGGCAATTGGCTTTGATCCTGTTTCCTCGCAGGGAATATACAACGCTATTGCCACAGCGGGCATGCTCGATAAAGCACTCAACAGCCCAGATCGAACGCGTGCTCTAGAGCACTATGGCGATACTCTAAAACAGGTCGCAAAAGTGTACATGCAAAAAAGAATCGCGCTTTATGAGCAAGCAAAACGATTTTACCAAACCGAGTTTTGGATAAACCAATGCCGATACGAGAAACGACGCGATTCAGACAGTGAAAATCAAAGCGCCATCAGCAACCCAGAAGCGGCAACTGCTTAAGCGAATGATAACGCAACGCGAGCGACAGACAATGCGTTAATTGGACAGAGGGAAACGGCGCCTTAATTCTTAATACGATAGCGCGTTTTCCCTGGTACTCTAACTGATCGCCATAGACTTCGCGAAATGTTTCCACCAGCTTAGTTTGACAATGAAAAAAGACGAAGCAACGCTCTGGAAAGTCGGGGTTCCAGTCAAAACGCACCGTACTTCCGCCTTTTACGAGGTAACTTGGCTGCCCCCACTTCAAAGTCTCTTCGACGTTTCCAAGTTGATACTCGTCTGCAATATCGTAGATTGCTTGGCGAATTTGAATAAGAACAGACACGGCTTCACGAGGGTACAAATCAACTTTGTTTTTTACCAGCACATCCATTTTTGTTACCTTCAAACGTCATTTACTCGAATTAGAATCCAATATAGATTACAGATTAAGCCAACTTTCTGTACGTTTGCAACGTGAAATTGTCTAAAACTAAGGAGTGTCAAAGTGAGTAATAAAACATACGACGAACTGGTACAAGAAGTACGAGCTTTAACCGAGAGCATTGCAAATTTCCCCGAAAAACGATTGCAAGTACGACAGGCGTTCTACGAAAAATACGGCTACTGCGTACAAGATGGACACAGTTATGGTCGATCCGAAATTGCGTTTTTGAAATGGGAGATCAAACGCGGTGTTTTAAACCCTCTTGACGACAAAGAACAGCCTGGCAGCGTGTGGTGGAGGAATACCAATCTCAACTTCATCTTCATGTCCGAACTTGCAGGCGCAATGAAAGAAAACAACGTTACCAACCCTGATGCCCCAATGCCTGTCTTAAATTGGCTAAACTTTATCAACAACCCAACGCCAGAGACATGGTATATCGCTCACAACTCCACCATATTGGACGGTTTTAAGCGCTATGAAGGGTGTGTTGCACTAGAAAACAATATTGAGAAAAAGTTTCTCAATATTACGCTTTATCGCTTAATGTTCGCCCAAGCAATGGTTGAAGAAGTGACTATATTTCCGGAATTGGCCGAATTCATTGCCGATCCACGTGGGATTGGCGTCAAACTCTTAACGAGTTTACCTGATTTTTACCCACCGCATTACCCGCTTACTGAGGGCGACCTTAAAATTATTTTGGGCAAAGAAGGCGGCTGGCAAGATGATATGGTCTTTATTTTGGACAATATCATTCTCTTAAATTTAGGTAAGTTGTATAACGCTGCGTCAAAATGGAATGAGTCGCCATTCCTAATGGATTACGTGAAAACAAAAGAGTTTTTGGGTGTTAAACGTTATCGACCTATCTATGGCAAAAGAGATGGCATGCCAGATCAATGCAGTAACATAATAGGCGTTTAACCATTCAGTCGTAATGTGATCCAGAACACTGAAGCGATGCAATGTAATACACCAGCGTAAGTAACGAAGAAACATGCAAAAATAAAAAAGGAAGGCATAAAGCCTTCCTTTTTTATTTTTAATCACTCAAAGACACAATAAAGATAGCCAGCGTATCTCCTTTGAGTCTTTCAGAGAAACAACTTATCTTCGTGAAGAGTGGTTTAATGGAATTGCTACAGCGAATCCAGCAACTCTTTACGTTTTGACTCAAAGTCAGATTTATTGATTAGTCCTTCGTCGAATAACTCTTTCAATGTCTGTAATTTTACACGTACTTCGCTAGATATAACGTCACTTTCTTCACCCACAATAGAGCTACGTTTACCTGTAATCGTTTCATCGATTGTTGCTACGAAAATGGAATTATAGGAACCTTGTTTTTGGTAGCGGCAATCATAGTCACCTCCCCCACTCCAAGGCCTATTTTTCCACTCTCGTATTAACTGGGTGTCATAGGTGCACTTACGTATTTGCCCAAGCTTGATTAGGTTACGACCTTCTATCTGGAACTTTTCAATCACACTCCACGACCAATGCGAATTATCAGGATGTTGGCGTACAGGTTGAGGAGCCTCAAGATAAAACTCCTCGTGATGACCATAGGTTAGATACAAGTAGCTTCCATCATACACCGCAAGCACTTTGGAGCGCGTCCAAGTACAATCCGTACAGGTATACCAGCCATAAAGCACGTTATCTTCACCCAGTCGCTCAAACTGTATATACAAACCATTACTGACATATTGTCGATAAATCTTTTCTTTTGGGGCAACAGGCTCAATGCTGATCATTTTTTTGAATACTTCTGTCTCCAACATGGGAGACGGATAATAAAGCGTAGAACACCCACTTACTCCCACCATAACAACAATGAGAAACAGCCAACGTTTTATCATATCTATTCTTCCTCTTTCCAAACTCGACAATATGCGTGCACATGAACTATCAACCCTCTATAAAGAATTGATTTCGAATTAAATATCGCAATACAGTAATGTAACAGACAAGACGCTCAATTGTTGAGCTAAAAAGGATAATTATGGATTTATCAAACGTTATTAGCTTTGCACTCGTTGCCTCTTTACTTGTTATGTCGCCGGGACCAAACGGACTATTGATCGCTAAAACGGTGCCAATCTCGGGAAAATCAGCCGGATTCGCAAATATTTTTGGCTTTGTTACGGCTTTTTTCTTACAAGGCAGCCTGTCAATATTGGGCATTGCTTTGATACTGACTCAATCCGCTCAACTCTTCTTCATCGTAAAAATGTTAGGCGCTGCTTATTTATGCTGGATTGGAATAAAAGCAATTCGATCAGCGTGGGGGCGAAGTCAAGCCTCAACAGCACAGAAGGCCTCTCAAAATGTGCCTCAAAATAAAGACAAGAAAGTCCATTTAATGGGTGCTTTTTTTGAGGGTTTCCTAACCAATGCCCTGAACCCTAAAACGGCTATGTTTTACCTTGCGGCATTTCCTCAATTTTTGCCTGCTGGCGCAAATGCGACAGAGGCTTTTACTTTGGTATTTGTACATTCTTTACTAAATATCGCATGGTTTGCAGGTATGGTCTTGCTGTTAGCGAAACTGTCAAACACAACCCGCAACAAGACGTTCCAGAAATGGTCAAGGAAGGTACGAATAAGTCTTATGAAATTCAGTCTTATCAGAGAAACAGCTTATTAAGGCGAGAGTGAGCAGGAATGTTAATACCTTTCAATCACTCTTAACGAAGATAGGCTGTTTCTCTGAAAGACCCAAAGGGCGAGGGCTAAACTCTCTTTAATTCTTTGTTAACTTTCTTGCCAATATGCTCAATATTGGACGGCGAAACTTGCCTCGAATAAAGAAGAGTTATCCACACGCTGAAGCCAGTAGACTTGTTCACACCTTCCTTACAACGACAGGCGTTATTTTTATGGGCTTTGGTGCAAAGCTTGCCATGCTAAAACCATAACTCTACTCAGAGAACATCTCAAATATCAAGTTTCGAAACCACACATTGCCTGAATCTTGATGAAAACGCCGGTGCCAAAACATATTGATTTGCGCCGGCGGTATCTCTATAGGGTGTTTTTTAATTTCTAACGATAGGGTTTCTGCTGTCTGTAAAGCCAGCTTCTCTGTCACCGTTGCAATTAAGTCCGTATTTGCAACGATGTAGGGTGCGGAGATGAAATGCGGTAATTTGAGTTTGCTAACCCTTGCTATACCACTTTTCGTCAGTATTTTCTCTACTCTTCCATGTCCCGTATCGTGCGCTTCAATAATGATATGTTCCGATTTTGCAAACTCCTCAAGCGACAGCTCACCTTTAGCAAAAGGGTGGTCTTTTCGCATCAAGCAGACATAATCCTGATCAAATAAGCGACGTTGATAGAACCCCGCTTCTAATTGGGGAAGTAGCCCGATCGCTAAGTCGATACTTCCTGTCTCAAGCTCTTCTTTTAGGGTGTGGCCATGATCTCGTACTGTACTTACGGTCACATTCGGAGCGTACTGAGCAAGATGCGCCATGAGCTGTGGCAATAGGTACATCTCTCCCAAGTCAGTCATGTTAATACAGAAAGAACGGTCACTTGTTAAAGGATCAAAACGCTCTTTGTAGTTCAGACCGTCTTGAAGCGTACTCAATGCATACCCAACAGATTCGGCAATACTGTCCGCGAAAGGGGTTGGCCGCATACCGCGCGCCGTTCGTTCAAAGAGTTCATCATTAAGCGCCTTTCTCAAACGCGCCAACGCGTTGCTAACAG
Organism: Marinomonas mediterranea MMB-1; assembly: GCF_000192865.1. Classification (NCBI taxonomy): domain Bacteria; kingdom Pseudomonadati; phylum Pseudomonadota; class Gammaproteobacteria; order Oceanospirillales; family Oceanospirillaceae; genus Marinomonas; species Marinomonas mediterranea. The sequence continues at coordinate 2,643,700 of NC_015276.1, forward strand.
CAGGTTGAGTCAATCCTAACTGCTCGGCGACAGGGCCGGTTTTGCGCTCTCGGTACATCAACTGAAATACAACCAGAAGATTTAAATCGATGTCTTGAAGTCGAATCATAATTGAGACCTCACCAGCATGAATATCTATTATTATCGTTATTTTATATCTGAATATCTTATCAGACTCTATAGTTTAGACCATACGCGATTGCACACATATCCAACAACAATCATTAAGAGCAACGATGGACATACTAATCAAACCAATCAATAAAACCATTAACGCTTCTTCCAGCACCACCTTATTGGAAGCCCTAATGGAAAACGACATCCCGATTTCCTACAGTTGTTTGTCTGGTCGTTGTGGAACATGCCGTTGCAAGATTCTTGACGGCGCAGTCGCGGGGCCCTCAGCAGCGGAAGGCAAACTTGCAAGACATGGTCAGTATGTTTTGGCCTGCCAAAGCAGACTCGAGTCCGACTGCGTCATTGAGATTCCAGAACCCGATGAGATTGTGACGCACCCAACCAAAACGCTAAAAGCCAAGATAGTGGCCTATGAAACGTTATCTCCCGATGTTCGCCGCTTGTTATTAAAGCCAAGCAAAACGTTTGAGTATGCTCCGGGGCAATTTTCAAACCTGACATTTTGGCGAGAAGACGGCACACGGTCTTACTCAATGGCCGGCGTCACTCAAGATGAACTGTTGGAATTTCACATTCGAATTGTCCCCAATGGCCGCGTTACTGGGCGTCTTGACGATACCGTAAAAATCGGCGAAAGCATAAAACTCAATGGTCCATTAGGCGCATCATACCTTCGCAGAAAAACCACGTCCCCTATGCTGTGCGTCGCTACAGGAACAGGCCTAGCACCAATACTGTCTATCGTTCGTGGAGCGCTTGAGTCCGGTATGAAAAACGACATTCATTTGATCTTCGGAGCGCGTACCGAAAAAGATTTATATGGCACCGATGTCCTTAAACAGCTCGAAGACAAGTACGCGAATTTTCAGTACATGATCACGCTTGACCATTTTCCAGTGGGCACCAACTACTTTCGTGGTCTGGTGACCGATGCCATTACAGAGCACTTTATCGATCTACTCAATTGGCGCATTTACCTAGCTGGCGCGCCCTCTATGGTCGAAGCCGCATCGCTTGCTTGTACGAAACGAGGAGCAAACATCGAACAAATTTACGCGGATGCGTTTTATCCAAGTGGTGTTTGACCGGAAAAATAAACAGGAATGAGTAACACAACGTTTTAACCCAAAAATAAAGATAAAAAGGGTAATACAATGAGTCAGATAAACAGCAATACAAACGAACATGTTTGGAACCAAGAAGGAACCTGTCGCATTCCTTTTTGGACCTATACCAATGAAGACGTTCATAAAAAAGAACTTGAACGCCTCTTCTATCAAAAGCACTGGTGTTATGTCGGCCTAGAAGCTGAAATACCAGACCCTGGGGATTTCAAACGCACCGTCATAGGTGAACGCTCCGTCATTATGGTTAGAGATCAAGACGGCAGTATCTATGTCGTCGAAAACCTCTGCGCGCATCGGGGCATGCGTTTTTGTCGCGAGAAGCAAGGCAATACAAAAAGCTTCACTTGTCCCTATCACCAATGGAATTATGATCTTGAAGGCAATCTGCAAGGCGTGCCGTTTCGTCGAGGTGTAAAACAAGACGGGCAAGTTAAAGGTGGAATGCCAAAAGACTTTAAACCAGCAGATCATCACCTTACCAAGCTTCGCGTTGCACAACGCGGCGGTGTCGTATTCGCAAGCTTCGATCACGATATCGAATCATTTGAAGATTTTCTCGGTCCAACGATCCTCAGCTATTTCGATCGTATGTTTAACGGTAGAAAGCTCACTCTATTGGGCTACAACAAACAACGCATTCCAGGAAACTGGAAACTCATGCAGGAAAACATCAAAGATCCCTACCACCCTGGCCTACTGCACACTTGGTTTGTCACATTTGGTTTATGGCGAGCAGATAATCGCTCAGAGCTAAAAATGGATGATCACTTTCGTCATGCTGCAATGATATCAACGCGTGGCGCCGGTGGCGAAAACGCTCAAACGACGAACGTTTCGAGCTTCAAAGAGTCAATGACGTTAAACGACCCAAGCTTCCTAGATGTAGAAGTGGAACCTTGGTGGGATGGCCCAACTGCCGTCATGATGACCATTTTCCCAAGCGTGATCCTGCAACAACAAGTAAACAGCGTCAGTACAAGGCATATACAGCCAAATGGACACGGTTCATTTGACTTTGTGTGGACTCATTTTGGCTACGAAGACGACACAGAAGAAATGACCGAACGCCGCTTACGCCAAGCCAATCTATTTGGGCCTGCTGGATTCGTGTCGGCAGACGACGGCGAAGTCATCGAATTTTCACAACAAGGATTCGAGCAAAAACCTAACCACCGTTCTTTAGCCGAGTTAGGTGGCAAAGGAATAGAAGAAACAGATCATATGGTTTCAGAAACCCTCATTCGAGGCATGTATGACTATTGGCGAAAATTGATGGAGGTGTAACCATGCAGCCCGAAAAGTATTTACTGGTCAGTCAGTTTTATCAAGAGTACGCCGCGATCACCGACCAAGCAAAGTGGGAGGATTGGCTGGCTCTGTTTAGCGACGATTGCACTTATAAAATTCAATCGAGAGAAAACTACGACCGCAGCTTGCCTATGGCCACTTTATCTCTCACTGGCATCGGCATGTTGAAGGACCGTATTTACGGAATAACAGAAACCATATTTCACGATCCGTATCACCAACTTCATACCGTGAACTCGCCCTTAATTCTAAGTGAGTCATCGTCAGGAAACATCATTGAATCTCAGGCGAACTATAGCGTTTACCGCACTAAAAACGATGGTATTGCCGAGGTGTTCAACGTCGGGCGATACCTTGATCGGCTGCGTTTAGTAGACGGTAAAATCAAGATTGAATCACGACTCTGTATTTTTGATAACGACATGATATTGAACTCCCTAATCTATCCGATTTAACGGAGCATCCGACTCAAATAACAACCATTAATAACGAGGCGATTATGCAAGAAAACTGGATAAAAACGATTCAATTGGATGACATTCCTGAAGACGATGTCATCGGCATCAACGTAGAAGGTCACCCTATTGCCCTTTATAAAGTCGAAGACGGCGTGTTTGCCACAGACAATGTTTGCTCTCACGGAAGAGCCCTGTTGAGTGACGGTTTTCTCGAAGACGGAGAAATCGAATGCCCTCTTCATCAAGGCCGTTTTTGCATTAAAAGTGGCAAAGCAATGAGTGAACCGTTAACACACGATATCACGGCCTATCCGACTAAAACGGAGGGAGATCAGGTCTTTATAAAACTAGGATAAAGCACGACCGCCATACAATACGGCCTAAATAAAAAGCCAGAAAAATAACTATAAATACACTGGAGAACAACAATGAAAAAGTCGCTTTTAACCGTCGCTGCGATCGGCGCAACAATCGCCACACTGACCATGATGTCTGGGCACGCGTCCGCTCAAATCATGTCAATCGCATCACCGCCTCAAGGCTCAGTTTGGAACACAATGAGTAATGGCTTTGCCAATATCGGTCGCTCCAAAGCAGGCATCAATCTCGTGGTGCAACCTTATAGCGGCAACCGCGCTATGATGGATGCCGTCAATCAAGGTTTAGCAGAGTTCGCGATTAATGACGTAAACGATGCGATTGTTGCACACCAAGGCGAGGCCGATTATAAGGATCGAAAACGATCCAACTTACGCGTCGCAATGCGTATTAGCCCTCAACCTATTGGCATTTTCGTACGCAAAGATTCAGGCATCAACAGCATAGAAGACTTAAAAGGAAAACGTGTGGCTTCCGGCTGGAATGCGTTTCCAATTGGCCGACCTCATATGACGGCAATGCTTGCAACTGGCGGCCTAACTTGGGACGACGTCAGAAAAGTACCTGTTCCCGACCTTATTCGAGCCGCTGACAACTTATCGTCTGGACGTCTGGACGCCACGTATTTTGCCGTGGGTGGCCCCAAAGTGGCGGAAGTCGATGCCTCTGTTGACGGCGTGAAATTCCTCCCTGTTAGCACAGATCAAACATCACTCGATGCCGTACTAAAAGTACGACCTGCGTTTTACTTTACGACAGTGAACCCAGCACCACACCTTGTCGGGGTCGAAGCACCTACAGCAATGCTGACGTGGGACAACGTGCTCATTGTGAACAACAGAGTGTCAGACGATGCTGTTTATAAGATGGTCAAAACCATTCTTGAAAACCGCGATGCGCTGGTCAAGATTTTTCCGGGATTCCGTGCGCTCGCAGTCGATACGGTCAACACGCCTTACCCTGGAATTGACTATCACCCTGGCGCGATCCGCTACTTTAAAGAAAAAGGGCTTTGGCAGGATCAGAACTAAAGCGTTCATCCTGACTTAATCCGTCGTTATATATGCATTTGACAAGGGTACATCCAATGAAAGCGTGCCAAACCACGACTCTAGGGAACTACATAGATACGTTATCTAATACGCTAGGCGCATTTATTGCCATCGCTGCCATTTGCTTCTCCGCCGACGTTTTTAGTCGGCTGGGGTTAGCAATTTATACAGAGCAATATTTGGCGGTGATTCTCGGCGCGAGTCTTGCGCTTGTGTTCCTGAAGCAAAAGAAACAAAAGGGTGAGAATCGTGTTCAGACTTCAGGTCTAACACTCACTGTCGATCTGATCTGCGCTGGCCTTGGCTTTGTTACCAGCCTATATCTGGCCTTTAGTTACCCCAATCTGGTGGAACATCAACTTGATCTACCATTGGATGGTTTGATGGTTTCAGCGATTCTTTTCGCATTGGTGTTAGAAGGGCTACGCAGAGTTGTTGGCATAACGCTTGTTATTGTCGTATTGCTCTTTATGACCTTTGCACTAGTCGGCAGTCATTTCTCCGGCCCACTGCAAACCAGAGCCATCGGCTTAGACCAACTGTTTGTTTACATCGGCGTTGATACCAATGGCATGCTGGGATTGACACTCAATGTCGCAGCAACCATTGTTATTGGATTTATATTGTTTGGGCAATTGCTGCTTCGCTCTGGCGGCGCTGATTTCTTCAATGACATGGCTCTGGCGTTGATGGGAAAACGTCGCGGTGGCTCAGGCAAAATTGCAACCATCGCCTCTGCACTCTTTGGCTCTATTTCAGGCGTCGTTGTCTCCAACATTGTCGCGACGGGTGTCGTGACCATTCGTATGATGAAACAAGGCGGCTTTAAATCTCATACGGCAGGCGCGATTGAAACGGTTGCTTCTACAGGAGGGCAAATCATGCCGCCTGTCATGGGAGCGGTCGCCTTTTTGATGGCGGAGTTTTTACAAATCAGCTACGGCGCCGTTGTGCTTGCTGCGCTTGTCCCCGCCGTTCTTTATTACATCGCCCTTTACATTCAAGTAGACCTAGAAGCCGCAAAGGAGAATATCTTACCCATTGATCCAGACCTGATCCCATCCAAAAGACACGTTCTTCGCAATGGTTGGGTGTTCATTATTCCTTTTGCCGCCGTTATTTTAGCGTTGTTCACCTTCAACCAGCGTCCAGAAACCGCCGCGTTATGGGGTGCTCTCGGTGCCTTGGTTGTCGGTATGGTAAAAGGATATAAAGGCAAAAAGATGAACGCGAAGGTCGTTAAAGAGTGCTTGCAAGAAACCGGACACTCTATTGTCGATATTATTATGATCGGCGCGTCTGCTGGGTTCATTATTGGTATTTTGAACATCACGGGACTGGGTTTTGGACTCACGTATTTTTTGGTAGAGCTAGGTCAAGGCAACCTGTTGGTACTGCTTCTCATCTCCGCTCTGGTCTGCATTGTACTGGGCATGGGCATGCCAACAGTCGGCGTTTACCTTTTACTGGCGGTGCTCGTCGCTCCCTCTCTTATTCAGGTTGGGGTTGAACCCATTGCCGCGCACCTCTTTATATTCTATCTCGGTATGATGTCTATGGTGACACCGCCGATTGCCATTGGTGCCTTTTTCGCCGCCAGCATAGCGGACTCGGACCCGATGAAAACCGCTGTATCAGCAATGAGATTGGGCTGGACTGCCTACATCATTCCATTCCTGTTCGTGACGACACCCGCGCTTTTATTGATCGGAGACTGGTCGCAAATTGTCGTAACCATCAGTTGCGCCCTGATCGGCGTTTGGTCAGTTTCAGTAGGGTTCGCAGGGTTCTTTAAAGTTCGTCTAAATGTTTTATATCGGTTGGCATTTGTGGCCGCTGGTGGGCTATTTTTATGGCCAAATCTAGGCAGCGACAACTCGTTTTTTGAATTAAAGGTTGCCGGAGTCATTCTGCTTATCGCAGCGGTAGCCACGACCCGATTCGGTCATTCTAAGGATCACGAAAAAAAGCCTAATTCTTCCGTCACAAAATCAACTCATCTTTGATTGCAACAGGAGCGTATCATGCAACTCTATAGCTTTTTCAATAGTTCAACCTCGTATCGAGTACGAATTGCATTAGCAATCAAAGGACTGGCTTACGATTATCAAGGCGTCAACATTCGTATAGGCGATCAGCTGACGGAAGAACACATCGCACGAAACCCGTCAAAAGGTGTACCCGTGCTGATCTTAGATGATGGACAGCGTCTCACCCAGTCGATGGCCATTTTAGATTATTTAGAAAGAACCTACCCTACTCCGGCGTTGCTGCCTGACGATCCGCAACTGAGAACACGTGTCTTAGAAGTAGCCAATGTGATCGCGTGTGACATGCACGCTATTAACAACCTTCGCTCTCTAGGTTACTTAAAAAATGTTTTGGACATCTCAGATAAAGACAAGAAAGTGTGGTATCAGCACTGGGTAAACCAAGGCCTAACCGCCGTTGAAACACTGTTAGAGCGTCATGGAGTCGGCCCCTTTTGTTTTGGAGACCAACCCACACTGGCCGATTGCTGTCTTGTCCCTCAAGTCGCAAACTCTATTCGCTTCGGTTGCTCGATGTCTGGCTTCCCAAACGTGATGGCGGTCTATAAGCACTGTCAGCAACAAGCGGCTTTTCAAGAAGCGGAACCACAACGCCAGCCCGATTTTATCGAATAGAGACCTTGACGTCACGAGCGACGCCAAGGTCTCAAATAAAAATAAAAATCCATTGAGGAGCATACAATGCAAACATTAGGCACGCTAGAAGAGCTACTTCAATGAAATAGAAACGATCTCGAGGAGCAGAACCTCGTCCCTTTGTGGCCCAATATGAGGGTGGTATTGCCCTATCACGTTCCATCACGTAAAACACAAACCCTAATTTGGGATTTAAAAATCTGAAGCCTCTGCAGTTAGAAGCAGGAGAACTCGCATCGATGGAAAAAGCTGAGCGCCGAGTTTTGGCGTTATTTTTCTGATGAAGGTGCCGCTGAACTGCCTGCAAGAATTCCACCGTCAATGTTAAGCTCAATACCCGTTACGTACTTAGATTCATCTGACGCCAAATATAATGCGGCATAGGCAACGTCCTTTGGTTCTCCCATCACGCCAAGCGGTACGCCAGAAGCAACGTCTTGAATCGCGCGCTCCCTTTGCACGCCTTGACCCAGCATAATATCCCACATCGGTGTGAATATTGCGCCGGGATGGATTGAGTTGCACCGAATAGGATAGGATTTTTCTGCGCAATAAAGAGCCACTGACTTTGTATGGTTTCGAACGGCCGCTTTACTTGAAGCATATGCAGTCGCCGCTGGAATGCCAACAATGCCAGACCTCGACGAAATATTCACAATACTGGCGTGGGTAGCACTCTTCATTAGTTTAATGGCGTATTTGCACCCAAGTGCGACACCATCCAAGTTTGTTTCGTGAACTTTGTGCCAACTATCAATATCAAGATTCTCTGGGTCATGCGGGCCTTGAGTCTCAAGAAAACCCGTTATACCTGCGTTATTGACGACAATATCTAACCGCCCATAGTTCTCTTCAATAAACGTTGACACTCTTTGCCAATCAGATTCTTTCGATACATCTAGATGAAGGTATTTAGAGTTGGCTCCTATCTTATCCGCTACAGCTTGCCCTAGTTCATCGTTAATATCAGATAAAATGACTTGTGCGCCTTCAGCAAAAAATAGTTCGGCAACGGCTTGTCCAATTCCTCTCGCTGCGCCAGTGATAAGCGCAATCTTTCCATCAAGTCTCGGCATGATTTCTCCTTAATATCAAAAAATAAAAACAGCCAGTGCGAACAGACGGCAACGAAACCCTTTTCCAACCGTCACCGGTTATGAATTTTCACTCTCGGCTCGTGCTTTTAATGCCGCATTCATCCGTTCAAAGCCAGCTCGCATGTCTCTGTCTACGCTGCTCCACAACAAAGATACCAGCACCCCTTTGAATTTTTCCTTTTGTACCAGCACGGAACTTGATTGGTCAACGGAAATACTAAAAATATGTTCCCCATCAAATATACCGGGAAACACGAAACGCCCCAACCAACTGAATTCCGAGTTTTCAACGACGGACTTAACAATAGGAGCGAACATCATGTCTTTTCCGTTCGGGGCGATATCAATACTTCTAGCCTTTTGCCCTCTTTAACTTGCCCCTGAATGTGTTTTATAAATGGATCCATTCAGGGTATTTTTCAAAGTCAGTGAGAATCGACCACACTCGCTCTGGACTCGCGGCAATTTGTATTTCTGTTTCTAGTAATTTCACATGTCTGCCTCGTCAAATGGAGAAACACAGCCTCGGGCTAAACGGCACAGCTCTCTGGATTCTGGGTTAGAGCGCCCACTACCTATAAATAACACCACGTTACTCAACGGTCGGTACGGACGTACTTCGCTGAATGCTTTGTTTAAAGTTAAATCTAAACTTGCGCTTCGGATGATACCGTCACGTCACTTGTTTCTTCACCAGTATGCGCGGTGGAATGCGGCTCAACCATCATAAAATGAGTATCGGGTTCCGCTTTAGAGTAATGTTCAACGCCTTTCGGTACAACATACATTTCACCAGGGTTCAGAACAACATCACCAGCCTTCATCATTAACGTTAACTGCCCCTTGAAGACAATAAACAGTTCATCTTCATACTCGTGTTTATGCCATACAAGTCGCCACTTCCTTTGGCTATTTTAACTAATTGTCCATTTGAATCGGCTATAATTTTTTGGTGTCCATTCTTCCGAAAACAGGTCGAATTTTTCACTAACATTCACTTTATTCATATGGACTCCATAATTAGTTTTCGCCCGTTTACGGGGAAATTGAGGGAGTTCATTGTCTTATCATATGCTTTTCGACGCAAGTTCTGAAATGTCCCCTTCTTCCATTCTGAACACACAGAGTTCATCTAGTTTTTTAGCGCCAATTTTTTGATAAAACTTGATGGCTGGATCATTGGTTTTTAAAGCCCACCACTCAAAACGCGCACAATGTTGTTCAACGGCTAATCTTGATAAATAACGTAGTACCTTTTTCCCAATGCCTTGGCCTTGAAATTCAGGTCGAATGTATAAATCATCAAGGTGTAGTCCGCGTCTACCTGTCGCAGTAGAAAACGTATAATAGAAGACCGCAAAGCCACATGCCTCTTTATTCACGTAACAAATGATAGCCTCTGCATCAGGGTTTGATTTAAATAGGTTATTTTCGATATCTGTTTTAGTCACTGATATTTCATATGGAAAATTCTCGAATACCGCTAACTCTTTTATGAGTTTTAATAATAATTCTGAATTTTCAATTTTTGCTGGCAATATTTCTAGCATGTCAATTCCGTAGTAGTGTACAAATAACCAAAGTGTATGCGGTGAAGTATTAAGCGTTTAGACAGCGTGTACTTTGCCCCCGCGCCCTTTACCTTTTACATTTCTCCTTCGCTCTTATCCTCTGGCTTAGGAATCACTTTGCCTTTGGCTTCAAAGAGTAAGACACCAAATTTCCTATGTTGGTCAAAATCCTTGGTCGTGTAATAAAATGGGGCTTTTCTAAGGCGTGCCATTTGATTCTTATCTCCAACGAGGGGAACCGTGGTAAACCAACCATTGGGGTCATCAATAGGAACGTAAAAACAATCGCTTAATTTTCTGTCTAGCTCAGTTTGACAATGAGAGTTGTAGTAAAGACGAAGCCAGCCATCTCCATTTAAAATCACTTGAATGACGGTATAACCCAATGCACGTTTATGTACGGTTTGGTATGCCTGTATTTTCTCTTCAATGAGAGCCGTATCCAGCTCCGCGTCCACTTCAAAATACGGCGCATTTGGGTCATATGGCGGCGTGAATATAATGTTCATATCGTCGTTTGGGTCAAGCTCAAACTCTGAGTCAAACTGTTGCCACGTGGCTTTTATGTGAGAGAGGTGTGTAACTTGCTCCTGCTGACGAGTAGCAACTCCGAGACCATTCGTGAGCGCTACTTTTCCATGCTTCGATTTATGTTCGTGGATTCTAAAGTTTCTAGGATCAAAACTGGATGCCGCAAACGGTAATAGGGAACTTTCTCCCTTACCACGAAAGAGCTCGACAACATCTGATGAACCTTGTGGTGCATTGATCACATAGCCGTTTGGGTCTGCCCCTTCGTTCGGCGTACAATCATCCCACTTTTCATAACAATCCAGAGTAAATAACACTCTAATTTCTTCTTTTTCGACAACAACCTGCATCGTGCCGTACTTCGATTTATAATGCTTATAGTAACCTAGCAAAGTCCGAATTTTTTTCTCCGCCAGTATCGCATCAATCGGCGCAGAAATACGGTAATACGAATGATAGCCAGGTGTTTTATCTTCGTATTTTTTAGCCCAATCCCCTTCAATATAGCTGGGCACACCAATGCCGCCACCTGCAATCGTAGGACCAGGATACCCGCCTACCCCTCCCACTCCAACATAGGTTTTCCCTCCTCCTGAATGTAAATAAACTTCACCAAAGCTGTAGCGTCCATCTAAAGAGCCGCCTTGTAGCATATTGGCCGCGACAAGCGGTTTGCCCTTTTTATCGCAAGCGCTCATGAGAGCCGTCGCCATTATCATAAAAAGAAGGCAAAAATAAGTGCGGAGCCTAGCTCTATCAAGCACGGGTGAGCGACAAAAGGGGTTAGTCATTATCAAAGATCCTTCTTATGGGTTGGCGGGGACAACCTTCCCCTATGCCTTTATCCTTCGCTCTTATCCTCTGGCTTAGGAATCACTTTGCCTTTGGCTTCAAAGAGTAAGACACCAAATTTCCTATGTTGGTCAAAATCCTTGGTCGTGTAATAAAATGGGGCTTTTCTAAGGCGTGCCATTTGATTCTTATCTCCAACGAGGGGAACCGTGGTAAACCAACCATTGGGGTCATCAATAGGAACGTAAAAACAATCGCTTAATTTTCTGTCTAGCTCAGTTTGACAATGAGAGTTGTAGTAAAGACGAAGCCAGCCATCTCCATTTAAAATCACTTGAATGACGGTATAACCCAATGCACGTTTATGTACGGTTTGGTATGCCTGTATTTTCTCTTCAATGAGAGCCGTATCCAGCTCCGCGTCCACTTCAAAATACGGCGCATTTGGGTCATATGGCGGCGTGAATATAATGTTCATATCGTCGTTTGGGTCAAGCTCAAACTCTGAGTCAAACTGTTGCCACGTGGCTTTTATGTGAGAGAGGTGTGTAACTTGCTCCTGCTGACGAGTAGCAACTCCGAGACCATTCGTGAGCGCTACTTTTCCATGCTTCGATTTATGTTCGTGGATTCTAAAGTTTCTAGGATCAAAACTGGATGCCGCAAACGGTAATAGGGAACTTTCTCCCTTACCACGAAAGAGCTCGACAACATCTGATGAACCTTGTGGTGCATTGATCACATAGCCATTTGGGTCTGCCCCTTCGTTCGGCGTACAATCATCCCACTTTTCATAACAATCCAGAGTAAATAACACTCTAATTTCTTCTTTTTCGACAACAACCTGCATCGTGCCGTACTTCGATTTATAATGCTTATAGTAACCTAGCAAAGTCCAAATTTTTTTCTCCGCCAGTATCGCATCAATCGGTGCGGAAATACGGTAATACGAATGGTAACCTGGCGTTTTATCTTCGTATTTTTTGGCCCAATCTCCTTCAATATAGCTGGGCACACCAACACCTCCCCCCGCAACTGTCGCTCCAGGGTAACCCCAAACTCCTCCCATTCCAAAGTTCAGTTTGCCACCATTAACCGAATGAACATAGATTTCGCCGTTACTATAAGGGCCATCTAATGTACCACTCTGGATAATATTAGCCGCGACAAGCGGCTTGCCCTTTTTATCACAAGCGCTCATGAGAGCCGTCGCCATCACTATGAAAAGAAGGTAACAATAGGTGCGGAGCCTCACTCTATCGACCCAGTATGGGAAACAAAACGGGTTAGTCATTATCAAAGATCCTTCTTATGGGTCGGGGGCGCAAATGTACAGGCATCGGTTCTTGTATAATAAACTGAGTACGATTATCAATTCCGTCTACATTTTTTTTAATGAAGCTATCGTATCCTGGGCTGATGCTTAACTCATGGGAACGATGTACATCGGTATGCCACGCAACGCCCTGCCAGTTTACTTCTTGAATTGTGCCAATTGGAAAGGTCTTTAAATATTTCCACAGTTTGGGTATGAAAGCATGGCTATGGAAATCTGTATTTTTAACTTTATCATAATCCTCTTCTAGCCATTCTATCCCCATGACGTGCCCTTGTTGCTTCATTCGCAACATGCTGAGCCCCGCTAAGCTAACGTTGACTGGGTAAATTCGGTAAAAGTAGTAATGGCCTCTCCACGCTTTGACGACTCCCGTCGCTCCGGCGTGACCGTCTGCATACTCACGTTCACATTGGGCACGCCATTCCTGCTCATATTGCTTTCTGATACGGTCACTGGTTATTTGACTGCCGGAACGGGGATGATACTCCTCCGATGCCCCGACCTTTTCTAACTCTCGGTTGTAACTGGTTATGACAGGCACTTCATAGTATTCGGGCAGCTTGGTATTGAAGTATTGATCTCGGTAGGGGTAACCACCACCGACATCGGTATGACAACCCGGAAAAGCCTCTTCAAATATATTATCAGGACGCGCTCGGCCTTTCGTAAAGACTGAGGTCAGTGGGAAGTTTTTGCGGTATTCGTAACAAGCTGTAATCTGATAAATACGTTTTGCCTGATGGGCTTTTAGGCTCAGTTCAAAGGGGTCATCGTCATCGTCTCCCGGCATGACAAACGAACCAACCGAATCAAACAACCCTACAAAACGCACTGTGTGGCGACGATGGCGGTCTATTGATAAAGGCACTCGATCTTTATCGTATACAAAAGGTTCGGGCTGCCCTAATAAGTTGGGCTCAATGGTCGAGTCGATAGTGTTTTTCAAAGGTTTACCGTATCTTGCATATGCATAGTCGTATTCAGAACCTCCCGTATTTGGCGCTTCGTAATCTGGCAAGCCAGCTTGCAGAGCATTGACAAAATGGCGGGCTAACGCCGCTCCACGACTAAAGCCAAACACATCAAATTCGATATGGGTAATAGCGTGATAATGGCCTTCGTCCGATAAACTTTTTATTAACTTACGGTACGACTTAAGCAGTAATTGCCATTTGCAGTAGACGCTGCCTTCGTCCCCGAAGCCCGATACGCTGGAATTAAGACACAGATCGTCGCCTTCGTCGATGATCGCCGCACGCGCTTCGGGCGTTAGATCGTCCAAATCCAGAGTGCCAATTCCTTGTATATAGATCTTATCGGAACGTCCCGGAATAATAGGGTATAACTCGAACAACCGTGCCACATTGGTACGGCTGGTATCTCCTCGTTTCTCCTTATATTCGTCATTGATACGGTTTTGCCCTGTTCCGTCAAAGAATACACCAATCCTAAAGGTACGCTCAGGAAGGGAATGATCTGGTCCTGCTTCGTAATGCCATTGGCGAGGGTTAATACTCGGTACAGGGACAATAAGGGTTTGAGGCTGAGAAACAGGCGCTGTCAGAGTTCTTACAAGATTTTGTTGGCGTATTAAACGCACACCTTCATGCAATGTACGCCCTAACGCGCGCAGCTCATGGAATGCTATGAGCTGGTTGTTCTCAGGGCGGCTCATTATCAAGCTTGCTTTTTGACAAAGAAGCGCAACGAGTACCGTCTCTTTGATCCACTCATCTGGCTTACTAATTTGATGGTGGCGGGCGGTGGAATACAGCGATTCCAAGAGGGATGGTTTGTCGAGTATGTAAATCAGATCCAAAAAAGCGTTGGCTAAATGCAACCCAACAGCAGGGCCTGAAGAATATTGGATTCCGAAACTTGAAGAAAGATAGTGGGAGAACGCATCAAGCGTTACCCCTTGCTCCAAACTCTGAATAAAGGCTTTTGTAAAACGTTCTGGCTTATAAATGCGCCTCTCGTTCCAGGTGATGCGCGCGTATTCAAAAGCGTTATGCAGAAGAGACTCGTCTTTAAATAACGATTCATCCATATGGGATGAGTCACCCGGTTCAATCAATCCATTATCGATCAGGTGCAACCGTTGAACCTTTCTAGGCCAGTTATGGTATGGCTTAGGCTGCAGCTCAACAATACGTTGCGAGAGAGCAGCCACCGTTTGTTCTATGGCTCTTCGGTGCTCTTGCCATTGCACTGATGTCACTGGTTCGCCTAACTCATAGGTGACATCGCCATCTTCCTGTAAGGGAATGCGAGAGGCTGATAAGCTTCCCCCTGTAAACGTCTGCTCGCCTGAGTGGATATGATAGGGAACTTGTACTGTGCCCTCTCCAGGGTATTGGTAAGTCAGTTGCGCAAAATACTTGCTGCGATCACTAGGGGTGGGTATGACACCGGCGGCCTCGTTAGTCTGTGGGTACTCATCCCTGACATAGACGGGCGCAGGTCGATTTAGCTTTTCTCTGGGTTTGGCAGGCTTAGGGGAATCGCTGATTTCTTTTTGACGTACTTCGTACACACGGCCAGATAAGGTCGGCTTGTGACGCTCTAAGAAGCGAACTTGACCGCCACTTTCAATAATAAAAAAGTGCAGGTGACTGAACTCAACCCTGAACTGATCCATCTGAGCGGGGTAGGCATAGGTAGCAACCCATTCAAGTGGATTAAGAGAATACCCTCG
Source organism: Marinomonas mediterranea MMB-1 (assembly GCF_000192865.1). Lineage (NCBI taxonomy): Bacteria > Pseudomonadati > Pseudomonadota > Gammaproteobacteria > Oceanospirillales > Oceanospirillaceae > Marinomonas > Marinomonas mediterranea. Next base: position 2,658,876 of record NC_015276.1, read on the forward strand.
ACTAAGGATAAAATCCCGGATACGCACGGGTTAAGCGGAAACATCCTGTTTCTTGCGTGACATGTTACATCCTTTATGTCGCGTTTAAGCTGCTGATCTTACAGGATCAGCACTGTGTATAAAATTTCATTGATTTTGTGAGCGCGAGATTTTGCCTTGTCGAGACGGTGCCTGTCAAATAAGATGCTTGCTCGGTATCTAACCTGGTCAAACGTAAGAGATTGAATGTTAGAGCGATTAAGGCGAGGGAATTCCTACTCGTTACTACCCTTACTAACAATCACACTGTTATTTTAAAGTTCCGCTAATTGATAGATTTTGTCTGACTGCTTTACATTATATTTAGCAGGAATAGCCTTCATTGATAGGTTTCTCAGTGCTCTGGCAATTGGATTTTGAATCTGTGACATCATTCCAAACTTCCAACTTAAATTTACAATCATGTCTGCCTTAGCTTTTCTTACGCCTTGATATTTAGAGAAAGCAACAGCAGCGTCGTATTGACTGATGTAGTGGCTAAGTACATAAGCGTCTTCTATTGCTTGGCATGCACCTTGGCCCATGTTAGGTGTCGTGGCGTGAGCGGCGTCCCCCAATAGACAAACGTTACCTTTAAACCAAGAAGAGATCGGCTTCAAATCGTAGATATCACTTTTAAATATTTTGTCAGCCTTTGTCGCCGATATGACGCTATTTACGACTGGATCGTAATCTTGAAAATACGCCAATAAATCGCTCTTTTCGATCTGATCATGGCCATTATGTAAAGCGTACCAATACACTTCGTTTTTAGAAATGTTAACAAAGCCAAACCTAGAACCTTTCCCCCACAACTCGTTCAATTCCGTGTCGAATTGCATTGGTAATTTTGCATTTGAGATTCCTCTCCAACAGACCTGATTTGGGCTACGAATAACGCTTCTGTCGAACGTTTTTTTCCTAATCATTGATTGAATGCCATCAGCCGCAATAACGACATCAAACACGCTTTTATCACCATCGGAAAATACGATTGTGTTCCTTTCGCCTGTTTTGAAGTCGACGACTTTTTTGTTGAGGTTGAGACATTTCGTTTGAAGCTTATCAATTAAAAATCGCTGTAAAATACCACGCTGAATCGCAACGCTATTGGCGCCATACTTTCTATCAAAATGCAGCGTTTCAATTCTATTGAGGACCTCTAATTTTTCAGTGGCAATGTTAATCGAGGTTAACGGGTTACCTAAATCAGTGAGTGATTCTTTAAATCCCAATTTATCAAAGACCTGCATGGCATTGTGAGCCAAAATAATACCAGCACCAATAGGCTTTATTTCTGGAGATTGTTCAAAAACCTGAACTGAAACACCAAGCTTTTCTAAAAACAATGCCGTAGTCAGTCCGCCGATCCCTGCTCCCACTATCGCAACGCTCATCTTTTCATCCTCAATATTTAAAACATGTCTATCCATTACAAGTTATACGATAGCACAGCCATTATTGTCTGACTTTAAAGAAGGTGAGAACAAGTCTACTGGCTTCAGCGTGTGGACTCATTCTCACCTATATTACGTCTTAGATATTTTTAATATTTCATTAATTTCGTATTTTTAATGGATCAGATCAACTAAAAGACAAGCTTGTACTAGTACTAAAATCACATTCATTAAAAGTAATTGAAGGTAACGCACCTTCTTAGATATAAAAATAAGAAACCTAGATATAAAAAAATAAAAATCGCTTCGGAGTCATTATGTTAAAAGTCTATAAACCGCTTTTCTGCGCGACCATCACCTCTCTGATCTTATGCAACAGCGCATTCGCCACAGAGAACATATCCATTGCATCGACACCAAAAGGTTCTGTATGGAACACCATGAGTAACGCAATCTCCAAAGTAACCCATGACAAAACAGGTATGACAACATCCGTTCAGGCGCTTAGCGGTTATCAAACCATAACCGACGCGGTGCAGAATGAAACCGCAGATTTCGCCATCAATGATGTTAACGACGCCATGATTGCTCGTGAAGGAAAAGGGATTTATCACGGTATAAAACATACAAACTTACGCATAGCGACACGCATTAGCCCTCTGCAAATTGGTATCTTTGTACGTACCGATTCCGACATTCATTCTATTGCAGATTTAAGAGGGAAAATAGTCGCCTCGGGCTGGAATGGGTTTCCGCTCGGCAGAACCCACATGTCAGCCATATTGGCAACCAGTGGGTTAGATTGGGATGCAGTAGAGGAAGTTCCCGTTCACAGCATTCTTGATGCAGCCGATGCACTCGCCGAGGATAAAGTAGACGCCACCAATTTGGCTGTTGGCGGCCCTAAGGTCGCTTAAATTGATAAATTAGTGGGTGGCGTAAAATTCCTTGCGGTTGATACAAGTCTATTTGCTAAAGCGGCCATGCAATCCGTTAGCCCTGCATTTTATTTCACCCAAGTATCACCTGCACCGCATTTTATTGGCATTCAAGAACCCATGTCTATGGTTACGTGGGACAATGTCCTACTGGTTGGTGCCAACGTACCGGATGAAACCGTCTTAAATCTATTAATGAAAACAAAGACGCGTTAATCAAGCTGTTTCCGGGCTTTAGAGCAATGACAACCGATGCGCCAACCCCCGCATACCCAAGTTTGAATTATCATCCCGGCGCAACACGCTACTTTTACAGAAAAAGGCCTTTAAAGAAATGTGTTTATAGATAGATAACACATTAGCTTACGTGATACACAAAACGATGCTTGCCAGTACGCTTGGAGTGATACATGGCAGCATCGGCAATTTTAAGCAGCTCATCAAGATCATCCGTATGATTCGGATAAGAGGCAGCACCAATGCTAATACCAACATGAGCCTGATCGCCTTCTATCTGATACGGTTGCTTTACACTTTGAAGAATTTTATGCGCAATGTTTTCGGCCTCCGTTTCATGGATTACATCCGGCAAAATAATCACGAACTCATCACCACCTATTCGCCCGACGACGTCCCCTTCTCGAACACTGTGTTTCAGGCGCTCACTTACTTGCCTCAATAATTCATCGCCTGCCTGATGACCTAAATCGTCGTTGACCTTTTTGAACCCATCTAGGTCCGCAAACATGGCCGTCAAGCCTCGTTGTTCATCTTCTGCTAACGTGTCGCTAATATACGACATGATGTAGTCTCTATTAGGCAGTCCGGTCAATGTATCGTGCTTTGCCATGTGGCTAAGTCGCTCTCTTAAGGCTTCTCGCTCTATCGCAAAGTTTTTAAACTCAATAAGTGCTAACGCCATAGAGCCCACCTCATCTTTACGCTGATTCACTGAGATATTGACGGACAAGTCATTCTTGGCAAGCTTCTTCATGGCCTCCGTCATAGACATAATGGGCGACGATAAATCGGCAGACAGCAGATAGCCAACTAACGCAATGGCAGTAGCAATAATACCGCCCGCCAATAGCAACAATCTATTCAATTCAAATACGGGTTCCAATACTTCATATTCGTCCACTTCGGCTAAAATCGCCCAACGATGCCCCATCACATCAAATGGTTTATAGGCTGAAAAAACCCGTTCGTTGCGATAATCCAACGCCACCGTGACGCCCTCTTCTCCCTTTAATGCGCTGTTTACTGGCGAGGTGTTTACTTCAATTTGTAAAATACTACGACCTTCAAAAAAACGTGAATTACTTCTCATCAAGTGGTCTTTCCCTACGAGATAAGTTTCACCAGTGTTTCCCATTCCAGCTTGAACATGCATGACTTTGTCTAGCTTTTCAATCGACAACTGAACCACAAACACACCAAGTAATTGACTATCATCGTCCGTCACAGCCGTCGCAATAAAGCCAGCCGGTGCATTCTGGCTTGGTGTATGAGGAGAGAAATCCGAAAAACGTAATGTCGACGAAGGGTGCTCTATTACCTTGTTAAACACATCCGCTAACCCACTATTTGACCAAGGGCCATCTTTAAGGTTCGTTGCAAAATCATTTTCTTTTTTGGCTGTGTAGATCACATCCCCACGCTTGTTTATCAAAAAAACATCGTAGAACGCCCCAGCCTCGATAAAAGCGGTGAAATCTGCGTGGTTTTCCTCATGAGACGTTGAATACAGTGAACCATCTTCCGCTCGCAACAAGCTGGCTTCACGGCCCTTAGGAAAAGGGTTCAGCGTGATATATTGAGTTTGTAGGTAAGTCATTTTGTCGTCAGGCAGCTGCTCCCACGCCTGACCGAAATCTCGCAAAGCACGTTTCACAAGGTGGCTATTGGAATGGTAGACAATATCTCTCTGGATGGTGTCAAAGTAATGATCAAGAGAAGATTTCCTAGATTCTAGCAACGCATATAGCTTAGATTCGGCTTGATCCTCTATTGCTTCGACTGCATGATAGTACGCCACCACCCCCGTCGTAAGCGCAGAAATAAGCGCGAAGATAATCATTACCAAAGGCAGTTTATGGGTAATTCTCATGTCTTTAAGCAAACGGAAAAACCTCTATACGATTTATGCTATAAGTGAGCATTTTCTCACTTTACTCGACACTTAAACGTGTCTTTTTGCTATCAGTGTACAACGTTTTGTGAAGCATCTTTTTAGCCACACTGAGAGAAAACGGGCTCAAAAAAAGCAGTGGACATGGGACATTAGAACTGTCGATCGGTAGCAACAAGCTAAAGCGTTCGAAAAAAACAATACGCCGAAAGCAATTTCAATACGTAGTATAGCTCACGTAAAGTTACGAGATTTTACGCTTATTTCCCTTTAAAAAAGAGAACTTAGGCTAAAACTTAGACGATAAAATCATTGCTGCACGCCACATATATTAAAGGAACTCATTGACATTATTTGATGTCACAAGCGGATCACTTATTAGACAATAGCAAAAACCACACTCCCATAAACCTTACGTTAAGCTTTGAGTTATGTAGTCCAACAGGTGTATCAAGGTTATGGTTTACAACGGAAGCGGGGAACGAATGACTTCTATTAAAAAGAACATCTGGCTCACCTTTTACATCACCGCAACAATATGGCTCCTCTTTTTTGGCGCCGCGACGTATGTCAGCTACCAAACGGTCTACGATGAGTACACTGCAGAGCAGAAGAAGTTAATGACGTTAACGTCCAATTCGCTGCAATCCTTGTTTCGCCAGTACGAAGTTCTTTTGGATCTGATAACAAAGGAAATGAAGATCGAGAACGGTCTCCCAGACAAGCGCAAGGCACAAGCAATTATGGATACCATCATTGACGTTGATCCATCCATGGTTGGGGTTGGCCTTTTTACGCCCGACGGCGAAGCTTATGTCGCATCATCAGGGATTACACTCCCACCAAAATTTAATATTTTAGCGCAAAAAGAAAACAGAGAAAGTTTCCTTCGAACTCTAAAAGAAGAGCACATGGTATTGGGGAGAACCTATCAAAGCAAAGTGCTCAATACGATTGCTTTTCCGCTACGTAAAGCCATGAGAGACAAAGACGGCAAGGTTGTCTTTGTCCTGTCTACCGTTGTCGACCTTAATAAAGCGTTTGATTTTCTGATCAACAAGAAAAACACCCAATTTAGTAGTGACCTCTACATATTCAGAGAGCACGACCATTATTTTCAGATGGTTCTGACTAAAGGCCTCGTAGACCCGTCAATTTACAGTTACCAGATTCCCGATAGTGAACGAAGCCGTGCGATTGAATCATTAGAATCTGAGTTGGGTATTTCCTATCAGACGATAAAAGATAAAGAGTTAGACATTATTATCGACAGCCACCAGCCAACGTTAGACGCAAACAATCCATCTGACGAAAATACTAAAGCGGTCAGCAAATACATACCTGACTATGGTTTGTGGGTCGAAGCCAAAATCGATGACGCGTCGATACGTAGCCTGTTTTTAAATAAAGCAAAGACGCTCATTATCGTCTTTGTTGGTTCATTGCTCTTTATTTTTATACTGTTTCGCGGCATCGCAATCAGTGAACAGAGGAAAAAAGCCGCCCTGCAGTATCAGGCAAATCATGATTACCTTACCGAATTACATAATCGATATTACCTAGATCAACAGCTAGTCCGATCCGGTACTGAAACACCCTTTTTTATGATCTTCATCGATCTGGACAACTTCAAAGCCATAAACGACGGTTATGGGCATGAGTTAGGCGACAAAGTTCTCAAAAGCGTTGCCCAGCGACTTAAAGTATTTGTTAGCGACAGCGATTTACTAATCCGATATAGCGGCGACGAATTTATCATCGTCGTCTACAACGAAATACATCAAACGATCGTGACACGATGTGAGAACATTCTGTCGAGTTTTGAACAGCCTTGCGTCATAGACGATTACAGCTTCGTACTCAGTGCCAGTATAGGCGTCGCGGCGTATCCAGAAGATGGTACCGATCTGGATGAACTCAAACGTTATGCGGATCTCGCTATGTACGAGTCTAAAAAAACACTTAACACGATTACGTTTTTCCAAGAGGACTTTAGAGAAGCTTATAAGTATCGAGCCCAAATGGAACAAGAGCTTAAACAGGCAATCGTACTCGACGAATTTTATATGGTGTATCAACCTCAAATAATGCGAAACGGCGGTCTGTTTGGCGTTGAAGCGTTGGTTCGCTGGGAAAACAAAACACTCGGAATGGTGCCGCCCGACAAATTCATTCCAGTCGCCGAATCGAGTGGTGCCATACTAGCGATTGGCGACTTTATTATAGAAAGATCCTTTCAAGACATTGTGGAAGTGCAGCGTGATACTGGCATTAACATCTCAGTTTCTATCAATATTTCGATCAAGCAATTTCAACACAAACACTTTCTCAATAAGCTGGTTAAGCTTATTGAGAAACATGCTTTCATCTATGTCGAGCTTGTCTTGGAAGTAACCGAAAATCTATTCATTGATGATGTGATCGGCATCCAAGCGATTATGCATAAAATCAAGAGCAAGGGCATTCGGATATCGCTTGATGATTTCGGTACAGGGTATTCTTCCCTTAGTTTATTAAGCCACCTCCCTATCGACGAACTTAAAATCGATAAAAGCTTTATCTCAGAAATCACAACCGACCCAAAAACACGCGCAATGGTAGAAGGCATTATAGCCATTGCTCAGCAACTCAACTTCACAACCGTCGTGGAAGGTGTCGAGACAGAAGAACAGCGCCAAATACTACAAAGCCTTGAATGTGATATCTTCCAAGGTTACCACTTTTCCAAACCGCTCAAAGTACATGACCTCAAAACATTCATTCAGTCACCGACTGTTATTGTGTCTCCTACTCCACCGGGTATTTCTCCACCGGATACGTCTCCACCACACAATGAATAAACATTTTCAGTGGCAGCGCTAGTTAGACGTGTTACATCACCTTAAATAGCAGCCATGTTAATTCTCTAGGCTCCCGACTCACATCTTGTGGGCCGAGAGACTCGCTAGGGAAGGTATGAACAAGTCCTCTGGCTTCAGCGTGTGGATAACGCTTCTTTATTCGAGGCAAGTTTCGCCGTCCAATATTGAGCATATTGGCAAGAAAGTTAACAAAGAATTAAAGAGAGTTTAGCCCTCGCCCTTTGGGTCTTTCAGAGAAACAGCCTATCTTCGTTAAGAGTGATTGAAAGGTATTAACATTCCTGCTCACTCTCGCCTTAATAAGCTGTTTCTCTGATAAGACTGAAGCTCATAAGACTTATTAGTACCTTCCCTAGGGACACAAACTCAGAAAACGTTATTTAAAGAAAAGCCAATCGTTGATTTAGATCCGCTTTCTAATCAGATCAGTCGATATAATTAGCCTAAATTCAGGCGTAACAAGGGAGGTAAACAACGTTACTAAATCCAGTCAACCTAACAAAGAACGTTGTGACGCTTATAGGGAGAACCCATCCATGAAACATAAACACCATCATATCAATAACGCCAATATTGACTGAGACTGTAGCGGACCATTTAGCTTCACATCAGGCAGTGGAGCAACCAAAGCTGAAAGTCGACTTGCCAACTATGCTGCTTTCATTGCGCCTTTTCTCTTATATTTTCTTTACTGGCGACATCTAGAGTGGAATACAACGCAACTGGTTGTTGCTGGTATCTTGGCACTGGATATGGTTGGTGGTGTGCTTACAAATTCGTTGGGGTCCATGAAGCGACTCTTACATACCTCTCAAACGACTGATCTTTCTTGGCTTCAGAGACTCGTCAAAAACCGTTTTCTGTTTCCTGCTCTCCATTTTCAATTGTTCGCCATTCCGTTGGTTTTAGATGTCACATGGTCCTACGCGATATTCTGGTATCTGTTTATGATGCTCTCCATCTTTCTAATTCATATGCTTCCCTTATATTTGCACCGCCCTATCGCCTTGCTGATCGTTATCATTGCTATCGTTATGGGACCGACACTGTTTTCAGTGCCGACAGGGTTAGAATGGTTATCGTCGATCTTTATCATAAAGCTCGTTCTCTCACATTGTGTTCGAGAAGAGCCCTACCGACCTGATGATCAAAAAAATAACTAAGGGAAAGGGCCACACAAAGGAAATAAGCGAAAAGCAAACACAATTGGCAAAAATTAAAACACGTGAAAAACACCAACCGAATGAGCCCCGTCAATACAGACCGACACTCAGTTGGCTTCCTTACAACCTATGTTACTTCTTGATCGATCCAAACTTCTAAGTAGGCACTCTGATCCGTTTCCGTATTCATAGCCATGAGGTTTTTCCCTAATCGATCCTGAAGCGGGAACCCATAACCTGCAGTGAGTGTCGCGATACTGCCAGCATAACTGTTATAAAAATCGGAATCACTTTGGACACCTCCAAAATACATTCCTGTACCACCTGGAGTCGACCCAGACACCACATTCGTCCCATCGGGCATGACACCGCCCCACCACTCAGTACTGCATAGCGTATTGATAGGTGCACCATTAAATAACTCAGAAGAGCCAATGTACCCAAAGTTCAACCCTGAGAACAAATCACCAACTACTTGACCGTAAACATCGTTGGTTATGCCTGCCGTTTTCGCGCCACCATTAAGCGTATAGGGCGCATTACAGCCGTAGATCCCTGTCGCCGCATTTAAGTCGGCATAATCTAAAACGATATTACCAGTGCTCGGCCCAACCCCCAGCCCTTGTTGAACAGCTGGAACGCCCGCCGCACAGCCATTGCCAGAATCGGTGCTCGGCACAAGCGTCACGCTCCCAGAAATAGCCTTAGTCGTTTTATCTTGCTTGATGCTAAAGGTAGCCGTGTAGTCATAACTCTGCGCTTGCGTTTCTGGGTTACCTGACGGTTGATCTCCTGTACCAACATAGGTTCCCGCTATTCGAGCGCTTGTGCCATTCAGCGCAAGCAGATACTTAGAGAAGTCGTGATAGCACACGGTTTGAGAAAGCTGAGGACTGATCACACGTGCAAAATTGGCACTTGGCAATTGGTCGTTCGCATTCGGCAATACAGACGCATTTGCTGATGACGCCGAATTTCCTGTTGCCGCTGCCAATCTTGAACTCGACACACTCAACTGATTCGGGTTACTTGCGTTAGGCGCGTTCTTAGCCTTCAATGAAAGCGAGATCGACGTAAAATCAATGTAGGACAAATCGATATTCAACTGCCCGTTTTTAATAGTAGGTTCGTAGTATTGGTAACGAACATCGTAATTTGCATCGAGTGGGTTTGACGCACTCGGAGTATACTCGGTACTTAACCCTTGCAGCCCTTGAGACCCAAAGTTTACATACACTCGACCCGAAAATTCTCTTACCGCAACAGCAGGTACACCAGTCGGCGCCCCCGACACAATGGCTTTGGTACTCACTAAACTCGACAATGGGTAAGCGGTGTTTGCGGACAATGACACCTTATCGCCAGTTGAATCATAATAGAATCCGTCAAGGCTTTTATCGGTAATAAACTGGATATAAGTTGAGTCTGTATCCAGTGCTTTGAATACCATGGGCACCGGAGCAGCATCTGCTGCACTGTACGTAAACGTCGCTGTTTTTGTTGATGGCTGACCCTGAACAATGGCCTGTACTTGCACCGATTCGTCCTTAGGAGCGCCCGCATTGGTCACCGTTACCTCGGTATCGCTAATTACATTGACGTTTGAGGCACCCAATACACCGAAATTGACGGCGAGCGCTCCGCTTAGATATTTCCCTTTCAATGTCACCGTCTCGCCGCCTTGCAGTGACCCTGAGCTTGGAACCACCGACAAAACTTGTGGCAACTCATAGGTAAACTGATCGCTAAACGCATGGTGCTTTCCAGATGTATCAATTAACGTAACATCCACACTACCCGCTGTGCCGGTATTCGGAGCAATGACGACAATAGCTGAGTCCGTCGGTGACCCAACCATTGTCGCTCCCGCTTCGTCAAAATTAACCGCATTAATATTTGATAGGTTTGTTCCCGTTATTGTGACCCTGACACCGCCTACTAACCCAGAAAATTTCGGATTAAGGGAGTTTATCGTCGGAGCTGTATTATTGTTACTCATCATGCGTCCTCATCAATCGTTGTATTGCTGACTCTCTCTGAAAAGTCCTTTTATTTATGATCCGTTAATGAACCATATCGGCGAGATTGAGCAAACTCGATTACACGGTGTTACACGAACAATGAAAGGGGTCGTCTAAAAAAGAAACGCATGAACCTTTTCTAGCTATCTATGCATAGGTATTCACCTTTGTGCCCACGGTTGCATCAGGATCATTATCCTCTGAAGACTCACTCGACGAGTCTGACTCTTCAGACTTATCAGACGTTGAAGACGATTCGTTCGCTTTATCCGATTGTTGAGATTTGAGGTTAGCAATTTGCGCCTGAAGCATCGTAATCTGTTGTTGAATCAGATCTGCTTGCTCTTGATCTTCGTCAGACACTTCTGTCTGCTCATAAATGGTGGAAAGCTCCTGCTGAAGCGCCTCAACTTTCGACTCTAATTGCTCTATCTTAGATTGCGTGTTCGATGATGAATTAGAAGATTGGATTTTGATCGAACTAAGATCCATTGAAATACTGCTCATTTTGGTGCTCCTACCTATTCGTTATGTATCTAGGGAAGGTACGAATAAGCCTTATGAGCTTCAGTCTTATCAGAGAAACAGCTTATTGAGACGAGAGTGAGCAGGAAGGTTAATACCTTTCAATCACTCTTAACGAAGATAGGCTGTTTCTCTGAAAGATCCAAAGGGCGTGCTGTACGCCGAGTTAAATTCACGCTGAAGCCAGTGGACTTGTTCACACCTTCCCTAAGTTATCGAAGCAACAATTAACCTCTTTAGCACCCTTTCAAAACCCTTACACTTAGCTGACAGAAGGTTTGTTTAGAGTGAGCCCTCGCATTAGAAACGACACGAGCCACTTGAATACCGGTATAAAAATTAGTCATATAATGTCACTTCCCATCCAACTATCTAAACCAACAGCACTTGTAAACCTTTCGGGTACAACAAGTATTGATAGACAACTTTAGCGCAGGGCGCGATTTCCCCTCCATCAACACGCCCTACACAAACCGTCATTCCCATTACACCTAGCCTAAAACTCCTGAGCAGAGTCACTCATGGCATTCCAAAGGTAGTCTGAGCTTGCGATGTCCGATAAAAGATAAAAACACTCGCTGCCTTTAACCACGATCGCATTGACGCGGGCGACGGAGGTTTGGGCAATACTTCCTACGGGGAAGGGTTTATCTCTCAAATCAACACCACAAACTTTCGAAAACAATGTGGCAAGCGTCTCTTGTTGACGACGACTTTGACTGCCGTTTTTGTTTTCGTAAAAGCAAAACTGAGCATGACTGTGCTGACAAAAAAGTCGATAGACATTAGGAGCGTCGTTCGCAGCGGCGTCCAATTCGGACATTCGTTTATTTGCCGTGGAAACAGGAGCCTGTTTAGTATCGCTATTAGGATTAGGCTCGATATCTATCAACCAGACCTCGGTGGCACTTAAGCGTAATACCGCCATGCCGTTTTCGAATACGGATTGATTCGGTTTGCTTGGCACCGTGATACCTTGCGCTTCTAAAAAAGAGCGCGCGCCTTTTCCACGAAACCCAATTCGGTCTTTTACGGATTGGTTTTCTATTCTCACGCTACTTTTCGGCGAGGTATAACTCGTTTGAGAAGCGATACTGCGACGTAAATGCGCCGCCGCACTCAGGCTAGATTCTGTCTTAAGCATTGTCATCGTTTACACCTCCTGACGTTCGTTATTGGCATCGTAAAATGGCAGCGCTACGACTTCAGCCATGACGATTTCACCGTGATCAACGCGAATCGAAAATTTAGTACCCACCTCTTGCTGATCAACCCCTACAAACGCCATGCCTATGTTGGCGCCTATTGTGCTGGAGTATTCACTCGACGTAACATTACCGGTGATAGCACAATTCGCGTCAGAAGCATTTTCAAGTACGATGTGCCCTTCTTTCGGTTTGGATGCGGTTGCCGGCAATGTAAAACCGACAAGCTTGCGAGTTTGCGTTCTCGCCATGACGATATCGACAGACTTGCACCCGACAAAGAACGGTTTTTTACGACTGATCGCCCAGTCGAGCGAAAGCTCGCCAGGGTGAGACATACCATCGGTGTCTTGGCTGACAATGATGTGCCCTTTTTCCAAACGCAGTAAGCGCTGAGTTTCAACACCAAATGGACGAATATCAAACTCTTCGCCCGCCAAGAGTAGTAAATCCCACATAAACTCACCAAACAAGGTAGGCATGTGTATTTCATAGCCTAACTCGCCAACAAATCCGACTCGCATTAAGCGCACTGGAACGCCTTCGATGCTGCCTTCGCGATACGCTAGGTATGGAAACGCATCATTACTAAAGTCGACGTCGTTACAGACTTTTTCCATGACCTTACGCGCAAGTGGGCCAGCAACGTTCACGGCACTGTAGGCCGACGTCACGTTCGCTATGTCCACGTCTAAACGCCATTGCGCATTCCACTTGGTCATTTCACGGAAAACGGCATCTACGCCACTGGTTGTCGCGGTGACATAAAAATGATCGTCGGCGATGCGACAAGAAACACCATCATCGATGACCACGCCTTGCTCGTTCGTAAGCACAGCATAACGTGTTTTACCAACAGGCTGTTTTAAGAACGCGAAGGTATACATGCGGTTTATAAACTCGGCCGCGTCTGCGCCACGAATCTCTAGACCACCTAAGGTACTCACGTCTATGATGCCAACACATTGGCGAACATGTTGAGATTCTGTTTGAATAATCTCGTCTCGGTTCGCTGGGTCACCGTAAAAAGCAGGACGACGCCAAATACCTGCAGGGATCATATGCGCCCCCAGATCGAGGTGTCGTTGATGCATCGGCGTTCGTTTTTGAGGACTAAAAATACGCCCTGCAATGTGCGCCAGCTTTTCCGGTACAAAGGGCGGACGCGCTGTGGTCACGCCGGTTTCCGTTACGGTTCGGTCAGTGGCATCTGCCACCAATCGAGCGGTAGGTAGTGCCGAATGACGACCTTGTGACGGCCCCATTCCAACGGTTGAGAAGCGCTTGACCAGCTGAACATCACGATAGCCAAGTTTCGTCGCATTAATAATGTCTTTGGCTTGAAGGTCTTCATCAAAGTCGACGAAATCTTTGCCTTTCGGGTGTTTGAAAATAGGCCAATCGAAGTTGATTTTCTTTTCACAGAGAACAGACTGAGGTTCAGGCAGATTGTGGCCCAAGGCGATGAGCGCATTCGTCGCGACTCGTTCGCCGTCTTCTATCACACGATCTAACTGATGCACACCATTCACAGAACCCGCAATATGCAGCCCGCTCACTAAGTTGGATATTGAGAACTGGGCACTCGTGTCGTTGTAACTTAACGCCGCGCCAGCCTGACAAAGAAGTTGATACACCGGCATGTACCCAGCCGACATGCACAGCATGTCACAAGGAATCGTAATGCCGCTGTCCGCCACCACACCTTTACGAACAATATTATGTACCCGAACAGCAGAAAGGCGTTTTTTGTCAGTCGAAGGCATCGCTTCAAATACTGTCGCGCCCAACATGATATTGATACCGTTGGCTTCCACCGCTTGTGCCAAAGACGACTCTGCGCCATCCGCTCTCATGTCCACAATGAGTGGCACTTCAACACCATACTGCTTTAACTCCAATGCACACAAATAGCCGTCGTCATTACCGGTGAGAATGATGGCTTTTTCAGCTGGTTTAACCGCATATTGATTGATGAGGCGCATTGCTGCGCTCGACATAACAACGCCTGGTACGTCGTTATTACGAAAGACAACATGCTGCTCGAACGCACCGGATGCGACAATGCATTGCTTCGCTCGCACTTTGTACATTCTTGTACCCTGTATCACAGGGAGATAGTTATCCGTGAACCAGCCATTGCAAGTCGCATTCCTTAAAATTTGAATATTATCGTGCTGTTCAACCCGAGCGACTAAAGAGTCACGTAAGCTGCGGCTTTCTTTTCCGTCGATATCAAAGCGGTGGTAGGTTAGCGCTCCGCCTAATTCAGGCTGCTCATCCACCAGCAACACACTTGCTCCTGCATCAGCTGCTTTTAATGCGGCAGCCATACCCGCGGGGCCAGCCCCGATGACCGCGATATCGTGAAACAGATACGCTTTGTCGTAATATTGATCAGTGTCTTTATGAATCGGATCAAAAGATAAGTCAGCATACCCAAGACCCGCCTTTTTGCGAATAAAGGGTTCCCATTTATCCCATGCACCCTTGGGTTTGTAGAAGGATCGGTAATAAAATCCGACTGGCATAAAACGCCCAGCCAACCCAAGTTTTGCGTCTTTATCACTTTCTAGAGAGCCATTGTAGTTTTGGCCCTGCGCCTTAAGATCGCTCGACAAGGTCATTCTGTCGGCTAATACATTTGGCTCACTTGGCAACTGTACTAGCGTGTTTGCATCTTGTCCTGCCATCGTCAAAGGCCCACGAGGACGATGGTATTTAAAAGATCGAGACATAAGCCATTGACCATTTGCAATCAATGCACTCGCAATAGTGTCGCCTTCGACGCCTTGATAAGAAACGCCTTCAAATTCAAATTGAACGCTTTTTTCGCGGTTAATAAATAACCCTGTAGGTTCGGATAAACGATCATGAGTCGCCATTACACGCCCTCCCCTTTTGGTGTCGCTTGGTTTTCAACAACGGAAGAGAATTCAACTCTTTCACTAAAAAGCTCGGACGAATCATAGGTATTGATAATGTCATCGGACGCCGTATGACGCTCAGCAATGAACCAATAACCTGAAGGTGAGTGATACCACCACTCTTTTACGATTCGAACGTTATTGTCTGAATAGAAAACGTAATCGGCCCATTCTTCATTACTGCATGTCGCAGGGTTCGGCATCGCGCGCACTTCGCCGCCATAGACAAATTCACTGATGTTACGTGGCCCGTTAAGCGGACAATTCATTAGTTTCATTAAGGCTAACTCCCTTAAAATGTTGAACCACTGATGGATGCCAGCTTCTCTTTGTTGCATCCATTCACGGGATATCAAATTCTGCTTTACTAAGCGCTGTGTAACCAACGCGGCTTATCTCTAATGCTAAATAACGGAGCTCGCTAATGACTGGCGGCCGTTGCCCCCATTTCGTTTACTTGTCTAAATTCACTAAACCGATCCATCGCGAATGGCGCGATCAAATCAGGGACTTTGCCGCCTGACGCAACGAGTTCGGCCATGGTTTTCCCGCATATTGGCGTTGCTTTGAACCCCCATGTGCCCCACCCTGCATCAAGGTAATAATTTTCAACTGGGCTTAACCCCATGATGGGGCTGTAATCTGAGGTCATATCCGTGATGCCTGCCCACTGTCGCATGAGTTTCAGGTTTGCCATGAACGGGAACATTTCAATTGCGTGAGCGAGTAAGCTTTCTTTTAAATCTAAGGTCGAACGTGTGTTGTAGAGTGGGTAAGGGTCAGATCCTCCACCAAAGACAATTTCGCCTCGCCCAGTCTGCTGAACATAACAATGCAGTGCAGACGAACTCACAAGAGGATCAAGAAACGGTTTAACAGGCTGGGTTACCATTGCTTGCAATGGGTAGGTTGTAATGGGCATTTTAATACCTGCCATTCCCGCCACCAATGAGCTGTGTCCGGCAACGGCTTGAACCACGCATCCACACTGCACCGTACCGCGATTGGTTTTCACGCCAGTGACTTTGCCATTTTCGGTCAATACGTCAGTCACTTCCGTTAACTGATGCAATTCGACACCGCGTTGCGTCGCCCCTTTTGCGTAACCCCAAGCGACCGCATCATGACGTGCGGTCGCTCCGTCAATATGCCAAAGCCCTGCTAAAACTGGCATATCCGCTGGGTTCATATTTAGCGTTGGCACCAGTTCTTTAATTTGTTGAGGATCAATCAACTCAGTCTTACCACCAAAATGCGTGTTCACTTCGGTACGCTGGCGAAACGCTCTGACCGTAGAATCGGTATGAGCCAAGGTTAGCTGACCACGAGATGAATACATGATATTGAAGTCAAACTCGTTAGACAGTCCTTGAAATAACTTGACCGATTCGGTGTAAAACTTCACGCCTTCTGACGTCAGATAGTTCGATCGAATCACGGCAGTATTTCGCGCCGTATTACCACCGCCTAGATACCCTTTCTCTAACACAGCAACGTTGGTAATGCCGTGATATTTAGCAAGGTAATACGCGGTGGCAACGCCATGACCGCCACCGCCGATAATAACAACGTCATAGTGCTTTTTAAGTTGCGTGGGCGAAGGAAGGTCTACTTCTTTCTCGAAGGGATAGTCGCTTTTAAGACCGTATTTCAACAATGAAAATGGCATAACTTACTTCTCCGTTTACGTTCTTATTGGGTCAGAATGCTGGATCTGCATTCGAGCCGCATTGAGAGTATTTTGCATAAGACAGGCAATGGTCATTGGACCGACACCACCAGGAACAGGCGTTATGGCAGAAGCAACTTGAGAAACAGACGCAAAATCCACATCCCCAACGAGCTTTCTAGCGCCGTCGCTTTCAATGGCGTTGATACCGACATCAATCACCACTGCGCCCGGTTTCACCCAATTTTTTTCTACCAACTGAGGACGACCCACTGCCGCAATCAAAATGTCGGCTTGTCGACATAATGTTTCGATATCACGAGTGCGCGAATGCACAATAGACACCGTGCAATTTGCTTGCAGCAATAACTGAGCGAGCGGCTTACCGACAATATTAGAACGACCAATAACAACCGCGTGCTTGCCTGATAATGCTGCTTCGCCATGAAAGTGTTCTCGCAGCATGATGAGGCAACCCAAAGGAGTGCAAGGTACTAAACTGTGTTGACCTGCAACCAAACGCCCCACGTTTTGCGGATGAAAACCATCGACGTCTTTTTCAGCCGAAATCAACTCGATCACACGCGCTTCCGATAGAGGCTTAGGTAACGGCAGTTGCACTAAAATTCCGTGAACGTCAGCGTCGTTATTGAGTCGCTCAATAAGTTGCTCAAGCTCATCCTGAGTACAATTTTCAGGTAATTCGTATTTAATCGAATTCAGCCCTGCTTCTTTCGCACGTTTTATCTTGTTGCCTACGTAGACCTTACTCGCGGGGTCATCGCCCACGATCACAACCGCTAAACCAGGAATAACATGCTCAGTTTGCTTTAAGGTCGCAACTTGCTTGGCAACGTCGGCGACCAGACGGTCGGCCATCGCTTTACCGTCAATCCTGTTTTCGTGGTATCTATCACTCATACCGCTTCCTCACTCATCGCTTATGAATATCCACTGCGTTATTTGAAAACCACGGTTTTATTGCCATACATAAACACTCGATGCTCCAAGTGCATCCGCACTGCGGTTGCTAATGCAACCGTTTCAGTATCTCGACCGACCGCAACTAGACGATCCGTTGAATAGGTGTGGTCAACTGGTTGAACGGATTGCTCAATAATCGGTCCCTCGTCTAGATCAGAGGTGACGTAATGCGCCGTTGCGCCAATGAGCTTAACGCCGCGAACATGCGCCTGATGATACGGCTTCGCCCCTTTAAAACCGGGTAAGAAAGAGTGATGAATATTGATCGCTCGTCCCTGTAGCTGTTTACACAATGAATCAGACAAAATCTGCATATAACGAGCCAGTACAACAAGGTCAGTTTGTGTTTCTTCGACGACCGCCATTAATGCGGCTTCTTGTTCTGGCTTGTTGTCTTTTGTCACTGGCAAATGAATAAAACGTATCCCTTCCCGCTCAGCCATTGGGCGCAGATCTTTGTGGTTTGAAACAATCGCTGTAATGTCCATTCTCAGCTCACCCTTACGATGGCGGTAAAGCAAGTCATCGAGACAATGATCAAACTTACTGACCATCAAGAGCACTTTTACCGGCTCGCCCATATCGTAGATGTTCCAATCCATGTTGAACTTAGTGACCTGATCGTCTAACCCGGCACGAATACTGTCGATGGTGTTGTCATCCGATTCGATTTTGCATAAAGCTCTCATGAAAAAGCGCTGCGTTTCCTCATCGTCGTATTGATGCATTTCGGATATATAACAGCCATGCTCAGCCAAATACGTGGACACCGTCGCCACAATTCCACTTGTTGCATAGCATGAGGCTTTCAGCACAAACTCTTTTGGGTGAGACATGAAACACTTCTCCATTAATTCAAATATAAATTTTATCTACTTATATGAATTTAAATATCAATAAATAGCGTTTTAAATTCAGACTTAACTTCAATATATTTAATTAATTTCTATTTTGAAAACAAAATAATGATTTTTTGTTTTTTTATAGTTAGATTATACAAATGTGAAAAATAGATTCTTATACGGAGAAAAAATTGACCAATTCATCCGACAACAAGGTTCCTGATTACTATGTGCCCGCCTTAGCGAGAGGGCTTCAGATTATTGAAATGTTCGACAAAGAAAATCGAATATTGAGCACCCAAGATTTCGCTGAACATCTGGGTGTTAGTGCCTCATCAACGTATCGCATCATTCAGACACTTTTGGACATGGGCTATTTAAAGAAAGTGACCCGAAATGCTTATGAGCTTGGCCCACAAGTCGTATCACGAGGGTTCGCTTTTTTAGCGGGAAAGGATTTAGTCGACATTGCGGCACCACATCTAAACGCTTTGCGAGATAACACCTCAATCTCTTGCCATTTGGCGATTAGAGAAGGGCTCGATACCATTTATATTTATCGGGCACAGGCTGCACAGCGTTTGTCCGTCAACATGCCTGTTGGCGCTCGACTGCCCTGCCATACGAATGCAATGGGGCGATTACTGCTACAGCAGCTCAGTGAGATTGAGTTCAACGCAATGTACCAAACGCTTCAACTAGACCGCTATCCTGGGCCACACCCACAAACCTTGCCAGAACTAAAAGCATTACTGAAAAAAGAATGGGCGCAGGGGTATTCCAGTAACCGTTCGGACAATGCAACGGCGATTGCTGTTCCAGTCACCAACTACTTAGGAAAAACCATCGCTGCCATTAATATTTCAGGAGCGGATCAAGTGATGAATAATCAGGATCAATTTGAAGAAGCGAAACAGCAACTCATAGAAACAGCTCAAGCCATTTCAAAAGAAGCGCCTTAACTTAGGCGAAGATAGGCTAGAAAGTTTAATAAACCGAACTTAGAAATAACAAGATGAGAGACGAACATCCGTGTTCGAAAGAACATTATGATTTGGCAAGCTGAATAGATTTTAATGGAAAAGGGAATTTCACTGCTTTCACAAGCGCTCTTCCGATGCCATAAGCACCCGCTTTGATCCACTTAGCGAACAACAAATGCGCTTCTAACTGCGCATTAAAGAAGTCCAGCTCAATATCAGAAGCGTGAGCGTTAGATTTTGGTTTAGCAATGAAGTAATCGTTATTTAGGTTCATGTGTGGCTCCAATAAAGTTAATAGGTAATTGGAGACGATCATATCTGTGAAAAATATGTCTGCTCTCGTATTTATTAAGGCAAATGATAGAGATAGACAATCAATATAACAAACGATATAAACTTAAGTAATTGATTAGTTTTTTTCATCCTTACGATATTTTGACGGTATAAATACCGCTGACCTTCTGATTTAAAATAAAAATGCCTCAACAAATGTGAGGCATTTTTATCTAATCGTTATTGTCTTGATAGCTCTAAAATAACAAGCTCTTACCTTAACGCATTACAAACGGATTACCCATTGGTTCGCTAGAGGTACTGATCCAAGTCGTGCGGACACGAATGTAATCTTGAATGGCTTGAACCCCCGCTTCGCGTCCATATCCAGACTGATTAACACCGCCAAAAGGAGCAATCGGAGAAACAGCACGATAGGTATTGACCCAGCAAATCCCCGACTGGATCTTTTGTGACACTCTCATTGCACGCGCTAAATTTTCAGTAAAGAGACCTGACCCCAAACCGAACTTCGATGCATTCGCCAACGTAATCGCTTCTTCCTCTGAATCAAAACACACAATAGACATAACAGGGCCAAACATCTCAACCGTCAGCGTTTCAATGTCGTTATGAGGGCACTCTACGATCGTCGGCGCGAAATAATGCCCTGATCCTAACTCAGGTAAGCTTGTTCCACCAGCCAGTATGTTCGCGCCCTGCTCAATGGCTTTCGCCAAGGTTTCTTCAATAAGCCGCACTTGAGCAAGAGTACAAAGTGGCCCGATATGAGAAGACGGTTCTAATGGGTTCCCAACCACCACTTGCTCCGCTTGTTGCTTAAGCGTTTCGAGTACCTTGGTGTAAATCCCTTTTTGAATATAAACCCTTGAGCCCGCCACACAAGACTGCCCCGATGCCCCAAAATTACCCGCAATAATGCCGTTAACTGCGCTCTCTAAGTTAGCATCGTCAAACACAATAATAGGCGACTTCCCGCCAAGCTCTAACGAGGTCACTGCAAAATTGTTAGCCGTATTTCGAACTACGTGTTTTGCTGTCTCTGGCCCGCCAGTAAAAGCAAGGCGATCAATATCAGGATGAGAGGTCAACGGAATGGCACACCCTTCTGCATCGCCCGTGATAACGGAAACCACACCATCAGGAAAGCCTGCTTCGCTAATCAGTTTGGCAAACTCAAGTATCGCCGCTGGTGCTACTTCCGACGCCTTGATGATCACCGAACAGCCAGCCGCCAGTGCAGGCGCGAGCTTCGTTGCCGTTAAAAACATTTGTGCGTTCCACGGCACGACCGCAGCAACAACACCAATAGGCTCTGGCTTCGTAAAGACATGCATATCCGGTTTATCAATCGGTAATGTCTGCCCCTCAATTTTGTCCGCTAAGCCTGCGTAGTAGCGGTAATAGTTGGCGACGTATTTCGCCTGAGTCACCGTTTCAGCGGCAAGCTTACCACTGTCGGTTGTTTCGATTTCGCCTAGCGTCTTCGCATGCTCTTCAAGCAAATCAGCTAGCTTAAACATCAAGTCTGCCCGTTGCGTTTGCGTGAAGCCCCCCCATTCAGGTGCGGACAGTACACGACGTGCAGCACAAACGGCTTTATCCACGTCCTCAGATTCAGCACAAGCAAAAGTCGCCCATGGCTCACCCGTAGCCGGGTTATACGTTTCCATTACCCGATTGTTTGCCCCTTCGACCCATTGACCGTCGATCAGCAATGGATAGTGAGGTTGTTCTTGGTTAACCATATCCCTTCCTCTAGTTAAATGCCGGCATGACTTCGTCAACAAAGCGACGTAATGACGCTTCTTTTTCAGCGCGGCTCATACTCGAATCGGACCAATAGGAAAACTCGTCATAACCTAATGCTTCATAGTGCTTCAAACGTTCAATAATTTGCTCTGACGTCCCAATCATTAAGTCCTTACGAATGGCGTCCTTCTTATAGAAAGGATGATTATCTATTTCAGACTGAGACAAGGGCTCAATTAGACCGTGGCTAATTGGTCGCTCATTTTTAAACCATGCGCCAAAATAGCAGTAGAACTCATGCAATTTAGTGGCAGCTCGATCTAATTCCGCTTCGTCGTTTGCAACATAAGCATGCTGAAGAATCATAATTTTAGTACGCTGATCAAACTTTTCGCATGCTTCGTTGTACTTAGCAATTAATGTTTCCACTTCATCAAGCCCTTGCCACAATGGCGTTACTTGAACATTACAGTGGTTGCTAACGGCAAACTCATGACTGTTAATATCGCGCGCTGCGACCCAAATAGGTGGACCATTTGGTGTGAGTGGCTTAGGTGCTGATGTTGTTTTCGGAAACTTATAGTGTTTACTGTCCTGAGTATGATCACCTTCCCATAACCCTTTGATGGCAGGCACCATCTCACGTAGACATTCGCCTGCTTCCCAAGCGTCGATCCCACCTTGTACCATGCGCTCATATTCAAATGCATAAGCACCACGCGCTATACCAAGTTCCAAACGCCCTTGTGTGACAATGTCGGTCATCGCTGCTTCACCAGCAAGTTTTATCGGATTCCAATACGGTGCAACGATGGTTCCCGTACCTAGACGCACATTTTTCGTGCGGTGAGCTAAGTCGATTAAGTTCAAAAATGGGTTCGGTGCGATGGTAAAGTCCATACCATGATGCTCTCCTGTCCATATTGTACTCATTCCGCCCTCATCGGCGATTTGACATAAGGAGATAAACTCCTCGTATAGATCTTGCTGACGTTGCTGCTCATCAACACGCTCCATATGAGCAAAAAGGGAAAACTTCATCGCACCTCTCCTTCTTTTTCATTACCTATATACAATCGAAATACGCCGTTCTGTTTCTCTTCTACGTAGCGAGACACCATAGATTCGATGTCAGAGGAGGCAAAATCAGCGCCAGTTAACTTGTCAAAATGAATAAATTCAAAATCTTCTAATTCGCATTGCGAGCTTGCTTCAGCGCGATAATACGCACTGAAATAACCGGAGTTATTCTTTTCATACACTGAAAAAACTTGTCCAACTTGAGCATGGATACCTAGCTCACTGAAATAGTCTTTTAATGAGGATTGAGATGAACGACCAAATGACATCAGAGTCTCAGGCAATCGATAGCCGTCCGCCGTCTTTTGAAGCAATAGCGCGTCATTGTGCTCGATCAAACTGCCGACTTGAGCGATCGCTGCGCCCGTCACGTCTTCCGCTTTATGCTCTCTACTTAGGCTAAAATACCCACCTTTTGCATACCCTAACCCCAGCTTTTCAGACGTTGAAAACGCGTCCACTTTACCGATCAAAAGCAAATGATCACCCGCTGGTACCTTTTGATAAGATGAGCAGGAAAAGTGCGTTACGGCGCCATCGATCAGAGGCGTACCAAATTCGTCTTCATGCCAAGGCACCTCAGCAAAACGGTCGCCTTTCGATCCGGCGAATATATTCGAGGCATCTTGCTGATCTTCTGACAAAATGCTCACCGCAAAATGGTCACATGATTCAAACACATCGTAGCTGGATAACTTAGTCGCCGGACACACAAGCAACAAAGGCGGGTCCATTGAAACAGAAGTAAAAGAGTTAGCAGTAAATCCGACTTTTTCCCCGCTTTTACTGACCGCTGTGACGATGGTCACTCCTGTCATAAACGAGCCAAAAGCATTACGTAGTTCGCGTACATCAAAATCACTCATAAAAACCTCCTATGCTGGGCTAAAACAGCGCTTAGAGAATTCAATCAATAATGGATTTATTTCACCGGGATGCGTCATCGGGGCCATGTGTTTTGCTTGTTCAACAATATGAAGCTGGCCATGCGGGCAACGCTGTGCCATCGCTTCGGACATCAATGGCGACGAGTTTGGATCACCTTCACCGGTTACAAACAAAGCAGGCATATTCATGGCCGCTAAATCCTTATCGTCCGGTCCATCATTCATGCAGAACACTTCGTATGCTTGCTGATAACCCTCAACAGACACTTGGGTTAACCATTCTGTGCACAGCCTTGCATGATCGACATCGCGCCCAATCAAAGGGAAATCAAACCAACGCTTAACGGGTGCGGTGACATCAGGGTCGACACTGCCTTCCTTGATGCTTTTCACTCGATCTATCACGGCGCGCTTTGCGGAATCGGAGCGTCGATAAACAGAATTGAGTGCGATCACGCCACGGCACCTTTTGGGAAAACGAAAGCCATAATTCAGTGCAATCATCGATCCCATTGAATGACCAGCAATCACAACAGGCTGATCAATTATCTCGTCAATCCAAGCGGCAATTTCATCGGTGTACCCGTCAATATCAGTGCAACCTGGCATCAAAGCACTGCTTCCGTGACCCGGCATATCCACCGCATATACGGTAAAGTGAGCAGACAACGCCTCCATTTGCTCAAGCCACGCTTCAAGCCGGAGACCCACACCATGAATTAAAACCAAAGGCTGACCTTGCCCCATTACGACATATGCCAACCCGTTAGCGGATTTAAACCGCTGCGGGGTTTTCAATGTCATGCCCTAACTCCTTTAACTCTTGATAACGATCACCGATTCTATGGTGAGGACGACCGCCAGAAGCACCACCAAGTACAACCACAATCTCGTCAGCACAAGGGGCGTCGTTTATATTGAATTGAAGCGTTAAATAGTGAGAACGACGGCCGCCGTCGTTTTTGTCCATCATCGGAATGGAGATCGGTGCGTTAGCTGGCCCACGAGTATTGGTAAATGAAAGGAACGATTTCGCTTGAACAGCTTCACGATAATGATTTCCAAAATGAAGGGTATGAATCAAGGCAGACGCATGCTCAACCTCACCATCTAAACCAACCACCGCCGCTTTACCAAAAGCTTCGATGTTTTCAGCACCGCCCGCCAGTTCCGAGATTTTAGCGGTCAGCAACTCACCGAGTTGAGGGCCATACTCTCTGACGATGGGGCGCAGATCCTCGACGTATTTGCCTGCCCATGGATTTTTGACCACGGCAGCAACAGCAAACATACGCAAGGGTGTCTCAGCGGCTTTATAACCTTCGATCAAGGTTTCTTCTTCAAAGCGAACAATCTTACGGATCTCTAAACTCATATTGGCTTCCTAACGATTTCTATATTTATGTATCAACTTTATTCATGTCGGTAGCAGCGAGTTGACTCTCTTCTCTCTGTCTTCCTTTTCGCTCTTTATAGGGAAATAGAAGAGCGCCTTAGATATAAAAGCGATGACAAAACAAACACAATGTAATATGGTATACCATAATATAGAAACATAAACACACAATCTTACATAGTGCAAACATTAATGTGTTAAAATTACTGAAACTTTGATCCAAATAGTGGAAGGACATAACGAATGTTAAAGGTTGAACGACCAAAAACACTCAAAGAAAGCGCACTAGAATCGCTTCGTGATGCAATTACCAACAATGTTTTAACACCCGGCACTCGACTCGTTGAACGCACCCTATGCGAAACAATGGGGGTCAGTCGAACCGTTGTAAGAGAATGTATTAGGCATTTGGAAAGTGAACGACTCGTTGTCGGCATCCCAAATTCCGGCTTCGTTGTCGCCTCACTAAGCGATGAGGAAGTAAAAGAAATATATGAAATTCGAACGCTATTAGAATGTTCCGCTGTTGCGGCCTGTTGTGAGAAAGCAAACAGCGACGTCGTTCAAACCTTGTACACGTTACAACACCAAATTGCAGATGCACTCGAAAAAGACGACATCAAAACAGGTCTAAGTGTGACCACTGAATTCTATGAATTAATCTTCAAAACTGCAGATCGCCATGTGTCTTGGGATCTCGTTGATCAACTTAATTCGCGGATTTCACGACTTCGAGGGTTAACATTGCGAACCTCTGGCAGAAAGAAAGTCGGTCCGAAAGATTTGTACGACATAGTCAAAGCAATCGAAGAAAAGAACGCCAATAAAGCAAAAGAAATATGCGCCCGCCACCTGAAAGAAGCCTACGAAGTCGCGACACTTCTATTTCAAAGTCAACTTCAAGATCAGGCGGGCTAACAGTTCATCCAAACTTTACAATCATTGAGGTTAAAAATGAATAAAGAGCTGTTTGATTTAGGCTTCGAAAAACGTAAAGCAACGCTTGGTGCTGAGTACGTAGAAGCCAACCTTGCAAAGGCTGATGGGTTTAATCGCCCTTTTCAGGAAGCCATGACTGAATGGTGCTGGGGGTTCGGTTGGGGGGACGATGCCATCGATGCAAAAACTCGTTCACTCATGAACCTCACTATGATCGCAGCGCTAGGCAAAATGGAAGAATGGGAGCTGCACCTCTCCGGCGCGATTAATAACGGTGTCTCTTTAGAAGAAATTCGCGCGGCTATTCACGCCATCGCAATCTATTGTGGTGTCCCTCAAGGTGTGGAGTGTTTTCGTTTAGCACGCCCAATCCTCGTCGAAAAAGGTCTACTGTAATACACCGCTAGGAGGCACAATATGAAAGGTTATTGGGTTGCGTTCGTGGATGTCCACGATAAAGATCAGTATCAAAACTACCTCGACCTAGCGCCAGAAGCGTTAAAAAAATACGGCGCGACGATGCTGTCTCGTGGTGAGGAAGTGACAACGATCGAGGGCTTTTCTAAAGCACCCGATCGTGCTGTGGTATTCGAATTCGAATCTTATGAAAAGGCGTTAGCCTGCTATCGATCTCCAGAATATCAACACGCGAGACAACAGCGAGAAGGCTGCTCATTTGCCCACATATTGATTATGAAGGGACTCAATTAAAGACCCAAAGGGCGTGGGCTAAGCTTTCTTTAATTCTTTGTTAACTTTCTTGCCAATGTGCTCAATATTGGACAGCGGCATTTGTCTCCAGACACTTGCCTCGAATAAAGAAAAGTTATCCACACGCTGAAGCCAGTGGACTTGTTCGTACCTTCCCTAGTGATCTTGCGTTGCCTCCCCTTTCCAGTGCGTTGCCCTTCGCTTTCATCTTATCTATTCTTTTACCGCGATCATTAAAGGCATTCGTACAAAAACACTCATTCAAAACACTTACCCAAAAACATATATCCCAAAAACAATGACGAAAAGCGTCTAGGTCTTCGTTTTCAAACCCTCTCTTTTTGAGAGCGTCTGTAAATGCGCTTTTTGTAGAGCCTCTTCTGCAAGAAAAAACGTCACGTATTGGGCCTTAGCTGCGCGCTACGATTCTTCTTATACGGCAATTTTTTTCACAGATAAAGAAAATTTGGAATCTGAAAAAAATGGCTAACAATGCTTGCATAATAAATGGTATACCATATTATGGAACTCTAAAGGTTATTTTTTGCGCAACGTAAAACACTAATAATCTCGCAAGAAATGCGTCAAAGCCTTTGCATCAATTGTTTCAAATCAAAAACCTTAAAACATAAAAGGAACAGAACATGATGATGAATAAAGTAAGAGAAGCAATCATTGCAGCGGCATGCAGCTTCGGTATTGCTCAGGGTTATGCAGCAGAATCAGTCAACTTCGTCAGCTGGGGTGGCTCAACTCAAGATGCGCAAAAAGAAGCTTGGGCAACGCCATTTACCGGACAAACAGGTATCAAGGTCATTCAAGACGGTCCTACCGACTACGGAAAGCTCAAAGCAATGGTCGAAAGCGGCAACGTTCAATGGGATCTGGTAGATGTAGAAGTCGACTTTGCTTACCGCGCCGCTAAAGAAGGCTTACTTGAGCCTTTGGATTTCTCTGTTATCGACAAAACCAACATTGACCCTCGCTTTGTATCCGATTACGGCATTGGCTCTTTCTACTTTTCATTCGTCTTAGCGTACAACATGGGCAAACTTTCTGGTCAACCTGCAAACTGGTCAGCGCTGTTTGATACCGAGACTTTCCCAGGTAAACGCGCTCTCTATAAGTGGCCCAGTCCAGGTGTAATTGAATTAGCCTTGCTTGCTGATGGTGTCGCGGAATCAGATCTTTACCCACTTGATTTAGATCGTGCTTTTAAGAAGTTAGACACCATCAAGAAAGACATCATCTGGTGGGGCGGCGGCGCACAGTCTCAGCAGTTACTTGCTTCTGGTGAAGTGTCTATGGGCCAATTCTGGAACGGTCGTATTTTCGCCCTTCAAGAAGATGGCGTGCCAGTCGGCGTGAGCTGGAAACAGAACCTTGTTATGTCCGATTTCCTTGTTATCCCTAAAGGCGCGAAAAACAAAGACGCGGCGATGAAGTTCCTAGCGTACTCCACCAGCGCTCAAGGCCAAGCAGACTTCGCCGAGCTAACCGCATTCTCTCCGATCAACTCAGAAAGTAGCGCATTGATTAGCGACGATCTAATGGCCTTCATGCCAACTACGTATTCCGACGATCAAGTCTCTTTGGATTACAAATACTGGGCAGAGCATGGCCCTGACATAGCGAAAAAATGGAACGAGTGGATCCTCAAGTAACACGACAGTAGAAAAATACGCTGTCCAATACATAACGTGAAGCAAGCATAAAGGAGGAGACCCTCCTCCTTTACTCCATTTTGAAATTTAAATAAGAACGTTTTGAAATAAGTATGCAAAAGCAGGCTCATTCCATAACGTGCTATTTATGCTATAAGGTGCGGTAAACATGTTTATGACTTTTTCGAGAGAGAAATGGCGAGAGGGGGGACTTTTACTCCCAATTCTATTGTTTCTTTGCATTTTCTTTCTCATCCCTTTGGCAGGCTTATTACTTAGAAGCCTGACCGAACCCACATTCGGTATGCAAAACTTTGAGCAGCTGTTAGCCACATCAACGTATGTTCAAGTACTGTCTAATACCTTTCTTGTGGCGGCTTTAGTCACTGTTATTTCTCTTGTATTAGGCTTTCCTCTGGCTTGGTGTATTACGCTCGCACCTAGAGGCTGGGGTAGATGGCTTCTGAGCATAATTTTGCTGTCTATGTGGACTAGCCTATTAGCTCGAACATATTCATGGCTCGTCTTACTGCAAACTTCCGGCGTCATCAATAAAGTACTGATGTCCATTGGCCTTATTGATCAGCCTATTACGATGGTTCACAACTTAACTGGGGTCATTATCGGCATGAGCTACATTATGATTCCCTTTGTCGTACTGCCACTCCAAGCCTGTATGGCAGCGATAGACCCAATGGTATTACAAGCCGCCTCCATTTGCGGAGCACCTGCGCGCACAGTGTTTTTTAGAGTGTTCTTACCATTGTGTAAGCCGGGGTTATTTTCGGGGGCACTGATGGTCTTTGTCATGTCTCTGGGTTACTACGTGACACCCGCCCTCCTCGGAGGCGTTCAAAACATGATGCTACCCGAATTCATCGTGCAGCAAATACAGACCTTCCTAAACTGGGGTCTGGCAAGCGCGTCTGCAGCGCTGCTGATTATCTTAACGATCGTGATGTTTTACTTTTATCTAAAAGTACAAACAGACTCGCCTGTTTCAACCAATACAGGAGCTTAATGATGTTACTTTCACAAGGCTCAATGGGCTGGAAATTAAAATCATCACTCTATGTGATCACAGGCGCAATCGCGGCCTTTCTGGCTCTGCCCATCTTTTTTATTGTCGCGCTATCCTTTGGTTCATCCAGATGGCTGGTGTTCCCACCACCTGCGTGGACACTAAAATGGTATGAAAAATTCTTTGAGAACCCTCAATGGATGGAATCGGCTATGACCAGTCTCAAAGTCGCGTTGCTGACCTCCATCATTGCCACACTCATCGCCATGCCAGCCTCATTCGCGTTAGTCAGAGGAAAATTTAAAGGAAGAGATTACTTATACAGTTTATTCACGCTGCCGATGATCGTGCCTGTCGTGATCATTGCTGTTGCAGTCTATGGTGTGTTTCTAAATCTCGGCCTAACTGGCACTCTGTTTGCATTTGTGGTCAGCCATGTCATTGTCGCATTACCTTTTGCGGTTATCTCGATTATTAACTCGCTAAGACTGTTCGATAAGTCAATTGAAGACGCTGCCGTCATATGTGGGGCCAGTCGACTCCAAGCCATCATTAAAGTGACCTTCCCTGTCATCAAACCGGGGATTTTTGCGGGTGCATTGTTTGCCTTTCTAGTCTCTTGGGACGAAGTCGTGATCAGTGTCATGATGGCCAGTCCTGAACTGCAAACCCTGCCAGTTAAGATGTGGTCAACATTAAGGCAAGACCTTACTCCTGTTATTGCCGTCGCGTCGACGCTTCTTATTTTACTTTCTTTATTCATCATGACAGCCGCTAGTATTGCCCGTCGTTACAGCAATCGCTAAGCACCTTAAGGAGAATCACTATGAGTTTACAGTCTCAAAATACGACATCCACACATTCCCCTTTGGTATGCCTTCAGGCGTTAAACAAAGAATACGGCAACTTCACCGCCGTTGATCACATCAACCTTAATATCCGCAAAGGCGAGTTCTTAACCTTTTTGGGGTCAAGTGGCTCTGGAAAGAGCACCACGCTTTCTATGATCGCCGGCTTTGAAACCCCCACATCTGGCGAGATTCTATTGAACGATCAATCGCTCGTTAATACACCGTCACACAAACGTGGAATTGGTATGGTGTTTCAGCATTACTCCCTGTTCCCGCATATGAGTGTTCGAGACAATATCGGATTTCCGCTGGATATTCGTAAATTACCAAAAGAAGAGCGCAATAAAAAAGTCGATGACATTCTCAAGCTTGTGCAATTAGAAAGCTTCGCTGATCGTCGCCCTTCCATGTTGTCAGGCGGACAAAAACAACGCGTTGCGATTGCGCGCGCGCTGGTTTACGAGCCTGATATTCTACTAATGGACGAACCGCTTGGTGCACTGGATAAAAAACTGCGTGAAGACCTTCAGGACGAGTTGCGACTGTTACACAAGCGATTGGGCATCACCATCATCTACGTGACGCACGACCAAGACGAAGCGATGCGCTTATCAGAACGAATCGCCATCTTTAAAGAAGGTCAGATCGTCGGCTTAGGAACAGGTAAAGACTTATATCGCGAACCACCCAATGCGTTTGTTGCCTCTTTTTTAGGCAGTTCAAACTTCCTAAAAGTAAAGGTGTCTGGCCCTAATTCTGCCGTCATAAACAATCAGGTAATTTCTCTAAACGCGAATCATGATGTACCCTACAACCAACAAGCACTGCTTATGATTCGCCCTGAAAACATTCGAATTGTCGACGAGCAGCAAGCCAAACTCAGCCCTGTTCAAAGCGACGAAAATGAGATCATAGGAACAGTAAACGAATCAGTATTCTTAGGGGAGAGCCTAACCTGTAGTGTCACCACAGGCGACGGCACAGTGGTAATGAGCAAAACGATCGCTACCGATCTACCGGAGATTCAGCCCGACTCAAAGGTTTTCATTCGGTGGAAGGTTCAGCACAGCTCGATTTACTCAAAATGGGAACGCAGCGATATAGAAAAAGACGCAAAATAAGTCATAACGTCGTAAACCTTAACGCTGTAAGCAAAAGACGTCGCACTCTATACAACAAGGCTCTTCACTCAAAGGGTCTTGCAGCATAGAGTGTGATATCACGCCAACGCATTCTGCTTTCTAAATCGACGCACTTTGGTACGTATATTTTTCATCGGCGAAGACGTGTTGAATTGAATCATACGACCGAGTGTGTAGTTCTCATACCAGTCATCACCGTATAGTTCGTCATCGCTTAGACGCGATATGATTGCCAGTATCGTCGAGATCACCTCTTCAAACTCTTCCAATAAATCGTTGTATTTCCAGTTTTTATACTCGATGTGGAAATGCTGCGCAAGCAACCCAAGTTGATTCCATTTAAAGCCCGTTTCAGGGAAGTCTATTGCTTGATTGTCGTTATAGTGATCACACCATTTTACAACCAACTTCCCCCAACCAATAAGATAAGCAAGTGTATCGCACACACTAATAGAGGTGCCTTTGATGTTTCCCTCGACACCCAAATCTCGGCTTAAAGAAATGGGAATGTCCCGATAGTCTTTCATTAACTTCATAAACATATCTTGGATCGCCGACTCAAGTTCCTTTTTTGAAGCGGGTATGCTGCTCATTGTATTCATCCTTAAAAACAGATTAGCTCATTACGAAAGGGTGCATATACTTTACTGATTAACAATAAAATAGCCAGTAGGTTCGCGTCGATAACAGTATAGACAAAAAAAACCACGCGATTAAGCGTGGCTAAAATTGGGCAAACCTATAGAGGTTTACGTTGGATGGAGAATCCGAATTTAAAACTGCTGCCCCGGAACCCAGCTGGTGCCCGCGAGGGGAACGCGAGCCATAGCGGCAGATTCAACCGTTAGGGCAACAAGGTCTTCTGGTTCCAAATTACGAAGATCGTTTTTACCGCACGCTCGTGCCAATGTTTGCGCTTCAAGTGTTAATACTCGAAGGTAATTCGCTAAACGACGTCCCGCATCGACAGGGTCTAATCGTTTCATTAGCTCAGGGTCTTGAGTCGAAATGCCCGCAGGGTCTTTACCCTCTTGGTAATCGTCATAGTAGCCCGCTGCCGAACCAATTTTCTTAAATTCATCGTCCCATTTAGGATCATTACAACCCAGAGCGACCAAAGCTGCTGTACCAATGGCGACAGCATCTGCGCCCAATGCCATACATTTAGCGACATCGGCACCATTTCGAATGCCACCCGATACAATAAGCTGCACTTTACGGTGCATGCCCATTTCCTGTAACGCTTGTACGGCTTGTGGAATAGCAGCCAATGTTGGGATACCGACGTGCTCAATAAACACATCTTGCGTTGCCGCGGTGCCACCTTGCATCCCGTCAACCACGATGACGTCTGCACCGGCTTTTACCGCCAGCTTAACGTCATAGTATGTGCGCGTCGCACCCACTTTGATGTAGATTGGCACTTGCCAATCGGTAATTTCTCTAAGCTCTAAAATCTTAATTGCCAAGTCATCCGGCCCTGTCCAATCTGGGTGGCGACAAGCAGAACGCTGATCAATACCTTTTGGCAGGTTGCGCATTTTCGCGACACGGTCCGTAATTTTCTGCCCGAGTAGCATGCCGCCGCCGCCCGGTTTAGCGCCCTGACCCAATACCACTTCTATCGCATCCGCTTTACGAAGATCATCAGGGTTCATGCCGTAACGTGAAGGCAAATATTGATAGACCAATTTTTTCGATTGCCCACGTTCTTCTGGCGTCATTCCGCCGTCTCCAGTGGTCGTTGATGTACCAGCTATCGACGCGCCGCGACCCAACGCCTCCTTCGCATTCGCAGACAAAGCACCGAAGCTCATACCCGCAATAGTGACAGGAATATCCAGCTCAATCGGCTTTTTAGCAAAACGTGTTCCCAGCGTGACCGAGGTGTTACATGTCTCGCGGTACCCTTCTAACGGATAACGGGACATACTCGCTCCCAAGAACAGAAGATCATCAAAATGGGGCAATTTTCGCTTTGCGCCAAAACCTCGAATATCATAGATGCCCGTCTCTGCAGCACGGCGAATCTCTGCCATTGTAGAGCGGTCAAAAGTCGCGGACTCACGTAAACTAGGATTGTGTGTATCGTTACTCATAATCAAAATCTCTTTCAACAAATTAGTAGGCAGATGCGTTATCAACTTTAAAGGTATACAACTCTCGTGCAGAGCCATATCGCTTAAAGCTGGCAGGATCTTCATCCACGCCGGCCTTTTCTAAAAGCGCTGCGAGTTCAGTAAGGTGTTCGTCGCGCATTTCCTTCTCGATGCAATCGGCACCAAGGGATTTCACTTCCCCTTTAATGTAGATGTGCACTTCATAGAGAGAATCTCCTAGCGCATCACCTGCATCACCGCACACAACCAAACTACCTGATTGACCCATAAAGCAGCTCATATGACCAACGCTGCCTTTTACGACAATATCAATCCCTTTCATCGAAATGCCGCAGCGTGCGCCCGCATTGCCTTCAATCACTAACAGCCCACCGTGCGCCGTTGCGCCAGCCGCTTGCGATGCATCGCCTTTTACGCGTACTACGCCAGACATCATATTTTCAGCAACGCCTTGGCCAACATTGCCATGCACTGTGATATTGGCTGTCTTGTTCATCCCCGCACAGAAATAACCCGCATGCCCATGTATGTCGACGTTCAGCGCTTCATCTAAGCCAACCGCTAAATTGTGTGATCCCTTAGGGTTCGTTACGGTCCAATCAGCCTGACTCACGTTGCCTTTTTGCGCATGTAATGCATGATTCAGTTCTGTCACCGTATTGTTCGTTAAATCAAACGTATTCATTGTTTTCTCCAAATTCCTCTGTAACCAAGTCGCTTTTGCTCAATAACGTTTAGTGACGTTCCCAAATGTAAAAGGTGGCCGGTTCTGGCTCCCACACTTTTGCATTTTCGATTCCAGGAAGCGACGCAAGCGCTTGGTATTCTGATGCCATCGCGACATAGTCATCGGTCTCAGCAAGTACCGCGGGTTTGCAGGCAATCGGATCACGCATTACTGCAAAGCCATTTTTTGTACCTATAGTGAAGGTGAAAAAGCCATCTAAGTCGTTAAGGGCACTTTCTAATGCTTCTTTTAAGGAGTCCCCTTCGTTCAAACGCCATGTTAAGTAGCCAGCTGCCACTTCTGAGTCGTTTTCCGTCTCGAACGTAATACCCTCGCGTTTTAGGTTTTCACGTAGACGGTTATGATTTGACAGTGAGCCGTTATGCACGAGACATAAATCCGATCCCGTCGAAAATGGATGACTGCCTTCCATCGTGACAGCAGACTCTGTTGCCATTCGCGTATGCCCAATGATGTGCGACCCTTCCATGCCGCTTAGGCTGAATTTTGACGAAATATTTTCAGGTAAACCCACTTCTTTTAGGATCTCGATTGAAGCGCCTGCACTTAAAATCAGAACCTCACTATAATGTGCACTCAACCACTCTCGCACGGCCGCTTCGTCGGCTTTAACCTTTAGTACTGCCACATTCGCATTACTCATCCAATCTGCTTCGCATTGCAATGCTGTCGCTATTTGATCGGTTAACGTAGACCAATCGAAACCTTCTTCATGATGTCGTAGTGTTAGCTTCAACCACCCTTCTTGGACTTCATCACCATAAATAGCGAAGCCAGCACTGTCGGGGCCGCGATCGGTCATTGAGATCAGCATGGGTTCAAACAGTTCACCCAGCTTGTTTTCTAGTGCGTCGTTTTTTAAATAAAGGCCGACAATTCCACACATAATTAAACCTCTAAAATTTACGTATTCAGTTATTTGATATCGTTAGAAAAATTCTGCGTAACGAGCCGTTTCCCAGTCAGATACATGACGTGAGTACTCATTCCATTCTTGACGCTTAACCTTGATAAACTCAGACACAATTTCCTCACCCATGTGTTCGATGAAGATTGAATCTTCTTCCAATGCGTCAAGCGCTTCGTTTAGATTCTGAGGAAGAATGTCGATGCTCTTCGCTACGATCTCCTCTAAAGACAAGGCATAAAGGTTGATGTTGGTCGGATCACCTGGCTCCAACTGTCGCTCAATACCATCCATGCCTGCCGCAATTAATGCCGCGTGTACAAGATATGGGTTACAACCAGAATCAGGCAGACGGAATTCAAGACGCCCATAGGGAACACGCACTAACGCAGAGCGGTTGTTGTCGCCGTAACATATATACGCAGGCGCCCAAGTAGCACCTGAATCGTTTCCTCCGACAACCAATCGCTTATAGGAGTTAACCGTTGGCGCTGCAAACGCACAAATCGCCTTAGCGTGCGCCAAAATGCCTGCTGTAAAGTGGTACGCCATTTTTGACAATCCCATACCGTGGGCATCTGAATCGTCAGAGAATAAGTTTTTGCCAGATTCATCCGTAATAGAAAGATGGAAATGCATGCCATTTCCTGTTTTGTCCGCCGCAGGTTTAGGCATAAAGGAGCAGATCATGTCCATATCATTAGCGATTTCACCCGCAGCCATACGAACAAAAGTAAAACGATCCGCAGATTCCAGCGCATCGCCATAGGTGTAGTTAATTTCGAACTGACCGTTCGCATCTTCGTGGTCAATTTGATAGACATCAAAGTCGACGGCTTGAAGGGACTCAACCAAGCGCTCTAAGAACTCGCGAGATCGAGATAAGCCTTTATAGTCATAACAAGGTTTCGCCAAATTGTCCGTATCATCAACCGGCAACAAAGCACCGTTTTCACCTCGCTTAAACAGGTAGAACTCTGGCTCTAACCCTGTCATGAGTGACCAGCCTTTTTCTGATAAACGAGACAGCTGGTTCTTCAAAACAACACGTGAACAATATGGGTGAGGTTCATTGTTCACATAGCCATCACATGCAATGCGCGCATAACCCGGCTGCCAAGGCACAATACTCAATGTAGAAAGGTCACCGCGCGCCATAAAATCAGGACCGTGTGGCTCCAAACCTAAGCCATTGGTAGCAAAACCAGCAAAACCCGCGCCCGCCTCAACAACATCAAAGATTTTGGTTGCAGGTACAGATTTTGTTTTAGCAACACCATGAATATCAACAAACTGAGCTAGAACATACTTGACCTTATTTTCTTCGATAAAGCTTTTAACGGTATCTGGTTGCATCACGATTCTCCTGATATGTATGACGTTATGAATATTGTTTTATTCAAACCTACTATAAAATTTAAATTCCTAACAGGAATATTTATTTATTATTAGGAAAGCAAAAAATCTGCCAAATTTTTACTTATAGTAATTTTTTATTCCCAATGGTGTAAGAATCTGATTTTTATGCTGTAATTTCTAAATTACTCAAATACTGATCGTTGCGACGTATTAAAAAGCGCGTCAATACGCTCTAAAAGGCTCAAAACATGGACAAAAATGCACCGTCTCGTCATGCGCGCGCACTGAATGAGGGCGAAATAAGTGAAAAAAGAACAAGTTCTCCTAAATTGAAACTTGAAAGTTACATTGCACTACAGGTAAAGAAGCGAAGAATGTCGCTTGACCTTAAAATCGCCGATGTCGCTAAAATCGCTCATTTAAGCCAAGGGATGGTGAGTAAAATTGAAAATGCGCAAGTCTCCACGAGTTTAGATACCTTGAATCGACTTTGCGACGCGATCGGCCTGTCTATCTCTCAATTGTTCGCAGACTATGATCGTCCAGAAGGCGGCGCTCAACTGACGAAAGCAGGTCAAGGAATGGAAGTTGTCCGTAGAGGAACGGAGAAAGGCCACACCTATCAGCTACTCAGCTATAATCGTGGTGAAAAACAGGTCTACGAACCCTTTTTGATTGCGATGGACGATGCAAGCGAAGTGTTTCCGACCTTCTCTCACCCCGGGCACGAATTTATCCATTTATTAGAAGGTCGTTTGCAATACCGTCACGGTAATCACCTTTACGAAATGTCTCCTGGCGACTCACTGTCCTTTAACTCGGATATCCCTCACGGCCCAGAAGTATTAGAAGAGGTTCCCATAAAATTGCTGTCTGTCATTATTCATGACTCTGGCGATAAATAGCCGCAACTCATAACTCATACTCTTGCATGCATCATGAAATGGCTGGATACAGACTCACTAGAAACGAATAGACTAGAAACGAAAGGACTAGAAACGAAACGCCTAGAGACAAAATAACCGAAACGGAATAATATTTCGTCCCTAGTCAAAATTCGCCATTTTCTTGATGTTCCCTCTACTCTGCCGACATCATCCGCCGCCCTTCCCACGCTACTATTTTGAATAATTTTTCACTCATGTAGCAGGCTACCTTCTATGCAAGACGATCTAATCGAATTAGACAAACGATACTATATTCACCCTGTCATAAATTACCATGCTCACGAAAAACGAGGCGCAACCATTATTAAATCAGGAGACGGCGCTTACCTGACTGACATAGAGGGAAATACATTATTAGATGCGTTTTCTGGCTTGTGGTGTGTCAACACAGGCTACGGCCATGAAAGTATTGTCGAAGCGGCACAAGAACAAATGCGAACACTGCCCTACGCAACAGGTTACTTTCACTTTGCATCCGAACCAGCGATCAAACTGGCTGCTAAGTTAGTTGAAATCACACCAAGCTCTCTACAGCACGTATTCTTTAGCATGGGCGGATCAGATGCCGTAGACTCAGCGATTCGATTTATTGTTCACTATTTTAATTCTCTCGGAAAGCCGACTAAAAAGCAGTTTATCAGCATCGAACGAGGTTACCACGGTTCTTCGTCACAGGGCGCTGGTCTTACCGCACTGCCTGTTTTCCATAACAACTTTGATTTACCCCTTCCAAACCAGCATAAGATAGCTTGCCCTTATTCTTACCGCTTAGCACATGGCGATGACGCAGATGCCGTTATCACAGAATCTGTTGCGGCTTTAAAGAGTAAAGTCGACGAAATTGGTGTCGACAACGTTGCTGCTTTTTTCTGTGAACCCATTATTGGCTCAGGCGGCGTTATCGTCCCACCAAAGGGTTGGTTAAAAGCGATGCAAGAATGCTGTAATGAGCTGGGTATTTTGTTTGTTGTCGACGAAGTTATTACTGGTTTTGGTCGAACAGGCACCATGTTCGCAAGTGAAGCGGAAGACGTTCAGCCAGACTTAATGACGGTGGCAAAAGGCCTCACCGCTGGCTACGCGCCAATGGGCGCAGTGATGATGAGCGATCACGTCTATCAAACGATTGCTGGTAGCGAGTCAAATAGCGCTCCCGTTGGACACGGCTTTACGTATTCCGCTCATCCAGTCAGCGCGGCGATTGCCCTTGAGGTGATTCGTTTGTATGAGGAAGGCGGACTTCTTGAAAACGCTCAAAAAGTAGCGCCTTTCTTTGAGCAAGGTTTGCAAGCTCTGTTAGATCATCCTCTGGTAGGCGATGCTCGTAGCCGTGGTCTTCTAGGTGCACTAGAACTGGTGTGCGATAAACAAACCAAAGCTCAATTTGACCCAAGCCTTAAGTTACCGGAGAAAATCTCCGATGCAGCCTACAAAAACAGAGTCATTTTTAGAAGTTTCGCAGACGGGATCCTTGGTTTTGCGCCCGCACTTTGTTATCGAGAAGAAGATTTTGCGATACTTTTTGAGCGAGTGAAAAAAACGTTGGATGAGGTATTAGCAGATCCAGACGTACAAGCGGCTATCAGTTAACACATTCATCTTAAAGGCTTTTTTGCGTTGGTGCGTACGGCCCTCTGAAAAGAGCAAACGCTGCACGTATTCAACGCTCGAATACCAAAAAAGATTGAAGAGCGACGGATGACGATCATGCAACTTCCTGCTACTATCGAAGCGTCAATAGGTATTAGAAAAAGTCCGCATCTCTCTTGGGAAGCTGCGGACAAATCCACAGATGACAAAGCGTGGATAACACTGAAGCTCAAGAGATTTATTCGCAGCTTCCCTTAGTAGAAAGGAGTTTTTTATGGTCGGTTCACCAAAACTAGATCGTATTGATGTACGTATCCTAAGCCACTTACAAAAAAATGGTCGGATCTCAAATGTTAATCTAGCCGATGTGGTAGGCCTTTCTCCTAGCCCTTGTTTAACTCGAGTTAAACGCCTCGAAAAAGCAGGCTATATTTCAAATTATGGTGCTCATATTGAACTTGAAAAGCTGGGCACCGTTCAGCGTGTATTTACTCAAATTACCTTAACAGACCATCGTCCAGATCATTTTGCGCAGTTCGAAGCCTGTATAAGAAAGATTGATGAGGTTCAAGAATGTCACTTGGTGAGCGGTGGGTTTGATTATCAACTGGTTTTTCTAACAAGGAATGTCGTTCACTACCAAACCATTATGGAAGAGCTTCTAGATCAGAACACCTTCATTGATAAGTACTTTAGTTACATCGTGATTAAGTCTCCTGTTGTTAAGCAATACTACCCAATCGAAAACCTATTCGAGCCAAATGAATGACCCGTTCTATAGAGACGGACAGCCCAAAACGTAAACATACATCGACAACGGCATAAGCTGCTGGTTTATCGATTAAAAACGCCTGTTTACGTTGTCTTCCTTGCGAAAAACACACCATCTAACCGCACCTTATTCTTAGAATAGTGATTAAAACAACACACTTTCTGTCCTGTTTTTTTGAGATTCACTTCACAAGATCTGTAGACACGTACCATTGGAGACGAACACTATCATGACCACCGCACGACAATTTCCGAGCTATCCGATTGAGGTCGAATTTCCAGATATTTCTCAATTTGCACAAGGGAACATCGGCATTCCCTATTTATATCATTTTGATAGCAAAGAGCCCGGCCAACATGTCATGATCAACGCGATCACTCATGGTAACGAAGTATGTGGTGCGATTGCGGTCAAAGAGCTACTTGAACTCAACGTACGACCACGTAAAGGAAAACTCACACTCGCATTTGCAAACGTCGACGCGTATTTAAAATTTGATCCTAGTAACCCAGACTCATCACGCTACGTCGATCAAGATTTAAATAGAGTATGGACACAAGAAATATTAGATAACGAGGCGCTCGATTCATCCGAACTGCGTCGTGCTCGCGAGCTTCGCCCCGTCATTGATGATGTCGACTATCTATTAGACATACATTCTATGCACGAACGCTGTGCACCACTTGGTGTATGTGGCCCCACTCAAAAAGGGCTCGAGTTTGCGATATCACAACAAGTGCCGGAATGGGTTATTCAAGATGAAGGTCATCCAGAAGGCTGCCGCTTGCGCGATTATGCCGATTTTGGCCGTTCGGACAGTCCCAAAAATGCACTGCTTGTTGAATGCGGTCAACACTGGGAAGCCGTTTCCGTTGATGTCGCACGGGATTCCTCCGCTCGTTTCTTAATGTCTTTCAATATCATAGAGCAATCAGATCTTCCTGAACACTGGGTCAAGCCGTTAGAGGCGTCCCATCAAAAAGTGGTTGAAGTGACAGAGCCTGTTGTCGCAACCAGTATGAACTTCGAATTTAAAAATGACTATTTCGGTTTAGAAACCTTTGCAGAAAAAGGCATCATCATCGCAGAACAAGATGGTTTCCCTATCTCGACTCCTTATTCTAACTGCGTGCTTGTGATGCCGTCATTACGTCAACTAAAACCTGGTGTCACAGTGGTACGGTTAGGCAAACTTCAGGAAACAATTGAAAGAGGAGAACATTAATGCCAGCACCGTTACTCAGCATTGCTTCCTCAGAAGAATGGACAGAACAAGCAGATGCCGTTGTCATTGGCGGCGGTATTATTGGTGTCTGCACCGCTTATTTTCTTGCAAGAGAAGGTATGAAAGTCGCGTTGCTTGAAAAAGGTCGAATTGGTGCAGAACAATCAAGTCGAAATTGGGGATGGTGTCGCCAACAGAATCGCGACGCACGAGAGCTCCCGCTTGCGACAAAGAGTTTGGATCTTTGGGAAGAAATCGCCAAAGACATTGATCAGGATTTAGGCTTCCGTCGTTGTGGGCTATTGTATTTATCAGACAATGAAGCCGAACTCGACAGCTGGAGTCGCTGGCGGGACTTCGCTAAAGGCGAAGGCGTCATTACCCATATGCTCACCTCACAAGAAGCCAATTCACGCGGAAAAGCAACCAACAAACCTTGGCAAGGTGGCGTATTTTCGCCATCAGATGGCATCGCTGACCCAGCCAAGGCGGCACCGTTAATTGCACAAGGTGCCAGTGAAAAATACAACTGTCATATACATCAGTTCTGCGCTGCACGAGGCGTCGAAACAGAAGCCGGTAAAGTAACAGGCGTGATTACCGAAAAAGGCGTCATAAAGACAAATCAGGTCATTATGGCGGGCGGCGCATGGGCGTCTTCTTTCTGTAAACAACTGGGAATTCGCTTCCCACAATCGGCTGTCCGCTCCTCGATTCTATCTGTTATGCCAGGCGCAATGAGCATTCCAGATGCGATGCATACGTCCCAAATATCTGTGACTAAGCGCGGCGATGGCGGCTACACTCTGGCCATTTCAGGCACGGCAAATGTGGATGTCACACCGCAGCAAATGCGGTTTGCAACTCACTTTTTGCCCATGTTTGCTAAGCGGTGGAAAGTACTTTCACCTGGTGATTTACAAGGATGGCTGTCTGGACACGAGACAAGATCCTCATGGTCAATGGACCAACCGACACCCATGGAAAAAAATCGCATCCTAGACCCTAGACCATCTAAAAAGTTAATCCACGAAACGTTAAGACGTGCTCGTCAAATGCTCCCAGAACTGGGCTCTATTCCTATGCAAGCATCATGGGCTGGGTACATAGACAGCACTCCGGATGGTGTGCCTGTTATTGATCAATCAAGCAACATTCAGGGCTTCACCCTAGCGGCTGGTTTTTCAGGGCATGGCTTTGGCATAGGACCAGGAGTTGGGCGCTTAATTAGTGAGTTAATTGTCGGCAAAGAGACGTTTGTCAACCACCAGCAATATCAGCTAAACAGATTGAACAAAAGCGCATGGGGGAAAGTGTCCGAGTTTTAATCTTGCCAATTTGTTTTTGCGCACAAAAAAAGCTCAGGGAGTAAACCTCTCCTGAGCTTTTTTATTCACGTTTAAAATAGAACGTTTTTAAACCGCGCCTAATTTACTTAGACTTAAGTTCATGAAGTTCTTCACTGAACCAAATCTTACGCTTGAAACGAGGGTTTTTAGAAGACATATCAATCTTGTAAGGGTTAAGTTCTTGATTGTCAGGCAGGTCAAGAATATTGCACAGCTCTTGCGCTAACCATTTCTCTACTTTCAGAACCACCATTTTCTTACGCAAACGCCCTTGCTCGTCTCGGTTTAAGATCGTTGGCAAGGTGTTGAGTGTTAGGATCTCGCCCAATGATGGGTGTGCCATCTTTTGGCGTCCTTCGTCACTCGCGTAAAAATGCGATACTGCGAACACCATACGCTTAGGATTGATTTGTTGTAAGAACTGACAAGATTTAACCACTGTTGACCCAGTACGCACCATATCATCAAACAAAATGATACTTGCGCCTTCCAAGCCATCAAACGTGTGCTCGCTTTCCTTGTGCAACGTAATTTCAACTTTGCGTTCCGCAGTGCGTTCTTTGTCTAGCATGATGAACTTGGCTTTGCTAAGGCCCAGCTTAGCAAACATTTCTTTTACGAAATCA
Organism: Marinomonas mediterranea MMB-1; assembly: GCF_000192865.1. Classification (NCBI taxonomy): domain Bacteria; kingdom Pseudomonadati; phylum Pseudomonadota; class Gammaproteobacteria; order Oceanospirillales; family Oceanospirillaceae; genus Marinomonas; species Marinomonas mediterranea. The sequence goes on from NC_015276.1 coordinate 2,701,920, forward strand.
CGCGCGCCTTTGTCAGGAGCACAAAGTACCAAACCTTCGCCATCTTCACCGTACTGCAAAATATCCGAGTTAAGCAAATAGTGAGCGTAGATTTCATAAGGAATCAAGTTGTGGAAGTCGCCTTCAAACACTTCTGAGAACATCTTTTGAACGGACTCAGAATGGTTATGAATCGTCATGACCGTATCAACACCCGCTAACTTAAGCATTTGAGCATAAAGTTTCGCAGTGAAAGGCTGGCCGTCGAATTTCTTAATGTCTTGGATATCACGTTCAAAGCTGGTTTCACCCAAATCTTTATGAGCACCACGGTCTTGAGCACTGTAGAACAAATCAGGTTCAACGAGAATAACACGCTGCGCGCCGTTTTCCTTCGCCGCACGAGCGATGATTAAGTTTGCCATCGCTAATTCTTGGCGACTTTTAACGTATCCTGCGGTGCTAACAATGATGACTGCTTTGCCTTCTAGCGACACACCAATATTTTCGAAATCCGTTTCATCCGAGATAAATCGAGGACAAAACTCTGAATTCATGAACTGTTTCATGCTGATCAGGTCAGCAATGTCATCGTGCTGGCCCATTGCGTAGGCAACATCAATAGCGAATGGATTATCAGAAGAGTTACTAACAACGACAACATTAGTTGACTGACTGGTCGACAAAGTCATGAACGATCCTTAGCGAAGGGATAGGGAATTTGCGCAGATTTTAATACTTGTTCACTCATTACGATAGACCTGAATTGGCATAATTTGAAAATTCTCATCGCAATTTATGCCAAGCCTACATTATAAAAACGAGTGCGAATCATTATCACACATAAATAGACTATTTTTTAACCACCTCTGTTTGCTCGATAAAATACTGATCGCGATACTGACGAGGCGTCATGCCGCAAATTTTTTTAAAATGTTTTGCCAGATGGCTTTGATCAAAAAAACCAACCTCCCCTGCAACCTGTGTCGGCCTATGGCCTTTTTTAATCAAGGATTGAGCTGCACGGATTCTGACCTGACAAACGTATTGATAAGGGGACACATCAAAATGGGCGCGAAACTGCTTAGCAAAACTAAAGCGGCTCATGTTGAGCAAAGCCGCTAAATCATCCAAAGAAATAGGGTCTCGATAATATTGATCAATGTGTTTTTTTGCGAGATCTATCGCGCTACCTGACGTTTGTAAGTCATTCCGCTCTTTGTAAAGATTCGCCGCTTCTCTATGGCCATTCTGGGGGAATGCGCTGCTTTGCTCAACATAGCCTATTAAACTCATACGCCCACTACCTTATAAAACTAACCGCTTGTCGATAAGGATCACGCTGCTCGTTCTCCGAGCCATCACCAACCTCAATGGGATCAGAGAAGTCTTTATGACAAAGAACTTGCCGACCACCAGCAAATCTTGTTCTAGCAGGGACAATCTGATTACACTTTCCTTCTATACGTGCTGAGCAGCGAGATAAGAACCGACACAGTTCAACGCCGGCTTTCGGCGTGCTTATTATTGGCAGCGTTTGGTGGTTCGCATGAGCGGTCTCCAGCCAACCTTGGCGCATTTCAGGCACGGAATTGATCAACAAATCCGTATAAGGGTGTCGTGCTCCTTTTGCTAACGCACTTGACGTGAATAACTCGCCTTTCGCTTGCTCAACTTTCGCTCCTGAGTACAACACAACCACTTCGTCACAAATGGATTGTACGGTTCGAATATCGTGACTGATAAAGAGATACGATAAATTGAGTTTCTTTCTGAGATCAGCCATTAACTCAAGAATAGCAGCACCAACAACCGTATCTAATGCGGAAGTTACCTCATCACAGAGAATAACGTCTGGTTCTGCAGCCAATGCACGCGCTAAGTTGATACGCTGTTTTTGACCTCCAGACAATTCGGTAGGACGTCTATCAGCAATACTTGAAGGCAACTGAACCAAAGCAAGCAACTCCGCCACACGCTCATCCGCTTGTTTTCCTTTCATCCCATGATAAAAAGCCAAGGGGCGAGATAATATTGCCCCTATCGTAAGCCTAGGATTGAGCGCTGTGTCCGCATTCTGAAAAACATATTGAACGCGGCGCAACTGTTCTTTTGTTCTACCTTCTAAGGTATCGCTTAGGCGTTCTCCGTCGAGAAAGATATCCCCCTGCGAACGCGCATTCAAGCCAACGACAGTTCTAGCAAACGTCGTTTTACCCGAACCAGATTCACCGATCACACCGATCGTCTGGCCGCGCTCTATTGTTAGGTCAATATCGTGTAACACTGGGACGCCTTTAACGAATTCCACTTCTAGATGTTTCACTTCCAAAAGTGGTGGCGCGCTGCGCTTACTAGATGGTTTAGCAACCGACGTATCGCGTCTACTACTAGAAGACCCTTCATGTCGCATTGCTTTAAGCAAGCTAGCAGTATACTCGTGCTTTGGCGCCATTAAGATCTCACTCGTGGTGCTATTTTCTTTAATTTCACCGTTTTTCAAGACAATAATTCGATCAGCCATTTGTGCTACAACGGCGAGATCGTGCGATACATAAATCGCAGTCGTATTTCGCTCTCTTACCACTTTTTTAAATGCGTTTAACACTTCAATTTGTGTCGTCACATCAAGAGCCGTCGTCGGTTCGTCTAATATCACCAACTCAGGATCCGTAATAAGTGCCATTGCCGCCATAAGACGCTGAAGTTGGCCGCCTGACACCTGATGAGGGTAACGTTCACCAATATGATCAGGATCAGGCAATGCCAATTCATGAAACAGTGCTGTCGCTTTGGCCTCCGCTTCTTGGCGAGTAGCCGTTTTATGGATCATCGCGCTTTCAATCACCTGATCCATAATCGTTCTAGCTGGGTTAAACGCCGCTGCGGCACTTTGCGCAATGTAGGATACGGTTCGGCCGCGTACCTTAAGCAATTGCCCAGTGGACATAGAAAGAATATCCTGCTCTGCAACAGAGACCGTTCCACCTACAATGTGACAACCTTGACGTGCGTACCCCATAAGTGACAAAGCTATCGTCGTTTTACCGGAGCCAGACTCGCCAATTAAAGCCAGTACTTCACCTTTATTGAGGCTGAAGTCCACGCCTTTCACGATTGGGATTTCCACCCCCTTTTGAGGGCGAACGGCGACTTGTAAATTCTTTACGTCAACAAGCGTTTCCATATCAATGCTCCTTCTCGTGATCAGGTTTAACGCCAAGACTGTCGATTAACAAGTTGACACCGATAGTAAGTGTTGCAATCGCCACTGCGGGAGCGACCACAGCGGGAGCACCTTCACCAAGGCCGAGTATATTTTCTCGAACAAGTGATCCCCAATCGGCTTCTGGAGGTTGAATACCAAGTCCTAAAAAGCTCATAGAACTTAACAGTAAAACGATAAAAACAAATCGCAATCCAAAATCCGTCAGCACTGGACGGAACATATTAGGCAAAACTTCTTTGAATATAATATAGGGCGTTGACTCGCCTCGAAGACGCGCCACTTGAATAAAATCTAACGTCATTACGTTCACAGCAAGCGAGCGAGCAATACGAAAGCTTCCCGGCATGTAAGCAATCGCCGCGGTAATAATTAACAGAGGTACTGATGAGCCAAATGACGCCACCATGATCAATGCGAACATTTTACTGGGAATCGAAATCAAAGCGTCTTGTGTACGGCTGATCGTCGCATCAATCCAACCGCTGTTTGCCGCTGCAATAAGTCCAGAAACCACACCAGCAACACAGGCACTTACCGTCGCCATCAAGGCAACACCAATAGTGTACGGAGTGCCATGTAATATTCGGCTTAGCATATCTCGGCCTAAATAATCTGATCCAAGGGGAAACTCTGACGTCATTGGGCCAAACACATCATAACTAACAAATGCATTGGCATCATGCGGCGATACAAATGGCCCTATGACCGCCATTACTAGCCAAAAGCCAACTAAAGAGAACCCTACCACGGCACCAAAAGAGCGCGTCGCTGTTGATAGAATTTGTGTAAATATTGACGTCGTTGCCGTACTCATTTACGTAACCTCGGATTCGATACAATCTCGCAGATGTCTGCGATTAAAACTAAAATTAGATACCCAAAACAAAAAAGCATGGCGCACGCTTGTACCAATGGCATATCGCGGGTTGTGACAGAGTTCAGCATCAAAGTTGCGATGCCAGGGTAATTAAAAATGGATTCCACGATGATAACGCCCCCTAACAAGTAGGACAGGCTTAACGCAATCGCGTTGGCAATGGGGCCAATAGCATTAGGCAGAGCGTGAAGCAAAACGATACGTATTGAAGACGCCCCTTTTAACATCGCCATTTCAACATAAGGAGAGCTCAGTTGATCAATGACGGCGGCACGGGTCATTCTGGCCATTTGAGCGACCAGTACGCAGCAAAGCGTCAAAACGGGCATTGCATAGGCTCTCACCATTTCAGAAAAGCTCGCGTCGTCGGAGATATGAGAAAGCGCTGACAACCAGCCAAGTTTCACTGCAAAAATAAGCACGGCGATCGTCGCAATTAAAAACTCAGGAACAGATACAGAGAAAACGGCAAACATATTGCTGTAACGATCAAAGGCAGAACCGCGATACATAGCCGAAAAAATGCCAATAAAAAGCGCGACCGGAACGGATACAAGTGTTGCTGCTGCCGCGAGTTTAAGCGACGCAGGTAACCTTCCTCCAATTAACTCGGTAATGGGCATCCCATTTACCAAAGACGTGCCTGGGTCACCGACAAGTAAGCCGCCCAACCAATCAATGTATCGGATATAAACAGGTTGATCCAACCCGAACTCTGCTCGAAGCGCTGCAAGCGTTTCAGGCGTTGCCGATTGCCCAAGCATCTCTTGTGCTGCGTCGCCAGGCAATAAGCTGGTAATGGTGAAAACGACGATGGATACGATAAAAAGTGTGAGTACACCAATACCAAGTCGATTCACGATTAACCGTGCGATAGTACTATTCATTGTTCACCTATGATCAAATTTAAAGCGTGTGCCGGGTTAGCTCATATCATTAACTAACTCGGCACATTGCTTATGCAATTTTCAGGCTGCTCTTCACAACCTTGGTACATACTGGAGGTTTTTTACGCTTCCAGCCAAACCTGATCGGCAAACATGTACCCCATAAAACCACCCAAAGGATGTGGAGTATAGCCACCAATTTTACTGTTGTACGCGTCAATAATACTGTTGAATTGAGGAATACAAACGCCACAGTGCTGATTCACCAATACTTGCATATCGCCATACATTTGTTTGCGTTTCGTCTCGTTTGTTTCACCACGAGCAGCAAGCAAAAGCTGATCGAATTGCTTGTTTTGCCAACCTGACTCGTTCCAGCTCGCATCTGACTGATAGAACATACTAAAGACCAAATCCGCGGTCGGGCGCGCATTGATGTTAGAGAAGCCCATTGGATCTTTCATCCAATGATTTGACCAGTAGCCATCCGCAGGGACGCGTTTAATATCTAACTTTAGACCCGCCTGTTGAGCAGACAACTGAAGAATCTGAGCAACCTCTACCGAGTTATCTGCCGCTGTGGAAGCGACAATAGGTAAGCTTTTACCCTTCATGCCTGATTTTTCTAGATAATATTTCGCTTTATCCAAATCAAACTGAGTTTGCGGTAGATCAGCGTTAAAGTAACGGTGATTCGGAGCAATAGGATGGTCGTTTGCAATGGTACCGAAACCACGGAAAGCAACATTTCTCATTTGTTCACGATTAAACAAATGTTTCATGGCTTTTACAAAATTAGGGTTTTTAACGGGGCCAAAATCGTCACGCAAAACAAGGTCCGTATACGCGCCAGAAGAAGACTCTAATACGGTGCTAATTGGATTTGAGTTAATTCGGCTCACGGAACGAGGGTTAACCGAGTTAATAATGTGTACATCACCTGACAATAACGCATTGACACGCGCTGCCTCATCAGGAATCGAGAACAACTCGATTTCATCTAAATAAGGCTGTCCAACTTTCCAGTAAGATTTATTGCGAGAGCCTATCGCACGTACGCCCGGTTTAAACTCTTTAACTTCAAAAGGCCCTGTGCCATTTGCTGAAGAGAAGTCAGTAGTACCATCACGTACGATCAAGAAATGCGACGTTGCCAACATGGCAGGTAAATCCGCATTGGGAGATAAAAGATGGATATGAACTTCGTGTTTACCAACGGCTTTGATCACGTCCATTTGAGTCGCCAGTTTCATGACTTTAGACCCGACTTTAGCGTCTTTATGTCGATTTAGGGAATACACGACATCCGCAGAGGTAAATGACGAGCCATCATGAAAAACGACATCAGTGCGAAGCTTGATGACCCAAGTTTGAGCATCTTTGGTATCAAACGACTCAGCAAGTGACATTTTAGGCGTTAAAGACTCATCCATTTGAGTCAAACCATTATAAAACATGTAAGCACGCGCATAGTCTGTCGAGTTAGAGCCTCGTGCTGGATCTAGCGTATCCGCCGTTGAGCCGGAAGAGCTCGCAACTTTAAGCTTGCCTCCTCGTTTAGGCTCGGCACCAGCGCCAAACGCAAACGAGGAGCCTGACACCATGGCACCAGAACTCGCCGCCACAATCCCGCTCGTCATCATGCCTCGTAATACCTGACGGCGTGATACGCCCTCAATTATTTTATTTGAACCGCTTTGAGCATCAATAGGATGTTTCTTTTCGTCTTTCATCTATTTGGTTCCTTTTGTAATTGGTACGTTTTTTGTGATTAATTTTTATGTGCCCATTTTCGAATGAGACTTTTTATTTAATTCTTTTTTCGTTCTTTTGCGTTCTTTTTACATAGTGCTTTGCTAGCTGCTTTATTAGCGTTTGAAGGCGCTAATAAAGGTTAACTAATCATGTCTTGAAAGCGATAGTACGCTCCAACGAACGGGAGAAACCAAGGTTTCCCAAAGTGCCCTGGCACAGCAGGCCAATCCAGAGTACGCCATGGGTTCGTTGTCTTTTGGCCAATAATTTGATTCGCCATTATTCGGCCCATATGGGTCGACATTTGAACGCCATGCCCGCTGTAACCGAGTGAATAAAACATGCCGTCATGTTGACCTGCTCGTGGTAACCGATCGGCCGTCATATCAACCAGACCGCCCCAACAATAGTCAATATTCACGTCTTTTAATCTCGGAAAGGTTTCAATCATGGCCTTTCTCAATATTCGTCCGCTTTTTTGATCCGAAGTCGGACTAGACATCGCGAAACGCGCACGGCCGCCGAATAAGATTCGATTATCGGGTGTAACCCGAAAGTAATTCCCAATATTTTTGGTCGTCACGTAGCTTCGTTGATTGATCAAATGCGAGGTCAATATCTCTTGATCAAGCGGTTCTGTCACAACAATAAAACTGCCTACAGACACTAAGCGACGTCGAAAATACTGAAACGGGCCCGACGCAGAGCTGCCTGTGGCAAGAAACACATTATCAGCCTGAACACGCCCTCGACTTGAGGTTAGCGAGTAACGTCCACCAGCGACACGCGCAATATTTGACACAGGGGCATGTTCAAATATTTTTGCGCCATAGCGAACCGCCGCTTCCGCTAACCCTTTTCCAAATTTCCCCATGTGCATTTGTGCGCTTGTGGTTTGCAGTAACCCGCCATAAAAACGATCGGTACCTGTTTCCTCACGCACTTGTTCCGCACTAAGCAGCTTTACATTTGGATCAACGTCTTTCACTAATCGATCATGAGCACGCGATAAAGCACTAAAGTGAGCTGGCTTCGCAGCCAACTTTAAGCGACCATTGCGAGAAAAATCACAATCAATATTTTCTTCGGTAACGAGCTGTTCAACGGTATCTACGGCAGCCAAATACGCTTGGTAGAACTCCGTTGCTTTCTCTTTCCCAATTTTACTGGCCAGCGCACCATAGTCGTGAGCAAGCCCTGCATTACATTGTCCACCGTTGCGACCAGAAGCTTCCCCTATTACCGTTCCTGCTTCAAATACAACAACGGAGACGCCTTGTTTCGCCAGCTCAACCGCCGCCGATAACCCTGTATAACCAGCACCAACAATAGCGACATCGTACTGACCTATCGCAGAACCTTGCTCGCCTTTCGAAAAGGAGCTTACTGAGTCTAACCAGTAGGAACTTAACTTCATTACCCTTCCTATCTCTATTTATGGTGCTAACATACGTTAATCTGCTTTATTCGTTGCAGGTAAACACAACCTGCACAAACACCTTAAACGCCAAGCAAGTCCGCTAAGCCAGCCAAGTCTTTCACTTCGTGATACCCATAGAATGGCGTCGATGGCTCGTGCCCACGGTTAACAAACACTTTGTTTTTGATACCCATATCATGTGCGGTCATTAAGTCGTAACGCAAACTAGAAGACACATGAAGTAAATCCTCTGGGCCGCATCCCAATTGCTCCAGCATATATTCAAAGCCTTTCATGCGTGGCTTGTAAGATTGTGCTTGCTGTGCGGTATAAACGGCGTGAAATGGTGCCCCTAACTTTTCAATGTTGTGTGGAATTTGAACATCCATTGCGTTCGTTAACGCAACCAACTTGTATTTCGTTGCTAGACGCGCAAGCGCCTCTGGAACATCGGGATGTGGTCCCCATGTAGGAACCGCGTTGTAAAAAATCATGCCTTCGTCATCGCGGTATTCAATACCCCAACGTTTACAAGTACGTTGTACCGCATTGCATACGATTTGGTCGTACGGCTTCCAATCACCCAACACTTCGTCTAGTCGATACGCGGAAAAGTCCTTAACAAATTGATCCATATCTTCGGGACGAATACGATCCTCAAAGACGCGGCGGGCAGTCGGCCCCATTTGAAAGTTGATCAATGTGCCGTAGCAATCAAACGTAATGTACTTAGGGTTTAACTCACTCATTCTATTTACTCCAATTAGCGCTTTATATTTCGCGATAAAGCGCCCTATTCTTGATTCTTTTAACGCCGACGTTTTAACGGGCTATGAAACTATTACAACACCATTCAACAGCCGTTTTAGTGTGATTTGTGCGATGGCAAGCGCATGATTGGTGGAATTTCACTTATCACTCGGCACAAAATTCCGAGTACCTCTTCGAACGCTCTATTCAGAGAAATCGATCAAGACACTTTTAACTCGACGATTCGCCTCATACGCTTGACGCCCTAAATCTTTACCAATACCTGAGCTCTTAAATCCGCCTGTTGGGATCGCGAAATCCCAACTACGCCCATATCGGTTTACCCAAACCGTACCTGCATCCAATGATTTAACCATTCGCATCGCGCGATTTAGATCTGCTGTATGAACGCCCGCAGACAAACCGTAGGAAGGATGAGATGCCAATGACAATGCGTCATCGTCCGTTTCAAATGTCTCAACACACAAAACCGGACCGAATATTTCGTTTCTTACCGCACCCATACTCATATCGACATCGGTCAAAATAGTCGGCTTGTAGAAAGCAGAGAAATCAGCGGTTTCCAAAGGACAACCACCTGTATAAAGGTTTGCGCCCTCCTCGACTGTTTTGCGGACGACACTGTCGATTCTGTCGACTTCTTTAGCAGAAATAATAGGAGAAAGTGTCGCTTGGTCTTGCCATGTTGATTGTGCAATTTGCTCTTCGAATACCGAAGAGATAAGCTCAATAAGCTGCTCTGCAACACCGCTTTGAACCAGCAGACGAGATCCCGCCACACAAACCTGACCCGAGTTCGTTGTGATCGCCCCTGCAATACGACGGGCAACTTTATCGATATCTTTAATGTCATCAAACACCAGTTGAGGACTCTTACCACCCAGCTCCAGTGTGACAGGTTTGGTACCTGACTGAGCACACGCGGTCATAACAAGCGCGCCGGTATGTGTTGATCCAGTAAACGTCACTTTAGAAATCATAGGGTGTCTTGCCAGTGTATCCCCGACCAAACCATCACCTTGAATGACGTTAAAAATACCTGGCGGTATGCCAGCTTCTACTGCTAACTCTGCTAATCTCACGACGCTAAACGGCGTCATTTCGGAAGGTTTTAAAACAACAGCATTTCCTGCTGCGATCGCTGGTGCCACTTTCCAAGACGCCATAACAAGTGGGAAATTCCACGGCGCAATGGCCCCAACAACACCTAAAGGTTCCGTAATCGTCATACCAAGATGATCTGATTGTGTTGGGATCACTTCACCGCCACATTTATCGGCATATTCAGCATAGAACCGGATGCCTTCTGCACAAAAAGGCACATCCCAATTAACCGCAGCACTGATTGGACGTGTCGACCCAACAGACTCAAGTTGAGCTAAGGTATTCACATCATTTTCAATCAAATTTGCCCAACGCTTCATCGCTTTTGCTCTGTCGCGTGGCGAAAGATCGGCCCAACCACTTTCCTTAAAGGCTCTATAAGCATTTTCCACCGCTTGATCTACCAAATCTGGTGTCGCATTCGGTACGGATGCGTACGACTGATTGTCCGAAGGACGTTTAACATCGATTCCCGTACCGCCATCAACGGCAATACCACCAATAAAATGACTGTTTGGAATTCGAACCTCTGAAGGATTAAACGACAACATTTTGTATTCTCCACTCTGCTTGTCGACAATGTCGGTAAAAGCGTAAAACTCAAAGCGACAATGAGTTCGAACAAGCGCTTTCACAATAAAATTGACTCTGGGTACTATTTTAAGCAGGACTTGTCAGCGTTTTATGCCGTTGAAAAGCCAGCGCGCGATACAAACCACACTTTGTTTGTTGCTTATATACGCGTTCATGCCGAATGCATATTTGGCACTTCAATCTAGTAGAAATTAGAGACTCACGATGACAAAATATTGCTGAATAGGCATGGACAATTGAGGACTACAAAGGTGCTAGCTGACACATCCAAGCGTCTCCAAACTTATGAGCTAACAATTCGCGAACTCAACGAAGAAGACATTGATAAATTACACGAACTCTCCGTAGCTGTTCGTTGGCCTCATCGCCCTAATGATTGGAAACTGCTGCTATCATTGGGGGGTAAAGGTTTCGTTGGGTGTGACCCCATCGGTCGGATTGTTGCATCGGCAATGTGGTTTCCTTATGGCGATGATTTCGTGACAATCGGCATGCTAATCACCTCACCAAAACTACAGACACTTGGCGCTGGCCGATGGTTAATGAAACACGTTATGCGTGAATGTTCAGGTCGTCATGTGCTACTCAACTCTACTAAAGCAGCCTATCGACTTTACGAATCGCTGTCTTTTCGTCCAATACACAAAATCTATCAACATCAAGGTATTGCCACACCGAGTGTTGGCGTACCTGCTCCAGCCGATACCCAAATTCGAGACATGGAAGCAGATGACCTCGAATCGATATTGGCACTCGATTTTAAAGCCTTCGGACTTAACCGCAGCAACGTCATTAATACAATCTTAGAACATGCGACAGGAACCGTGCTGGTCCGATCAGGAAGCATTGAAGGCTTTTCATTCTGTAGAAAGTTTGGGAGAGGACAGGTTGTTGGCCCCATTGTAGCAACCAATAATGACGATGCGATTGCGCTCACAGCACCACACGTAAGCCGTCACTCTGGCACCTTTTTGCGCGTCGATACCTCACAACAAACTGGCACATTCAAAGACTACCTGATTCGCTCAGGGTTAGCGGAATACGATACCGTTACAACGATGACAAACGACCAGTTTGAACCTCATCAAGGAGATGTCACTTGCTATGCCTTAGCAAGCCAAGCACTAAGTTAAGCATCAAGTTTAGGAAGTAGGATAGATTTTCATACCAACATATTATGCTGTGTGCACAAAGGCATTCAGCATAATTCAAATAAAAAAAGGGACTTTTTTGCCATCAATATCGTTTTCTAATTCAGTTTATTCGCTGGCAAGAACGTCCTAGTATTTCGCCTCTTCGATAACCAAACTATTGATTATTCACACTGCCTGAGCAGAATCCAACGCTCACTTTAGGCATTGTCATCTGTCCATTACAACCTTTACCATCTCGCTTTCAGGAGATCCATATGACACTTATTCAAGACAAAACCGAAGACACATCCTCACAAACCAATTCGCCTATCCTCTATCGACCAATGACAGACGAAGACCTTCCTATCGCCTACGAGTTATCGCAGATCGTAAAGTGGCCTCATCGTATTGAAGATTGGAAAATGGTGATGCGTTTAGGTAACTCATTTGTCGCCGAAGAAAACGGCGTAACCGTTGGCACCGCTTTATGCTGGAGCCATGGCGATCAATATTCGTCATTAGGTATGGTAATCGTCTCTCCTGAAAAGCAAGGCCGTGGCATTGGCAGACAGCTAATGAACCAAGTACTCAATGATATTGGCGACGAGAAAAACGTCATCCTATTCGCCACACCATCAGGCCAACCTCTTTACGAAAGTTTCGGTTTTAAAGCAACAGGTGAAGTGTATCAGCATCAAGCCATCGTAGAAAAAACGAGCCCTGTGACCTTATCAGGCGGAAAAACGCTTCGCTCAGTCGACCAAAACGACTATGCGAATGTCATTCAGCTAACGGAAAAAGCGTGCGGGATCGCAAGAAGTGCGATGATCAAAGACGTTATGAGCTTCGGTGACGCCGTTGTTATCGAAGAGAATGGCGAGATCACAGGCTTTGCAATGGCTCGACCATTTGGCCGAGGTCATGCGATAGGCCCTGTCACCGCAAGAGACACAGACTTGGCAAAAAGCCTAATCCAATACTGGATCAATGCACTTGAGAGCAAATTTGTCCGTATCGACATTCCTGCAAACAGCGGCCTAAGCGCATGGTTAGCAGAGGTTGGGCTTCCACAGGTTGATACCGTTGTTGAAATGGTACGCGGTGAGTCCCCAACAAGAGACGACGAAACACGTCAGTATGCTTTAGTAAGCCAAGCACTTGGCTAATTTTTTAACTTTCGCGCTATATACTCACCTCACGATGCTTTAAACTTAGTTTAAACGCTAAACGAAAGTTGATACCCCAGCTCAATGTCGAAATTTCGCATTGAGCTTTGCTATATCTAAGGAAACAGGTTGTGAAAAAAGTATTTATTGATGGCGAAACAGGCACGACAGGTCTTCAAGTAAGAGACCGTCTCCTTAACCATCCACATATTGAAATTATCAGCATTGACCCAGCTAAAAAGCGCGACGTAGAAGAAAAGCGTCGCCTGATGAAAGAAGCCGACGTGACCGTGCTATGTCTACCTGATGAAGCAGCAAAAGACAGCGTCATTCTAGCAAAAGAAGAAGGCTGCCGAATTCTAGATGCAAGCTCGGTACACCGTGTTGCGGATGGCTGGGTATACGGCTTACCAGAACTGGACGTCAGCCAGCGCGCTAAGATCGCAGATGCTCAATTTGTGTCAAATCCAGGCTGCTACCCAACAGGCGCAATTCTTCTATTAAAACCTTTGGTAGAAGCAGGCTTACTCGCTGCGAATGGAAACTACTCCATCAATGCGGTTTCTGGCTACAGCGGTGGCGGCAACGCATTGATTGACCGCTACGAAAACGGCAACGATGCGCCTGTATTCGGTGCTTATGGTTTAAACTTTAACCACAAACACCTACCAGAACTTAAAGTCTGGTCTGGTCTAGAAAAAGCACCGATATTCGCCCCAAGTGTGGGAGATTTCCGTCAAGGCATGCTGACGTTCCTCCCTATGCACCTAGAGGGCGACACAACGATGGCGCAGCTACACGCAAAATTAACCGAAACGTATGATAACGAAGCGTTTGTGGCTGTAAATGAGCTTAACCTGATTGCAGATGACGCAGCGCCATTCTTGACACCTCATGGTGTCGACAATACAAACAACGTCGAACTGTCTGTATTAAGCGCACCTGACAACCAATCAGGCGTGATCGTCGCCAAGCTTGATAACTTAGGCAAAGGTGCCTCTGGCGCTGCCGTGCAAAACTTAAACATCATGCTAGGCTTCGACGAAGGCATCGCGGTTAACCTTTAGGGTGTAGAGCGACCGCACCAACGTACTCATAACCGAATACACAAACGCCAGCGTCCCCGCTGGCGTTTTTCGTTCTCGTTTCATTAGCTCAAACCTCGCTCAATTCCCCTGATGTTTATTGTAAAATTCCTTCGTTTCTTCAACACATTCCTCATACTGACGACTCATTGATGGATATTCATTACACTGCTGTACGGCGCTATTACGAGCGACATCTTTAACGAAATTTGATTTCCAATTTTTATCCACATTAAGATTAGAGCATGCAGTACAAAGGCATAACATTAGTGAAGCAACAACGAGTTTCATTGATACATTCCTTATTATTTGATCGTGAAAATGAAGTCAAAGGCTGAGAAGTTTTATCAACGGATAATTTTTAAAGCTCTCTCCAACTTCGATACAAGAAGTAAGTCGATATATCAAACAATACAGAATAGTTAAATATAGAGACAGAACAGCGAGAGTTTCTTATATTTTATGTTTTTTTTCAAGATTTGAAAAAAGGCCCGACGACCTTCGGGTTATGAGCCCGACGAGCTACCAGACTGCTCCATCCCGCGACTGAATACCTAATATGGGCATAACAGATACGACTTTTATATTGATTCTAGATATTTGAAATGGTTGCGGGAGCCGCTTATTTTTGACGAGAGTGAACCGACGACTTTGGTCGATCTTAGATTGGTTGCGGGAGCCGCTTACTTTAAATAGAAAACGAACCGACGACCTTCGGGTTATGAGCCCCACGAGCTACCAGACTGCTCCATCCCGTGACTGAATACCTATTATGGGAATAACAAGTACGACTCTTACATTGATTCTAGATATTTGAAATGGTTGCGGGAGCTGCTTATTTTTGAAGAGAATGAGCCGACGACCTTCGGGTTATGAGCCCGACGAGCTACCAGACTGCTCCATCCCGCGACTGAATACCTATTATGGCAACAACAGGTACGACTCTTACATTGATTCTAGATATTTGAAATGGTTGCGGGAGCCGCTTATTTTTGAAGAGAGTGAACCGACGACTTTGGTCGATCTTAAATTGGTTGCGGGAGCCGCTTACTTTAAATAGAAAACGAACCGACGACCTTCGGGTTATGAGCCCCACGAGCTACCAGGCTACCCCATCCCGCGACTGAATACCTATTATGAGAATAACAGATACGACTTTTACATTGGTTCTAGATAGTTGAAAGGCTTGCGGGAGCTGCTTATTTTTGAAGAGAATGAACCGACGACTTTGGTCGATCTTAGATTGGTTGCGGGAGCCGCTTATTTTTGAAGAGAGTGAACCGACGACTTTGGTCGATCTTAAATTGGTTGCGGGAGCCGGATTTGAACCGACGACCTTCGGGTTATGAGCCCGACGAGCTACCAGACTGCTCCATCCCGCGACTGAATACCTATTATGGGAATAACAAGTACGACTCTTACATTGATTCTAGATATTTGAAATGGTTGCGGGAGCCGGATTTGAACCGACGACCTTCGGGTTATGAGCCCGACGAGCTACCAGACTGCTCCATCCCGCGCCTAAATATCTATTTTCAATAAAAGATATACGCTGTAACTGATAAAAAATGCACCAATTCTTCCTACTGTTCGAATTGGTTGCGGGAGCTGGATTTGAACCAACGACCTTCGGGTTATGAGCCCGACGAGCTACCAGACTGCTCCATCCCGCGACATATGATTTACATTCGTAAATCGCTTTTATCATGTGAACTACAATATGGCTTTTGCCTTTACATGCTGCTTGCGTAAGCCACTTACTTAAAGTAGAGAGCGAACCGATGACCTTGGTCAATTTTAAATTGGTTGCGGGAGCCGGATTTGAACCGACGACCTTCGGGTTATGAGCCCGACGAGCTACCAGACTGCTCCATCCCGCGCCAAATTTATTTGCGCAAACATTCAATACTTGAGTTCACTTCGTTGACGATCAGTTTTTAGTTCAGTCACTGTTTATTTCTGGAAAAATAAACTGATAACATCTAATACTAAAATTGGTTGCGGGAGCCGCCACTTTAAATAGAAAGCGAACCGATAACCTTCGGGTTATAAGCCCGATGAGCTACCGAACTACCGAACTACCAAGTTTTCTTCATCCCGCGTCAACGAGGTGCGTATTATAGGGAAGTAATATTAGAGGTCAAGAGATTTTTTGAAATGAATTCAATTCTTTATGACTTTTCAGGTCGAATTGAGAAAAGTACTTACTTATTCCCGATCGTTTTGATTGGTGGCGCTTCGAATACTGAGACAATACTCTTCTGGCATCAGAAGACATTCCTTTCCAATTAACCAAGCACTGCAACAGTCTTTGTTCGGTCGCTGAATAAGTAACCCAACCGTTCACTCCGTCTTCGACTCCAAGCGCAACACCGAATTCACTGATTAGCAGAACAGGCTTTCCCAATGCATTAGCAATATCAATTAACTTACCGTCAGGGTCAACTTCACTGGATATCATCAATAGACCCACGTGTTTCAGTTGCGTCTGATAGTTTTCAAATATATTTTTCTTAGAAAACGTAGAAACGGTTAATCCGACCTTTTCTAACTGGCTTTCATACAGGTTAAATCGATCATCTTCTAAGACAAGGCCGACCGCCGTACTCTCATCACTCATATCTTCCGAATCACAAAATATATAGTTTGATGATAAGTTGTCTGAAGTCCAAATATCGCCTCCCAATAGAAAACGCGCAACAGGTTCAAGACGCACTTTCTTCTTGGAACTCTTATCCATACTCATAGGCAGTTGATTGGTATGCAACGAACACTTAAGTGCGGGTTGAATTAATCTTCCGAGCACGGAAGGATGGGAACCAAAACACAGTAGCCTTTTTGGACCTAACTCTACAACGTAATCGAGTAAGCCTCGCATACTCGCTTTGAGTCTGCCATTTTTAGGGTCGTGCTCATTAGCAAGAGCAATGAAATGAGCGTCAACGCCCAGTCCAAACAGCTCTGTTCGAAGCCTTTCAATAAAGTGTTGGAGAGAAATGGGTGACTCCCTTTCATCCCAAAATATCAACATATCTACCATAATAGTGGTTCTCACATGTAACACTTAAAAGTGTAACGCGTTGAGTATTACGCGCTAGTCGTTACAGGATGATTTTTGCAAGTAGATGTAGCTCCTAGTAAGGTTATGTAAAGTGTCAGTCAGCACCTATAATTAAGTCCTTATTCTTTATAGAGATATAAAACATGTTCTTTACAAAAGATAAATTGAAAAAATCGACAATGGTTTCAGAAAGCGACGCTTTGCCCGGCAGAACGTCGGAAATTGAGATATCTGGGATCAGTGCGATTAACCAAGAAGCGCTCAAACGCCCTTTACATAATAACGAAGGTGAAATAATCGTTGGCATGGGGTGTTTTTGGGGCGCAGAACGAAAATTTTGGAATACTCCAGGCGTCACTGTAACAAGCGTTGGCTACGCAGGAGGCTATACCCCTAACCCAACCTATGAGGAAGTATGCTCCGGCCGCACAGGTCACTCTGAAGTGGTTAGAGTTGTCTTTGACAAGAACATCACTTCTCTTCAAACGGTTCTGCAAGTGTTTTGGGAAAGTCATGACCCTACACAAGGTATGAGACAAGGTAATGATATCGGCAGCCAATACCGATCTGTTATTTACACCTCTAATGCTGAAGACTTAAACACGGTAAACGAAAGCAAATTGCGCTATCAAGCGGAGTTAGACAAAGCGGGATACGGCCCGATTACAACCGAAATAGAAATGCTCTCTACCTACTATTATGCAGAAGAATATCACCAACAATATTTGCATAAAAACCCTAACGGTTATTGTGGGCTTGGTGGTACTGGCGTCAGCTGCCCTATTGGAATAATAAAGTGAGACCTTTTGCACGACTAGTGTGTTCTCCAAGACAGTGTCAAAAAGCTCTCAACGCAATGGACAAAATGCAAACGGCTGTAATACAAAATTAGAATGAGATGACCAAAAAAAACTGGTGTCGATTACTCGAACACCAGTTTTTTTATATCTAATGAAACACTCTAACCATCAATGTTAATGACGTATTCTTGGTCATTAAAGATAATCGTTACAGAGTCACTCGACGTAACAGATCCATCTTGGTTTGAATCAAAATCAGAATCATCCCCAAAGGTTGCAACATCATTGCCATCGATCTTCACTGCTCCGTCTTCAACACTTACATGCTGATTCAAGAAGTCTGAAATAGCATCCGTATCAGCATTACTATTCGGAGCGTCATCCAATCCATCTAGGATATCGGTAAGATCCAACGAATCTTCTGCTGCGTTGAAGTCGGTGATCAAGTCATCCGCATAGTCATTCCAACCGTTGGCTTGACCATGATCTGTCAAGATAAAGACATCGTCGCCTTCTCCACCAGTCAAGGTATCGGTCTTCCAGTCTTCTCCAGTCGTCAAACCGCCCAACAGATAGTCATCACCGTCACCACCAATTAACGTATCTTTATGGCCTCCGCCGATTAATACATCATCGCCATCTCCACCATCGATGTAGTCTTTAGAGCTCCAATTATCGCCACCGTAACCACGTAGATCTTCATCCGCGTCACTTCCCTGTATAGAGCCATGTTTCGATTGAACTCGATCAATATCATTGATCTCGTTAATACGATCTTCTAAAGAATCAACATCCGTCCCGTCAACGACAGTCGAAGAATCAGAATCGGACCCCGTATCCGTAACCGTTGAAGAAGATTCATGAGATGTTGGATACGCATCACTACCTAGGTATTCGTAGTTTCCAGATTCATCTGCTAACTCGACCGCTAGTGTGTATTGACCACCCTGATCCCAGTAGACGATCTCAATATCATGAGTACCGCTATCATCAATCGTGAAAGTTGCGTAACGAGATGTCGTACCTTGGTTGCTATCGTAAACAGCAACCACTTCACCATCAATTTTGATTTGGTAGCCATCGTCCGCAGTGACTTTGATTGTATACGTTCCAGCATCTAGAGATACCGACCCCGTCATTTTTACAACCGCGTCACCGGTATGCTGCTGATCGTTATAGGTCAACGAGCTTGAATCGTCCCCAATCCAATCCTCTAAATTACCCCATGCGCCTAGATCGCCATCACTCTTAGTATAATTAACCTCAGTCGCAACAAAGGTTGCATTTGGCTCACTAGCATCAGAAATTATGCTTACTGCTTCTGATATAGAATCCGTATTGCCGTAATCTCCATATCCTGAGTAGTTATAGAACTCGGCAGATAGTCCTGAGCTAGTACTCGTCGTTGCTTCAGACCCAGTAACAGTAATCTCTAACGTATTGGTTGACGTATCACCATCAGAGTCAACCACGCTGTAGCTGTAAGAAACAGTCGTAGTTTCACCAGATCCCAATGACGACGTTAGTGTCTCACTTGGCGTATAGGTATAACTACCATCCGCGTTTACAACCAAGGTACCGTTTGTATCTTCGGTCGTTGCAGCCGTTACCGCTCCACCGTCCGCTCCAGCATCAACAGTAAGAGTTCCGGTCAATACATCATTGCTCTCAGAACTACCAGAAGCCACGCTAACATTGGCGACAACAGAAGCGGTTTGACTCGCATTTTCAGCCGTAGACAAACTTGTCACAATATTACCAGACGACTCTTTAAATCCACTCAGTGACACGTCATAGGTAACGCCGTTCACTTCAACTTGTGTTGAAGGCAAGGTGCCCATCACAACCGTATCCGCATCCGAGCCGCCACTATTAGATGTCTCAGTATGATCCAACTCGACTTCTAAGGTTACTGATTTAGTTACGCCATCGATGACAATATCGAATGTATAAGTCATTGTTGTTGTATCAAGCGTACTGTATGAAGAACTGACCTCTTTATTTACATGAGTAAATTCGCCAATAACAAAGTTTTCGCCTACTGATTCTTCGCTTTGATCAGCCGAATCAGACAGGCTATATTTGCTCGTATCGTGGTTATCACCCCACTCAACAACATCAACTAGGCTATCGCTATCCGTATTCGTTTGATCTGTATTTGAATTATAGGCACTCGTGAAACTACTCGATGTCAACCCACCTTCGATGGACGAAACCGCAAAGCTAGACGCTGCCGAGTTCCCTAATTCTAAAGAGGCTGTTGTCGTAACAGAATCAGGTGCATCATCTTCAACATTAACCGTCACACTCTGAGTAGTCGTTTCTGTTCCATCTGATACTTTGATACCAAACTGAATGCTTTCAACATCTTCTGACGAAGTATCTGAATGGTCCAGAGATCCAGACAAGGTAACTGTGTAGCTACCTGATCCATTTGTTACGTCTCCAAGAGAAACCGTTAATATTGTTTCGCCATTTGCAGAACCAACTAGATCACCCTCATCGTTCGTGCTCCACACGATGGCTTCGCCATTTGATGTGTACGAGCCCGTTGGAGCGACCAATGAAACAGTCAGCGAATCGTCATTTTCATCGGAAACCGTAAAGTTTCCTGTTGCCGTAACAGTGTTGGTTGAATCCGTATTGCCTGTTGTATCAGCATTACCTTCTGCCAACCCTTCTTCGGAAACCGATACAGAATCCGCTCCAGTCTCCAACTCGATGGTTGGAGCATCGTTGCCAGCAGGTACTGTTACTGTCTCAGTCGTTACAGCGCTAGAACCACCTTCCGAGCTCGTTACAGTAACCGCAATATCGACGTCAGTCGAAACATCTTCTTCAACAGCGACATTAAGACCACTTAGCTGACTTTCAACCAAGGTGTAACTACCGTCTTGATTAGGCTCAATAGTATCGCCATTTTGATCCTGTAGCGTCACGCCATCAGGCAATGCAGCAATGCTATACGTCAATGTCTCACTACCGTCTGCATCTGTTTGAGCAGCAGAGATAGTAAGTGGGTATAACGTATCACTACTCGAAGTCAATGTTGCTTGGATATTAGAAATATCAACTTCTTCATCAGATCCAGTGCTGTCGACATTAAATTCAATGGCAACTTTACCATCACTGTCCAATTGGACTGTATAGGTATTACTTTGCGACTGACTGCTGCCGTTACTCTGACTATAGGTAAAGCTTTCTAGCAACTCACCATTTGAAGAGACTTCATAACTATCAGCATACGTACCGCTAGATTCCCAACCACCAGAAATGACAGAGTCGAAAGACAAGGTAACTGTCTTACCTGCATTCTCACTGCCGAAGTCAAACGTTCTCGTTTCAACGTCTTCGTTATTCGTATTTTTACCTAAGTCACTTACATTGTTCGCATCTAACGTTGTATCCGTTGAGCCACCAGAGGTCGCATCACCGAGTGTTACTGTCAGGCTCGGTGCATCAGCAACTGGCGTAATGTTCAAATCAAGCGTCGAATCTGAGCCTGTATTGGTCGTATAGGTCACTTGCGGAACCGTGCCAGACCAGTCATCGACCGGAGTGAACTCGTACGCGCCGCTTGCCTCGATTGTTAGCGTCCCCACACCTGCAATAGTAAGCGTTGAACCGGCGGATGCATTTTGTCCATTAACTGAGAAAGACGCGATTTCGAGTACTGAATCTTCATCAGAGTCATTCGCTAGCACTCCATTCGCGCTTGATACTGTGATACTTGTATCTTCTTGCGCAGAGTTCGAATCTGCCGTTAACTCGGACGCATCATCCACTAGGTTCGTCGTCGGAGTCGCCGTCGCTGTCTTATCTGTATCAGAACCACTTGTGGTTAGGCTGATCTCAGGAAGCTCGTTACCGGCATCTAGGTAGGCTTCACCTGCTGGCGTAAGAACAACGTTCGTACCGTCTATTGCATAGTAGCCATCGTCGTTCGTACCTGGTGTGAAGCCAACGGTTACTGTGTCATCTTCATCAGAAGCACTGAAGGTCGCTACCGTATCACCCGCTACGGTTGAATCTTCTGTTACTTCCACTGCATTCAGTGTCAAGACAGTTTCATCATCCACTAGGTTCGTTGTCGGAGTCGTCGTCGCTGTCTTATCTGTATCAGAACCACTTGTGGTTAGGCTGATCTCAGGAAGTTCGTTACCGGCATCTAGGTAGGCTTCACCTGCTGGCGTAAGAACAACGTTCGTACCGTCAATTGCATAGTAGCCATCGTCGTTCGTACCTGGTGTGAAGCCAACGGTTACTGTGTCATCTTCATCAGAAGCGCTGAAGGTCGCTACCGTATCACCCGCGACGGTTGAATCTTCTGTTACTTCCACTGCATTCAGTGTCAAGACAGTTTCATCATCCACTAGGTTCGTCGTCGGAGTCGCCGTCGCTGTCTTATCTGTATCAGAACCACTTGTGGTTAGGCTGATCTCAGGAAGCTCGTTACCGGCATCTAGGTAGGCTTCACCTGCTGGCGTAAGTACAACGTTCGTACCGTCAATTGCGTAGTAGCCATCGTCGTTCGTACCTGGTGTGAAGCCAACGGTTACTGTGTCATCTTCATCAGAAGCACTGAAGGTCGCTACCGTATCACCCGCTACGGTTGAATCTTCTGTTACTTCCACTGCATTCAGTGTCAAGACAGTTTCATCATCCACTAGGTTCGTTGTCGGAGTCGCCGTCGCTGTCTTATCTGTATCAGAACCACTTGTGGTTAGGCTGATTTCTGGTAACTCGTTACCGGCATCTAGGTAGGCTTCACCTGCTGGCGTAAGAACAACGTTCGTACCGTCAATTGCGTAGTAGCCATCGTCGTTCGTACCTGGTGTGAAGCCAACGGTTACTGTGTCATCTTCATCAGAAGCGCTGAAGGTCGCTACCGTATCACCCGCGACGGTTGAATCTTCTGTTACTTCCACTGCATTCAGTGTCAAGACAGTTTCATCGTCAACAGCGGTGACATTTACTGTTGTCTCTGCGGTAGCAGTTTCACCGTTACTATCAGTCACTGTATAGCTGATTGTTGCTTCGCCATTGAAGTTCGCAGCAGGCGTGAATACAACCTTACCGTCAACGATCTCAACAGAACCTTGGCCACTTGTTAACTCAGCAGCATCAATACTTAATGCATCGCCATCGAGATCAGAATCATTTGCAAGAACATCAATCGTAATCGCATTGTCTTCTTCAGTAGTTACCGTCTCATCCTGAGCGGAAATACCGCCTATATCAATGCTTAAGGTCTCTGAGCTGTTGATATTACCAACCGCATCTGTCGCCACTACGGTGATATCGTGACTTCCATCTGCCATTTCAGAGGATGGAGTGAACGTCCAGTTTCCGTCAACAAACTGAGCATCACCAAGCTTATTAGTGCCATCAAATAACTCAACAGACGACACATCAGCATCAATACCAGAGATATTAAATGTTGGCGTAGTATCATTCGTAACACCATCGGTATTAGAAGAGCCTGTATCACTATCTGAGTCAATCGAAACAGTAGGCTGACTTACAGAGGTATCCAAGATTGCGGAATCTTGCCCACTCTCAGAAACATTTCCTTGATTATCAGTCAGCGTTGCAGTGACTGTTACCGTCTCTCCCTCTGCTGGCTCTGATACCGTTGTCGAAATAAGGCCCGCTGCGATATGCGTTGCAGTTAATGTGATCGCAACGCCATTTACAGTAAGCGTGTTACCTTCCTGTGCACCTATTGGCAATGTAATCGAAACATTTATCTCGCCTGAAAGCTCAGAACTACTGATGTATCCATCATTGTTTGTATCTTCAGTAATTTCAACAATCGGCGTAAAGAGTTCATCAACCGTATAGGTAGTTCCATCAATTTTCACGTTCTCAACATCAATAAGCAGCACAACGTCACTCGTATCCCCACGAGTAATTTGTAGATTGCCATTATCATCAAGTACAAAAGTCGCTTGATCAGCATCGAAGTTCTTGAAGATAACAGTATCTGTTCCCGCCCCACCATCTACAGTCAATGCGTTGTTAACATCATCCGAATTAATGGTAATTGAATCATTACCAGAGCCGGTCATAACATAATCATCGTCAGCTTCAGCCGAGATGCCACTCCATGTTCCATGCCAATAGTGAGCAGTATTAGAGAAGTCGCTGGTATTACCAGCTTCGTCTGTTTGTACCGCTTTAAAGAATTCATTGTCGTTAACTGGAACATCGCTTAAGTTCGAGACATCCAGAGACCATGTACCATCTTCAGATACTGTCGTCGTTACTTCTGACAGCTCAGTATATTCGCCAGTTTGAGTGTCATTACCGCTATTTGTTGAATTAGCAATAACCCACAACGTAACCGTTGCACCGGCTTCACCCGTGCCATGTAATGTTACTGTTGAGTAATCAGAGCCCGCTGAGTCATCCGTAATATTAGTGATAACTGGAGGCTCTACTGAAGTATCCGCAGCCAATGCAGTTGCGCTAGCAGAATCCGACGTATTACCAGCCTCATCAGACAAAGTCGCTGTGATGGTGTCTTCAGGAGACACTTCAACTTCAATGCCGCTGTCGATTAGGGCTGCTGTTAGTTCAACTGTAACCAGGTCGCCATTGTTGACGCTGTAGGTCAAGGTATCACCCACTTGAGAACCTGTGACTGAAATAGTCGCCGTGACCGTACCGTCTTCACCAAGCTCCTCTGCGTTGTAAACGCCATCTTCGTTACTATCGCCTGCAATAGCGATCGTTGGCGTCGCAACCTCTGTATCTGCAGCCAACGCCGTTGCACTCACTGAATCGGAAGTGTTACCAGCCTCGTCAGACAAAGTCGCAATGATTGTATCTTCTGGAGACACTTCAACGGCAACGCCATTATCAATATCGTCTTGATCCAAGGTCACCGTCACACTAGAGCCACCATCGACACTGTAAGTCAAGGTGTCACCCACTTGGGAACCTGTTACCGAGATAGTTGCAGTAACTGTTCCGTCTTGGCCAAGCTCGACCGCGTTGTACACACCATCTTCGTTGATGTCGCCTGCAATAGAGATAGTTGGTGTCGCAATGTCCGAGTCAGCAGCCGGTGCCGTTGCGCTTGCTTGAGTAGACGTATTGCCTGCTGTATCAGATGCTGTCGCAGTAATCGAGTCTTCTGGAGACACTTCAACTGCAACACCGTTATCAATGTCATCCTGATCCAACGTCACTGTCACACTAGCGCCACCGTTGACGCTGTAAGTTAGGGTGTCGCCCACTTGAGAACCCGCTACCGAAATAGTGGCCGTAACCGTTCCGTTGTCACCAAGCTCAGCGGCATTGTAAACATCATCATCTCCTGTACTTTCAAATGAGATTGATGGTGTAGCAATACCAGTGTCTTTCTCAATATGTAATGTTTCAGACTGTCCTTCATTTCCAGCGCCATCTGTTACGTTGATAACAATATTGAGTGTTCCATCAGTTAACGAGCCAACATCAACCAAAGACTCAAAATACACGTAACCGCTATCATCTTCTGTAGAAATACCTTCCGTAATCGTAACTTGATTACCTTCGGAGTCAGTTATCGTAATAGACTGAACATCACCTCCAGCTTCAACCCAGCCTCCAACTTTCACGTTACCTTGCTCGTCGAAGCTAATAATTGAATCACCGCTCGGGTCTTGTACAAAAGCATCAACATCAGCAAACAAATCAACTTTATAAATTTCAGTGCTGCTCGCTTCGAAAGAGTTACCCGCTTCATCAGTACCACTGACGGTAGCTGTAATAAACGGGTTAGCTAAGTTCGTGCCTGCTAGATCCGACCCTAGAACATCAACCTCATATAAGTATCGACCTTGATCATCCTGTTCTTCGCTGACTTGAGCTGTGCCGATTTCAACGCCATCTAAGGTAATTGTAACTGTATCACCAGGCTGAGCGTCGCCAGATACCCAACCTGTAATAGGAACAAGCACACCCTCTGCAGACTCGAATGAGTTAATAATCTTATCCGGTGTAATGATGTCAACATCTATGCTCGCATTAGATGTCAAATCAACGCTATGAGTTGACGAGCCAATGGAGTCGACTGTGTTACCTGCATCATCGCTAGACGTCACAACCGCATTGAACGAGGTATCCGCTGCAAGATCAGAACCTGCCACACCCACAGACCAAGAGCCATCTGCGCCGACTGTCGTTGTGTAAGTCTCGCCGTTGATTTCAAGAGTAACGGTATCGCCAGACTTGATGTCACCACCTGTTGCGTTACCCGTTACAGACACTGTAGTAGCCGCTTCGGCTGCATTGATCACATCGTCTGCTGTGATGTCGTCAACCGTCACCGTACCGGCTGTTGCCGTAGTATCCAGTACCGCACTGTCTGTGCCTGGTTCAGAGACATTACCTGCTGCATCCGTAATAGTTGCTTCGACAGTTAACGTCGCGCCTTCTGCTGGCGCATCGACCGCCGTCAACACTTCACCTGCTGTGATCTGAGCCGCTGTCAATACAATGTCCGTGCCGTTCACAGTCAAAGTATCGCCTTCTACCGCACCAGTATCGGTTAGAGAGATCGTCACGTTCACTTGACCATCAAGCTCTGCTGCGCTGATAAGGCCATCGTCATTCGCATCTTCTGTGATGGTTACACCTGGCGCACCCGCTGCCGTAGTATCCAGTACCGCACTGTCTGTGCCTGGTTCAGAGACATTACCTGCTGCATCCGTAATAGTTGCTTCGACAGTTAACGTCGCGCCTTCTGCTGGCGCATCGACCGCCGTCAACACTTCACCTGCTGTGATCTGAGCCGCTGTCAATACAATGTCCGTGCCGTTCACAGTCAAAGTATCGCCTTCAAGCGCACCAGTATCGGTTAGAGAGATCGTCACATTCACTTGACCATCAAGCTCTGCCGCACTGATAAGACCATCGTCGTTCGCATCTTCTGTGATGGTTACACCTGGCGCACCCGCTGCCGTAGTATCCAGTACCGCACTGTCTGTGCCTGGTTCAGAGACATTACCTGCTGCATCCGTAATAGTTGCTTCGACAGTTAACGTCGCGCCTTCTGCTGGCGCATCGACCGCCGTCAACACTTCACCTGCTGTGATCTGAGCCGCTGTCAATACAATGTCCGTGCCGTTCACAGTCAAAGTATCGCCTTCAAGCGCACCAGTATCGGTTAGAGAGATCGTCACGTTCACTTGACCATCAAGCTCTGCCGCACTGATAAGACCATCGTCGTTCGCATCTTCTGTGATGGTTACACCTGGCGCTTCAGTTGGAGTAATATCGAATATCTGTGCCGTCGCGGTCGCTGAGCTGAAGTCCACGGCTTCGAAGTTGCCTCCTGAAACACTTTCAACTGAACTAGATATACTTCCATTAGATATATCTGTTTCATCTATATCAACCACCAAGGTGCCAGTCGTTTCGCCTGCCGCGATCACGATGTCGCCCTGATCCGTGGTGATGGTCACTTCGGTTTCAGCCGCATTCGACAAGGTCGCTGTGAAGGTCACGCTCGCCGCGTCTTCGTTCACATCGCTGGTTGTCAACGTAACCGTCGTATCGTCTGTGGTATCTGTGATTTGAGTCGTTGCTGGCGTGCTATCAACCACCAAGTTCTCGAAGTTGCCGCCTGTCGCTCCGCTAATGCTCGCGCTGATGCTGTCCGCATCCACGTACACATCTTCGTCTGCCGCGACCACGACATCCACCGTGCCTTGAGTTTCGCCATCTGCAATCGTGATCGTCTCACCATTGCTTAGGGTAACCGTCACATCACCTTCAGCCGCTGACGTTAATTCCGCTGTGTAAGTCACTGTGCCGCCAGCTTCCGTGATGGAACCTGTCGCACTTAGGCTAACCGTCGTATCGTCTGTGGTATCTGTGATTTGAGTCGTTGCTGGCGTGCTATCAACCACCAAGTTCTCGAAGTTGCCGCCTGTCGCTCCGCTAATGCTCGCGCTGATGCTGTCCGCATCCACGTACACATCTTCGTCTGCCGCGACCACGACATCCACCGTGCCTTGAGTTTCGCCATCTGCAATCGTGATCGTCTCACCATTGCTTAGGGTAACCGTCACATCAACCTTCAGCCGCTGACGTTAATTCCGCTGTGTAAGTCACTGTGCCGCCAGCTTCCGTGATGGAACCTGTCGCACTTAGGCTAACCGTCGTATCGTCTGTGGTATCTGTGATTTGAGTCGTTGCTGGCGTGCTATCAACCACCAAGTTCTCGAAGTTGCCGCCTGTCGCTCCGCTAATGCTCGCGCTGATGCTGTCCGCATCCACGTACACATCTTCGTCTGCCGCGACCACGACATCCACCGTGCCTTGAGTTTCGCCATCTGCAATCGTGATCGTCTCACCATTGCTTAGGGTAACCGTCACATCACCTTCAGCCGCTGACGTTAATTCCGCTGTGTAAGTCACTGTGCCGCCAGCTTCCGTGATGGAACCTGTCGCACTTAGGCTAACCGTCGTATCGTCTGTGGTATCTGTGATTTGAGTCGTTGCTGGCGTGCTATCAACCACCAAGTTCTCGAAGTTGCCGCCTGTCGCTCCGCTAATGCTCGCGCTGATGCTGTCCGCATCCACGTACACATCTTCGTCTGCCGCGACCACGACATCCACCGTGCCTTGAGTTTCGCCATCTGCAATCGTGATCGTCTCACCATTGCTTAGGGTAACCGTCACATCACCTTCAGCCGCTGACGTTAATTCCGCTGTGTAAGTCACTGTGCCGCCAGCTTCCGTGATGGAACCTGTCGCACTTAGGCTAACCGTCGTATCGTCTGTGGTATCTGTGATTTGAGTCGTTGCTGGCGTGCTATCAACCACCAAGTTCTCGAAGTTGCCGCCTGTCGCTCCGCTAATGCTCGCGCTGATGCTGTCCGCATCCACGTACACATCTTCGTCTGCCGCGACCACGACATCCACCGTGCCTTGAGTTTCGCCATCTGCAATCGTGATCGTCTCACCATTGCTTAGGGTAACCGTCACTTCGCCTTGTGCTGCATTAGTCAAGGTCGCCGTGTAAGTCACCACACCACCCGTTTCGGTGATCGAATCGGTCGCACTTAGACTCAGAGAAGTGTCTCCAGTTACAATATTAACAGTATGAGTCGAGGTAGTAGACGCAGAATAAGGGTTGCCTGCACTATCTTGGCCAGACACACTTGCAACAAAAGAAGTATCCGCAGCCAAATCGGAACCAGCCACATCAACGGCCCATGTTTTATCCGCTTGAACCGTTGCCGTATATGTAGTGCCGTTAATTTCCATCGTAACTGTGTCACCAGCACTAGCGTCAAAACCAACACGCCCTGTTACTGACACGGTTGAATTTGCTTCTTCTGCATCAATAACATCATCCGATGTAATTGAATCAACACGAATGGTTGCACGAGCGGTAGTATCAACAAAATACGCTTCTGTAGAAGTTGCATTCCCAGACTGGCCAATTGCATTTGAAACGGTAGCCGTTGCATCAACAAGACTGTCCGAATCCGCCTCAAGGTCTGAACCAGCAACAGAGATAGAAAACTGACCATTCGTTACTGCGCCAGTATATTCCGTACCGTTAATCGTGAGCGTTACCGTACCGGTATCAAAGTCATCTCCCGTAACAGAACCCGTTACGGTTACATCACTACCCGCCTCTGCTGCATTCAGAATAGAGTCATCAGTAATTGGATCAATATCTAAGTTTATAGCAAGAGGGGATGTATCAATTGTATGAGTCGAGCTACCAACGCTTTCAACGGTATTACCTGCATCATCAGAAGACGTAACAACCGCATCAAACTCTGTATCCGAAACAAGATCAGAACCCGCCACATCGACAGACCAAGAACCATCTGGGCCGACTGTCGTTGTATAAGTGGTTCCGTTGATTTCTAAAGCAACAACATCACCTTCTGAAATATCACCGCCTATTGCATCACCTGTTACAGACACCGTACCTGCAGCCTCAGCCGCATTAATCACGTCATCTTCTGTGATATCGTTAACCGTAACAGTACCGGAATCCGCAGAGACATCCGCAGACATTGGGTGGTCACTCACCTCATCAGAAGTATTACCAGCGTCATCAGATAAACTAGCTGTTAATGTCACCTGCGGAGGTACTTCAACCGTCACACCATTAGCGATATCATCCGCCGTCAATGTTACGGTAATCGTTTCGCCATCACCTACTCTGTACGTTAATGTATCACCTACTTCTGAGCCAGTAACAGAGATAGTCGCAGTGACCGTACCATCATCACCAAGCTCTACGGCATTATAAACATCATCATCCCCCGTACTTTCAAACGAAATAGAAGGCGTTGCAATAGAAGTATCAACCGTATGGGTTGATGTCGTTGAGGCTGAATAAGGGTTACCTGCATCATCTTGACCAGATACACTGGCAACAAACGAAGCATCCGCCGCCAAATCAGAACCAGCAACATCCACAGACCAAGTACTGTCCGTTTGCACAACGGCGGTATAAGTTGTGCCATTGATTTCCATCGAGACGGTATCACCAGCACCCGCATCGAAGCCAACACGACCCGTTACCGTAATGGTTGCACCCGCCTCTTGGGAATTAATAACGTCATCAGATGTAATTGAATCAACGCGAACGGTTGCGCGAGCAGTAGTGTCCACAAAATACGCTTCAGTAGACGCTCCCCCCCCAGACTGACCAATTGCATTTGATACGGAAGCCGTTGCATCAACAAGACTATCCGAATCCGCTTCAAGGTCAGAACCAGCAACAGAGATAGAAAACTGGCCATTCGTTACTGCACCTGTGTATTCCGTATCATTAATTGTGAGCGTTACGGTACCGGAATCAAATTCATCACCAGTCACAGAGCCAGTTACAATTACATCGCCGCCCGCTTCGACAGCATTGAGAATAGAATCATCAGTAATTGGGTCAACATCAAGATTAATAGACAAAGGAGAGGAATCAAAAGTATAAGATTGACTTGCTGACGCCTCACCTCGCCCACTATCAGAATTGTAAACATTAACCTGAGCATCTACAGTTAAATCCCCATCCGATTGAAGATCCGCAGTATCAACAGTCAAAGAATACGTATTATCGGAACCGATATTAGCCGTATACACTTCCCCATTAATAGTGAGAGTAACAATCGCAAGATCATAACTATCTCCCGATACAGTACCAGTTATAACGACACTTCCACTTTGAAATTCTGCTGCATCAATAACGTTGTCCTGAGCAATCGAATCAATTGTTAGATTCACATCTAACGTCGCATCAGAGTCATTATCAAAAAGACGAAGAGATCCTTGCCCATCCCCAATTACCGCGCCACCCTCTACATTTGACAATGTGAGGAACGCCATCTCGACATCTTCTACTTCAGTATCGTCTACAATTGGAATCCGGATCGTTTTTGTAGTTTCTCCAGCAGCAAAAACAATAGTGCCAGTATAGTCAGTAATATCTTCATCTAACGTAGCACCAATTCCAACCATAGAATAATCAACGGAGACATCTCCATCAGCAGCTTCACTTAGACTGACTGTAAACTCTGCATATTCCTGCCCTTCAACAGCATAAACGTAATCGGTTGAAATAGTTGGCAGCTCTTCAGCAACAGAATCATTATCTTCGATTGCAAATTCAATCTCTTCGTCGTAAAAATTATCTCCAGTTACAACTGCATTAAAATATTCAGTTCCCTCAACTGCAACATCATCAAAGATAGGAACCCTAACCTCAATTGAGGTCGAACCTGCTGGTAAAGTTGCACTAAACGTAGGCCAAACAACTCCACCCTCTTGATACTCGACCGAGTCCAAATCAACAGAAATCCAGGTCTCACCACCATCTACTGAATATTCAATTGGCATACTGTAATCATCAGCATACTCCGCTATTTGCTTACCCAGCGCCTCACTCATATTCTCGCTAGTGAGCGTAATTTTTAGCGTTTGATCTTCGTCAAAACTTAATGAACTAGTTAAAGTAAACTGAGCGTAATCATCGCCTTCCGTCACACTTTCAGCATCAGTAGACAGGTGGGATTTGTATGTATCTAATGTAGCGGAAGTAATAGTTTGCGTTGCTGTCCAATCTTGAGCAGTATAATTCAGAGATAATCCCTCTAAATCATATTGATCAACACCTTCATTCAAAATGATTTTATAAGTACCATCACCATTATCAATCAGCTCACCAATATTTTCATAACCAGCAGCAAGAGAGACATCTTTTATCACAAGATTGTCTTCCACTACCTGATTTGCAGTCGCTCCCTCAAGCAGATCTGATACACTAAATGTAATTTCACCATCTAATTCATTATAGTTATAGGTAACTACACCACCTGGAACATCAATTTCATCAGTTGTTCGAGCATCAAACTCATCTGGAACCCTATCGCCAGCAAGCTCAACAGTAGAGTCCACCACATGAGACATTGCTGCCGTCTCAAAAGTATTGACTCCTAACCCATCCTCAGTTTCACTATCTCTAGTAAACTCGATATTAACACTAGCCAATGCATCAGATAGCATCTGCTTACCAGCTTCTGAAAGATTTAACGAGTAGCCTTCAAAAGCCTCACGCATATCTTCACTAATTGTAATAGTAGAATTTCCATCAGGCATATTAATGATGTCATTGGTTTCTAAAACCCCATCACCAGAATTACTATCTTGTAAACCATCACTAATGGCTTGCAAGAAAATCGCCATATTTTCGACATAGTTATCATTAACATCACCTAGATCCGTCTGCGCTATATCTTGCAAGAAAAGCAAACCGTTAGAAACAAGATCTGATGAAAATTCGGCGATAATCACATCTCCAACAGAAAATGTAATTGAATCACCTTCCCGATATGCAAAGCTCCCATCATCCCCTTGATCGCCAGTCAAACCTGACAACCCACTTGAGGTTACATATGTAACGCCATTTACATAGCTATCAACGAATTGGGCTGACTTTATATCGGATGGCGCACCCTCTGCCCCAGAACCACCTGAAAGCCCAAATTGAGCTGTTTCTGGCACATCATAAGAGCTAGTACCGTAATAATTCTGCCCCCCAGTCGTACCACCACCAGCTAGAACAGATCGATCATTATCAGTATCGTATCCAAAAGTAGGCAATGAAGTATCGTCGTTACGATCAACCGAGACATCTACACGCTGCTCTTCATCAGTTGCACCTGTTTCCTCACCAGCTGCCGGCGCTTCTTGAATCAAGGTAGGGTCTTGACCCGCCAGAATAGCCTCTTGTAGAGCATCCGCTTCAGAGGTTGAATCGGCTACTAACTCTGCATCGGTATTATCAAAACTAAAAATTTCGTCTGTAATCTCAACGACAGACTGGTTAGCGACAACAATCTGCGTGCCATCAACAAACTCAATGGTTGCACTACCATTCCCTACAGCAACGACGGTTTCCCCGTAGAATATCGGGTCTCCTGCTTTTATGATCCGCTCTTGTCCATCAATAGATTGAACTTTAACAGTCCCTGATACTTGCGTTACAAAACCAACAGCATTACCTAACGTTGCGAAAGAAACTTGGTTGTCGCTCATTTTACTTACCCTACAAATAAAAAATTTTGTCTATTGACCACTCTAGTAGCAACAGTCAAGACTTTCTATTGTACCTTGGTACATATCAAAGAACTTAGTGTGACTAAATGTAACCCTCTGTATAACAACCAAACATCCAGTTACAAAAAACTATTTCTCATCAAAATTGCCTATAAATTGCTAACTATCTATAATCACCCGCAAACTCAAACTATAGACATCTATAAAACGTAGATTTCTTTATGTAGTTCACTACCAAGCTCGTGATGATAAAGGTGTTTAAACTCACCTTTTAGCTTCGACTTGGCATTGAACTCACAGCCTATCCAACTTAAGGTAACCCATGATAGATACAATGAAGAAAGAGTGGTTCTCTAATATAAAGGGGGACACACTCTCCGGCACAGTTGTCGCCCTAGCTCTAATTCCCGAAGCAATTGCCTTTTCGATTATTGCGGGGGTAGACCCCAAGGTAGGTCTTTACGCATCTTTCTGTATTGCCGTTATCATTTCATTCATGGGTGGCCGCCCCGGCATGATCTCCGCCGCTACGGGCGCAATGGCACTCTTAATGGTGACACTTGTAAAAGAACACGGACTTCAGTATTTATTAGCAGCAAGCTTGCTTTGCGGCGTTTTTCAAATTCTCGCAGGTTATTTGAAACTTGGAAGCCTAATGCGCTTCGTCTCTCGGTCCGTCGTAACAGGATTCGTTAATGCACTAGCCATTCTGATATTTATGGCCCAATTGCCGGAGCTTACAAACGTAACTTGGCATGTATACGCAATGACAGCGGCAGGCTTAGGAATCATCTACTTATTCCCATACTTACCCGTGATCGGAAAATCCGTCCCGAGTCCGCTGGTTTGTATTGTCCTATTAACCGCATTCGCTATGTTTGTTGGATTAGACATCCGTACAGTGGGCGATATGGGAGACCTCCCTGATTCACTACCTATCTTCTTATGGCCTGAAGTTCCACTTAACTTAGAAACACTTTGGATCATCCTTCCTTATTCTCTAGGCCTTTCATTAGTTGGCCTACTAGAATCAATGATGACATCAACCATTGTTGATGAATTAACAGATACAACAAGCGATCGTAATCGCGAATGTAAAGGACAAGGCATCGCCAACATTGGCTCTAGCTTACTTGGAGGAATGGCAGGATGTGCAATGATCGGTCAATCCGTCATTAACATTAAATCAGGCGGACGCGGCCGACTGTCTACTTTTATAGCGGGTACTCTCCTCATTATAATGGTCGTATTTTTAGACGAGTGGATTAGCCAAATACCCATGGCTGCGTTAGTTGCCGTTATGATAATGGTGTCTATTGGCACCTTCTCTTGGGATTCAATCATAAACCTAAAACATCACCCTATCTCAACAAATGTTGTCATGCTTGCCACTGTCGCGATCGTCGTCGCCACACACAACCTAGCATTAGGCGTTTTTGTCGGCGTGCTTTTAGCGTCACTGTTTTTTGCCAACAAAATTGGCCGTTTCATGGTTGTGAAAGATGATCAAGATCAGCCCAACAACAATAAAAGAACTTACAAAGTCATTGGTCAGGTATTCTTTGCTTCATCAGAGCAATTTACAAACAGCTTCGATTTCAAAGAAGTCATCGAACACGTCACCATCGACCTTTCTGAAGCACACTTTTGGGACATCACTGCCGTCTCAGCATTAGACAAAGTAGTTATCAAATTTAGACGAGAAGGCGCTGAAGTAGACATCATAGGAATGAATGAAGCGACCGCGACAGTGGTTGACAAATTCGGCATTCATGACAAACCTGAAGAAGTAGAGAAATTAATGGGCGGCCATTAAAGCGTCATAGCACCTTAAGCTTCATAGCTCTATAACTGGAGAATAAAAATGATAAAAGTATTCGCGGGAATTGATGAGTCAGAAACAACAAAGGATGTTATTAAAGCATCTGCATGGGCTTCAGCGAGACTGGAAGCCCCACTGACTCTGTTACACACCATCGAAAGACCTGATAGCAGCGTAAAATCTGACCTCTCAGGCGCGATTGGGTTCAGTTCTCGCGAACACTTATTATCCGAATTAACCGAGCTTGACGAGCGAAGAGCAAAGCTCGCTTCTGAAAGCGGAAAGGTCTTACTACAAGAAGCGAAAAGCAAAGCTGAACTAGTCACCTCAAGTCCAATCGAAACGATCCAACGACATGGCGATATTGTTGACAGCCTTATAGAGCTCGAAAACACCATTAGACTCGTCGTTCTAGGAAAGTGCGATAAAATACGTAAAAACAAAAAACACGCAATTGGATCTCATGTCGAGACATCTGCTCGACGCCTGCACTCTCCTATTCTGGTGACACCCGACAACTTTAGCGCACCCACTAATTTTATGATCGCCTACGATGGGAGAGAAGCAGCAGACAATGCCATCAACAAAATTATAAAAAGCCCGCTCCTAAAAGGACTAAAGTGCCATTTAGTCATGGTCGCCACTAAAGCAAACGAAGATAAGAGAGATAAAATTGAGACTGCTAAGAGTTTATTAGCATCTGAGGGCTACGAAGTCGAAGCACAACTACTTAACGGGGAGATCTACCCAATACTCACCCAATATAAGCGGGATAATAATATTGAGTTATTAGTAATGGGAGCTTATGCCCATTCGAAAGTGAGGCAGTTTTTTGTCGGTAGCAATACCAATAAGATGATCTCAGAAAGCAAAATCCCACTACTTATATTGAGATAACTTGCTTTATTGTGCTCCAAAGCCACAACGGCATTCTGGAGCACAATAAATAAAAGCGATACTTATATCTATAAGTCATCCTCAAATGATGGCAACAAATTAATAGACAGCGCTGAACCTTGCTTCCAATCGTCTCCGTATGCTTTCATCTCTAAATCCCCACTTTCAAGAAGCTCATGCCAAACCCCTAATCTACCTCGGTAAGAGCCTGGAATAGATACAACACCTTTGTCATTCGTAAGCATTGCGGGGTGATTATCAGCCACATAAATATAACCAATCATGTCGTCGTGTATATTGCATCCCAACACTACCAAACCAGACTCATCAAACTCGACTGGCGGAGGGGGTTGCTCACCCTGATAAAGTCGGATTTCAAAGGGCTTTATCGGTGAAAAGCTGTACACATGATGACGTATATCATCACTGTTTGGAAACGCCACTTTTTGACCTTTTTGCACAACCAATAAATGAGGAACGAATTGCTTATGCTTTTGATCCATTATTTCGATAGCATCAGGCGTTTTCGCCTCAAGGTCCAACAACGACACCACCGCATTCTCAACAACATTCCCTTCTTTATCGGTCAACACCAGATCTTGAGCATGTAACAAAACAGGAACAAAACCCAATAACACACACATTTGTTTAATCATATAAATATCCAAAAACATGAGTTAACGAAAACAATATAGCGATAACGCCATATAATTACACGGATCGCAACTATATTTAGCAAACTCTTCAGCTTTAAATACAGGAAAGTTAATGTAAACTTAAATTCCCTCTCCCCCTAGAGAAAGCCAAAAGCGTGGAACGAAGCAAATTAGAAACATTGTGCTATTCAGGAACCGGCGACCCTCACGCACACCATCACACCCAAATTGTGATTCCATTCTCAGGATCATTAGAGCTAGAGGTTAATGGACGTCAATCGATTATCGAAAAAGGGTCCGCTGCTCTCATATCGCAAACCCAAAAACACCACCATTACGCTCAAAAACAGAATGAATGCATTGTCGTTAACAATATTCCATCGTGGGACAGCGAAGCCGAAGTGCAATCAAGCTTTATTAACTTGACTTCTGAAACTCTACAGCTATTGCCATTCCTTAAACATCTATCTTCCCATTCATCCGTCGAAGAACACAAACTTGAAACGAGCTTAGCTCTGCTTGGATTATTACTCCCGCTACCAAAAACTAAACTGACACGCAGCGCACAACTGTTTAAAAAAGCGGAATCGATACTTTCAAATACGCCGAATATCAAAATCAAAGCGTTAGCCGAACAACTGCATATTAGCCACAGCGCGCTACATTCTCTTTTTATTAAACACGCCAATACGACACCGAAACAATTCCAACAATCGAGGCTGGCGGACAAAATTGAGCAATTACTTATTTCAGATCCACATCAGACGCTCGATGAACTGGCATTTACATTAAACCTACCTGATCCGACCTCTCTAGCCAGAATATACAAACGTGTTCGCAACACCTCTCCAAAGAGCCAATCAACATTCAAATAGAAAAGCACTCGTTAACCTTTAGAAAACCAATCGATCTAAAAACACACTTTCGTAGCGTAGTTTTAAATAATAAACAAAAAATGCACACA
Organism: Marinomonas mediterranea MMB-1; assembly: GCF_000192865.1. Lineage (NCBI taxonomy): Bacteria > Pseudomonadati > Pseudomonadota > Gammaproteobacteria > Oceanospirillales > Oceanospirillaceae > Marinomonas > Marinomonas mediterranea. Next base: position 2,739,696 of record NC_015276.1, read on the forward strand.
TCAAACAAACTTTTGCCCATGCCAAGCAAGAGAAAAACATCGAGAATAAGCCCACTTTAATCCACAAAGTTTGTATTTAACCCATGACCCACTCAACGCTCACGTCTACCGC